>NZ_JAVYJF010000004.1:0-313322 GCF_032621715.1 Pseudomonas sp. zfem004 | reverse complement strand
CGATACCAAAATGCTGCGCTACCTTCCTGAAGCCATTGTTGCCTTCTAGGTAGGCGCTGATGGCTATGAGCTTGAAGCGCTCGGTGTACTTGCCCATAAATCCCCCAAGGGTTGGATTGGTGTCCAACTTCTTGGGGGCAGTCCACCCTGTGGGAGCCGGCTTGCCGGCGATAGGGGCGCGAAGCGGCCCCAACAACCGTCAAACCTGCTGATACACTTGCCCGCACCCACTCCCGCCGCGGACCCTCCCCCATGCTCCATGAGTTGTTCAGCGTCTACCTGAAAATGCTCGTGCTCTACAGCCCGTTCTTCGTGCTGTCGTGCTTCATCAGCCTGACCCGTGGCCACTCCAGCAAGGAGCGCAAGCAGCTGGCCTGGCGCGTGGCCATCGCCACGCTCATCGCCAGCGTGCTCTTGTACCTGTTCGGGCGAGTGATCTTCGGCGTGTTCGGCATCACCGCCGACGCCTTCCGTATCGGCGCGGGTTCGGTGCTGTTCATCTCGGCGCTGGCCATGGCCCAGGGCAAGTCGGCGATCCAGACCGACAACGTGCAGCAGGACGTAACCATCGTGCCGCTGACCATCCCGCTGACCGTCGGCCCGGGCACCATCGGTGCGCTGTTGGTGATGGGGGTGGGCCAGCCGCATTGGGACGACAAGCTGCTGGCTATCGTCAGTATTGCCCTGGCCAGCTTCACCGTCGGCCTGGTGCTGTACCTCTCGCACCGCATTGAACGCCTGCTCGGCGACCAGGGCCTGCAAATCGTCAGCCGGCTGATGGGCCTGTTCGTCTGCGCCCTGGCGGCGCAGATCATCTTCACCGGGATCAAGGGCTACATGGTGCCGTAACGCGCCTCAGATCTCGAAGGACAGGATCTGCTGCCGGACGATCTTTTCCAGGCGTTGTTCCACCAAGCTGCGATACGACTGGTCGAACAAACGCGTATTGAAGCGCACCAGTTCAGCCTGCACCCGCGTCGCTTCACGACTGCGAAGCAAAAAACCGGTGTTGAGCATGTCGCGTTCGCAGTGTTCGCGGTAGAGCACCAGATCCACATATCCCGGCTTGCTGGGTGCACACGGCAACAGCTGGAAAACCCCGCGTTCCCGGGTACGTTGCTCGAAGTTGAGCAACGCCCATTCGCTCTCGGCCAACCCCGTCATCGCCAGCCCCAGCGCAGTCGAGTAATGCTCGCCAGCCGTGGCTTCAATCCGTCGCAGCGCAGCATTGACGATGCCGGGGCGCTCGAGCCCAGGCCAGTGCTCCTGCTCGGCCGACAAGGCGTCCCATCCGTAATACTGCAGCTGTCTGCGGTAATGGCTGAACCAGTCGGTCACCAACCCTTGGTCATGGTCGGTGCGCGTCACGCGCTCGGCCATCAACGCCGCCAGCTGCACCGCGCTACGCTGCGCGGCGGTAACGCCAGGCAAGAATGCGACCAGGCTGCTGCCCGCCACCGCCGCTCTGTGCTTGTCCATGATGCATGCCCCCTTGTCAGCGCCCGGCCTTGGTCTACCGGGCAGGCCTGGCCACCACCACAGCGGACGGCGACCAAGGTTCATGGATCAGAAATCGTATTGCAGCACGTTCTCGAAACGACGTTCACCCAAGCGCTGCTCCACATGCTCGCGCACGCGGGCGTAGTGATCATTGTTGAAGGTGAGCAACGCAGTGCCCGAGTAGTGGTAGGTGTCGGTGTTTTTCCATTCGAAGGCCACGGTATCCAGGTCGCGGCTCATACCCTTGGTGCTGACCGCGGTCTGCACCATCATCAGTTGCCCCTCTTCGTTTTCAAGGCAAGCCGCCAGGCCAATGGTCCCGACCAGCTTCTCCCTGAAGTTGTGCTTGAAGATGTCCTGGGCTTCGGTCACTTGCCCCAGGCCTTCAAGGGCAGCCTCGGCCAATTTGCCGATGGCCTCGGACACCGGCCCACCGAACGCGGCCTGACCAACAACGCGCATGGCCTTGAAGGCGACGGCGCCCAGCGTGAGGGACTGCGAGTCGGAGTGTTCGCGCTCGTAGGTACGACGCACCGTCAGCCAGCCCAGGTCCTCCATCACTTTCAGGTTCTGCTTGTACCAGGCCTCGCTCTGGTTCTCGCTGTCATAAAGCCTGGAAGCCACCAGCGAGGCAAACTGATACGAATTCATGACATCGGTACGATTCTGCAGGCTCATACCGGCAGCGAAGGCCACCAGCGACTGCTCGACGATGGCAGCGGAGTGGGTATCGGAGATCAGGTTTTTGCTCATCATGCATATCCTTGAGTCAGAACCCGGCGGATGCCGGGTGAGACTCGAAGACTATGCAGGTGAGAATGTGCCGTTCAGCAGGCCAGCCTTCCTCGCAGGTCAGGCTTTCGCGGGGTACCAGCGCGGCGTGTAGACCCACTGGCTGCCGTCGGCACGGGGGAAGGTGCAGGTGGTCGAGGAGCCGACCAGCACCATGGTGCGCATGTCGACCATCTCGGGCACCAGCTCGCCCAGCGTGACCGTCCTGAGGGTCTGCCCCGGGCGCCCGATGTCGCGCCCCAGCACTACCGGCGTATGCGCCTGGCGATGGCGGCGCACCACTTCCAGTGCATGGCCCAGCTGATGCGGCCGCGACTTGGAGATCGGGTTGTAGAACGCCAGCACCAGGTCGGCCTGGGCCGCGAGGTCGAGGCGTTTCTCGATGATCGACCACGGCTTGAGGTTGTCCGACAGCGACATCACGCAGAAGTCGTGGCCCAGCGGTGCCCCGGCTTGTGCGGCGGTGGCCAGGGAGGCGGAAACGCCCGGCAGGATCTCAAGGTCGACCCGCTGCCAGGCCGGGTCGGTGGATTCGTGCAGCGCTTCGAGCACCGCAGCGGCCATGGCGAACACGCCCGGGTCGCCCGACGACACCACCACCACCGAGCGCCCTTGCGCCGCCAGTTCGAACGCATGGCGGGCACGCTGCATCTCTTCGCGGTTGTCGGTGCAGTGCAGCACCTGGTCGTCGCGGAACGGGCCGGCCATGCGCACGTAGGTTTCATAGCCCAGTACATCCTGGGCGCGCGCCAGTTCGGCCTTGACCGCCGGCACCATCAACTCGGCGGCGCCAGGGCCCAGGCCGATCACGGCCAGGCGGCCACGACGGCGACCCAGTTGCGCGCTGTCGATCGGCTTTGCGGCAATCGCCACAGCCAACCCGGCATGGGTTTCGACCCGAGCCTGCCCCAACGTATCGGCCAGCATCTGCTCAGGGCTGCTGGCAGCAGGGGCGAAGCGCAGGGCAACGTTCAGGGTTTGCGCAGCCTCCTGCAAGGCCGGCGCGGCCATGTCGGCTTCGCTTGCCAGCAAACAGGCCAGCGCCGCTTCGGCGATACCTGCCGCCTGCAAGGCTTCACGCACTTGCCGGGCCAGGTCGGCGCCACCAGCTGCAACCGCCACCACCACGCAACGGGCATGGATCACCAGCTCATCGCGGTTGGCCGGTCGCGCAGCACTGCCCACATGGAGGATGCGCTGGGCGTTGTCGCTGACCGGCAGTTGGGCATGCTCGAGCCAGGGTGCATCGCCTTCGATGCGCAGCGTTTCCCCGGCCAGCAGGTCGCTGACAAAGCGCTTGCCCTGCTCCAGGTCCGCCAAGGCATAGCCCTCTGGCGGGTTGAGCAGGCAGGTGCCGAAGCGCAGCTCACCGCTGGTGGTGATCGCGGCATTCACGCCCAGTGCCTCGGCGATTGCCCGGGCCATCACATTGACCCCGCCCAGCCCACCGAGCAACGGCACCACGGCGCTGCCGTCCTCGGCCACGGCCAGCACCGGCGGCTCGCTGCCTTTCTCGTCGAGCAGCGGCGCCAGGGTGCGAATCACGATACCGGCCGCGCACAGGGCGATGATCGGGGTGTCCTGCCGATACAGGGCCCGCAGGGTGTCGCCGAATGCGCTGTAGTAACGGTCGGCCCCCTCCACGCGCCCTTGCAGGCCATGGATCACGGCCTGTGGATAACGTTGCTGGATGCGCTGCGCGGTCGCCAGGCTGCCGGGGCCGAGAATGACGATGGCCGGTACGTTGTTCATCCCTGCCATTTTTCACCCGGCACGATGATCAGCGAGAAGTACGGCGAAGACTGTGGGTCGACTTCATCCAGCGGCACGATCTTCTGGTTGGCCATGGTCGCACGCTCGACGTACAGCGCGCGGCCATCCATACCCAGTTCGGTGAGCGCCTGGCGAACCTTGGGGAAGTTGCGCCCCAGCTTCATGATCACCGCCGCATCGGCATCGGCCAGGCGACGCTTGAGCTCGTCGGCAGGCAGCACGCCGGAGAGCACGGTCAGGGTCTGATTGCGATACACCAGCGGCGCGCCCAGCACCGAGGCCCCCCCGAGCATCGAGCAGACACCTGGGATCACCTGGGCCTCGTAGCGCGACGCCAGGCGGTCATGCAGGTACATGTAGGAGCCGTAGAAGAACGGGTCGCCCTCGCAGATCACCGCCACATCGCGGCCGGCGTCGAGGTGTTCGGCCACCTGCACGCTGGCTTCGTCGTAGAAGTCGCTGATCACCTGCTCGTAGGACAGCGGCGCCGGCAGCGCTTCGGTGGTCACCGGGTACACCAGCGGCAGCAGGGTCTGCTCGGCCTGCAGGTGCGCCTCGATGATGCCGAAGGCGTTGCCACGCTTGCCCTTGGCCACGAAGTACGCCACCACCGGCGCTTCACGCAGCAGGCGCAGGGCCTTGACCGTGATCAGTTCAGGGTCGCCCGGGCCCACGCCCAGGCCCAGCAGTCGTCCGCGTGCCTGCATCATTCCACCTCCGTGGCGAGGGCATTGACCGCTGCGGCGGCCATGGCGCTGCCGCCCAGGCGGCCCTGCATGATCACGAAGGGCACGCCGCGGCTGTCGGCGGCGAGCATGGCCTTGGACTCGGCTGCACCGACAAAGCCGACCGGGAAGCCAAGGATCAGCGCAGGCTTGGGTGCTCCGGCATCGATCATTTCCAGCAGGTAGAACAACGCGGTCGGCGCGTTGCCGATCACCACCACGCTGCCTTCCAGGTGCGGGCGCCACAGCTCCAGGGCCACCGCAGAGCGGGTATTGCCTTCGGCCTTGGCCAGGTCCGGCACGCTGGGGTCGCGCAGGGTGCAGATCACCGGGTTGTTCGCCGGCAGGCGCGCGCGGGTGATGCCTTCGGCGACCATGTGTGCGTCACACAGGATCGGCGCGCCCTTGGCCAGGGCTTCACGCCCGGCGGTGCCGGCACCCTCGGAGAACTGCAGGCCGTCAATGGCCTCGACCATGCCGCAGGCATGGATCACGCGCACGGCGAGCTTCTCCAGGTCGGCGGGAATGCGCTCGAGCCGGGCCTCCTCGCGGATGATGCGGAAAGAATTGCGATAGATCTCCTGACCATCGCGGATGTAGTCAATCATCAAGGTGCTCCGTCGGCAGGTCGAGCATGGCGCCTGCTTCTTCTGGGGTGAGGTTGGCGGCGCGCAGCCGGCCGAAACCCGGCAGGCGCGCATCGCGCAGGTAAAGGTCGTAGCGGCCCGGGGCGCAGGCCAGCAAGGTGGCCGGGGCGACATGGGCCACGGCGCAGGAACGGGGGCAGGCGGACAGGTGCACGCTGGCGGGGGCGCCATGCTGCAGCCGGGCGGCCAGGGTAACGGCGTCGGCCTTAGTGTCGGCCAGGGCCTTGGCACAGCCGCTGGAGCCGGTGCAGGCGGCGACACGGGCCAGCGGCTGGTCCGGGGCGCAGAGCAGGCCCAGCGCCGCGAGCTGATCGCGGGCCTGGCCGATGGATTCCTGGGCGACCGACGTCAGCACCAGGCTCTGCCAGGGGCTCAGGCGCAAGCTGCCGTCACCCCACTGCCGGGCGATGTGCGCAGCGCCACGCAGCATGGCCGGGGTCAGGCGGCCCAACGGCGGGGCCACACCGAGGGCCACACCTTGACCTTGCGCCAACACGCCCAGCCAGGCGCCCGGTGCCTTGGCACGCCGCCAGTTCAACACGGCATCGTCGCGGCGGATGGCCAGCCCGTCGATGAACTGCTCGACGCTGCAGGTCGCCAACAACTGACGCATGCGCGACTGCTCGGGCGTGGCCAGGTCGAGAAAGCGCGCAAGCACCGCCCTGACCAGCGCCAACCCCTGCTCCACCGGCACCGCGCCCACTGGCTGGTCGGCCGGGCAGCCGGCCAGGCCGAACATCAGCCAGGTGCGCTGCTCGAACTGCGCGGCGGACAGCCACAGGTCATGGGGGTGTTCGAGCATCGCCAGCCCTTCACCGCCATCGAGTTGCACGGCGAACTTGGCCGACAGCTCATGGAAGCGTGGCGTGCCTTCAAGCAGGTCGAGGATCTGCCCGGCCAACGGCCGGGTATCGAGCAGCATGCTCGGGTCGAGCCCCGCCAGCGGGCTGAGCATCAGGTTGCGCACATCGTCGCCGGCCGCCTCGCGCGGCCCCAGGCCCGCCGCCAGCAGGCATTCGACCAGCCCGCGGTGGTCGTTGCCGATGCCACGGATCTGCAGATTGGCGCGGTTGGTCGCCTCGATCACGCCGCCAGCGAAGCGCTCGGCGGCGTCGGCCACGGCCTCGGCCTGGTCAGCCAGCAGCAGGCCGCCGGGCAGCTTGATCCGGCAGATGCCGCCATCGCGCGCAGCGACGACGCGCCACAACCCCGGGCAGGCCGAGGGACGAGGCGTAATGTTGGGGGGCTGGGCCTGCTTCAAAGGGGCATCCGGCAATCGTGAAGGTGCGCTTCAGTGTAGAAGGCGCGGTATTATGCCTGCTTTGTCCGGCGGCATGAAAAGCCGGTGGTCGAGCATCTACTGCGATTGAGTAGAAATTCTGAACCGCGTCGCCTTCTTCGCGGGTAAACCCGCTCCCACAGAATCACGCTGCCCCTGTTGGCGGTGCTGTACCTGTGGGAGCGGGTTTACCCGCGAAGAGGCGCGAAGCGGCTCCAACATTGGCGGAACGAAACACATGGCCCCCTGGCTCACAGTAATAGGCATCGGCGAAGACGGCTTCAGCGGCCTGGGCAAGCAGGCCCGACGCGCCCTGCTGGCGGCCACGCACATCGTCGGCAGCCCGCGCCAGCTGGCCCTGCTGCCCCACTGCGCGAGCGCCGAGCAGATCCACTGGCCCAGCCCGTTTTCGCTGGAGCCGCTGCTGGCCCTGCGCGGCCAGCCGGTGTGCGTGCTGGCCAGCGGCGACCCGATGTTCTACGGCGTCGGCGCCAGCCTGGCGCGCCAGTTGCCCGCCAGCGAGATGCAGGTGCTGCCGATGCCCTCCTCCTGCGCCCTCGCCGCCGCCCGCCTGGGCTGGCCGTTGCAGGACGTGCAGGTGGTCTCGGTGGTCGCCCGCCCGCTGGCCACGCTCAATGCCCACCTGTTCAGCGGCCTGCGCCTGCTGGTGCTGAGCAACGACCAGCACAGCCCGGCCGCCATCGCCGCACAACTGTGCGAACGTGGCTTTGGCCCCAGCCGTCTCCAGGTGTTCGAACACCTCGGCGGGCCACTGGAGCGCCAACTGAGCGGCACGGCCGAAGACTGGCCGCACGCCGATATCGCCGCGCTGAATCTGATCGCCATCGAATGCCAGGCTTCGCCTGATACCCCGCGCCTGCCTCGCGTGGCCGGCCTGCCGGACAGCGCCTTCCGTCATGACGGCCAGCTGACCAAGCGCGATGTGCGTGCCATCACCCTGGCCCGCCTGGCACCACAACCGGGCGAGCTGCTGTGGGACGTGGGCGCTGGCAGCGGCTCGATCGGCATCGAGTGGATGCGAGCCCACCCCAGCTGCCGGACCCTGGCCATCGAAGCCGACGAAGGCCGCCAGGGCTTCATCGAACATAACCGCGATGCCCTGGGCGTGCCCGGCCTGCAGCTGATTCGCGGCAAGGCCCCGCAGGCGCTTGATGACCTGGAGCGCCCCGATGCGATATTCATCGGCGGCGGCGTCACCCGCGAAGGCGTGCTGGCGCTGTGCTGGGAGCGCCTGCGCCCTGGCGGGCGGCTGGTGGCCAATGCCGTGACCTTGCAGAGCGAAGTGGCCCTGGCGCAGTTCCGCGAGCAGCATGGCGGCGAACTGACCCGCATCCATATCGCCCACACCCAGCCGTTGGGCAGCTTCGACACCTGGCGCCAGGCGCTACCGATCACCCTGCTCGAGGTGGTCAAGCCTCGCGATGCGTGAAGAAACCCGTGAACAACCCGCGCCCCTGCGCAGCGGCCTGACTACCGGCAGCTGCGCCACCGCCACCAGCCTGGCGGCGGCGCGCCTGCTGCTTACCGGCCAGCATAGCGACGCGGTGCACATCACCCTGCCCAAGGGCAAGGTGGTAGAGATGCGCCTGGAGTTCTGCCGCGCCACTGCAGAGGGCGCCGAAGCCGGCACCCTCAAGGATGCCGGCGATGACCCGGATGTCACCCATGGCGCGCTGCTCTACAGCCAGGTGCGCCTGCTGGCCGAACCCGGCATCCGCTTTGTCGCCGGGCAAGGCGTGGGTACCGTGACTCGTCCGGGCCTGGTACTGGGTGTTGGCGAGCCTGCGATCAACCCGGTGCCCCGGCGGATGATCAGCGAGCACTTGCAGCAGTTGGCAAACGAATGCGCCTACGCCGGTGGTTTCGAAGTCACGGTCAACGTCCGCGACGGTGAAGCCCTGGCCCTGAAGACCATGAACCCGCGCCTGGGTATCCTCGGCGGGCTGTCGATCCTCGGCACCAGCGGCATCGTCCGGCCGTTCTCCTGCGCGGCCTATATCGCCTCGATCCACCAAGGCATCGATGTTGCCCACACCAACGGCTACACCCACATCGCCGCCTGCACCGGCAATGCCAGCGAAGACACCATGCGCCGGGTGTATGGCCTGCCGGAAATCGCCCTGATCGAGATGGGCGACTTCGTCGGCGCCGTGCTCAAGCACCTGCGCAAGGTGCCGGTGCCGCGCCTGAGCCTGTGCGGCGGCTTTGGCAAGATCAGCAAGCTGGCCGCCGGGCACATGGACCTGCACAGCCGCCATTCGAGCATCGACCTTCCACAGCTGGCCGGCTGGGCCGCCGACATTGGCGCCGATGCGCCGCTGCAAGCAGCGATCATCGGCGCCAACACCAGTCAACAGGCCCTGGCCCTGGCCCACGCCGCCGGTATCGCCCTGGGCGACGAAGTCTGCCGCCATGCGCTGGCCTTCGCCCGCAGCGTGGTGCCGGCCCAGGTGCAGGTGGAGGTGTTCGCCATTGACCGCCAGGGCGGCATCGTCGGCAAGGCGGGTGTGCTATGAACGGGCGCATCCTGCTGCTGGGCGGGGTTACCGAGGCCCTGGCCATTGCCCGTACACTCGGGCCGCAGCATGTCTATAGCCTGGCAGGCATCGGCCGCGTGCCCCAGGACTTGGCCTGCCAGGTGCGGGTTGGCGGCTACGGCGGCGCCGAGGGGCTGGCGCGCTATCTGCGTGAGGAAGGTATCGAGCTGCTGGTTGATGCCACTCATCCCTATGCCGCGCAGATCAGCCAAAACGCCGCACAAGCCGCAGCCATGGCCGGCATTCCCTGCTGGGCGCTCAGGCGCCCGGCCTGGCAGGCGCAACCGGGGGACGACTGGCGCGAGGTCGAGGGCTGGGATGAGTTGGTCGAGGCACTGGCGCCGTTCCAGCGACCGCTGTTCACCCTCGGTCGCGAGCCGTTGCAACACCTGGACGAGATTCCTCCGCACCAGTTCTGGACCCTTCGTGCCCTAGACGCATGCCCAGGTAATGAGCGCTGCGAAGTGATCGGTGCGCGTGGGCCGTTCCGTATCGACGATGAGCGCGCGCTGTTCGAACGCCGGCAGATCGATGTGCTGGTGAGCAAGAACAGTGGTAGTACGGCGACTGAACCGAAGCTGGAAGTCGCACGCGAACGGGGGGTGCCAGTGCTGGTGCTCAAGCGGCCGATATTACCCTTCGTCGATCTGGAATTCTCAGACGTGAAGCTGTTGCTGGCAGCACTGGAACGTCACTGCAGCTGAGCAACCACAAACGTATATCCCGTTGACATATACACGGCTTTGCATAAACTCCTGTCATACATTTGCGCTTTCAAGGAGGCACATCATGGAGCAAGGTGCAGTCTTCAAAAGCAACCGCAGCCAGGCCATCCGCATGCCTAAAGCACTCGCCCTTCCAGAAGACGTCACCCGTGTAGACATCGTCGCGGTAGGGCGCTCACGCATCATTTCGCCGGCAGGCGAAGCCTGGGACAACTGGTTCGAAGGCGATGACGTGACCGCGGATTACATGGCCAGCCGGGAGCAACCCGCCGACCAGGAGCGTGAAGGATTCTGATGCTCAGGTACATGCTCGATACCAACATCTGCATTTTCACCATCAAGAACAAACCGCAAGTCGTGCGTGAGGCGTTCAATCGCCATTACGGTCAATTGGCTATCAGTACCGTGACACTGATGGAGCTTGTCTACGGAGCAGAAAAGTCAGCTGCCCCGCAGCGCAATCTTGCTGTAGTCGAAGGCTTCACGGCCCGGCTCGAAGTACTCGACTACGACACCCTCGCTGCAGCTCACACCGCCCAGTTGCGCGCAGAGCTGGCCAAGGCCGGCACACCCATCGGCCCTTATGACCAGATGATCGCCGGCCACGCCCGGGCGCGTGGCCTGGTCCTGGTGTCCAACAACCTTCGTGAGTTCCAGCGTGTCCCCGGTCTGCGTGTGGAAGACTGGCTTTCTAGTTGCAACTGACGCCCATGGCCATTCGATGGCCCCGTATCCTGACTTTGCCGTAAACTTACCCCCCCCTCTACTGGAAGGCTCCACCCATATGGAAATGCAATGGTGGATCTGGCTCGTCTTCGGCGCGGCCCTGATCCTGCTGGAACTGGTGCTCCCCACCTTCTTCATTCTCTGGTTCGGCATCGGCGCCGTGCTGGTATCGCTCATCGCCCTGCTCGCCCCCAGCCTGCAACTGGATATGCAAGGGCTGCTGTGGGTAGTGTTCTCGTCCATCACCACCGTGCTCTGGTTCAAGGTGTTCCGCCGCAAGAAAGCAGACGTACGCTGGACCGCCGACAGCGTGATCGGCGAGGTCGGCCTGCTGACCGCCAGCGTCTCGCAGTTCCAGAAAGGCCGCGTGCGCTTCCAGAAGCCGATCCTCGGCAACGAGGAATGGACCTGCGTCGCCGACAGCGACATCCCCGCCGGCGAGCGCGTGCGCCTGGCCGCCATCGAAGGCAATACCGCCCGGGTCACCCGGGCTTGAATCAGTACTAAAAGGAAGTTCGCAAACATGACCAGCCTCATCGTCGTCGCCACCCTCGCCGCATTCGTCCTGATCACCGTGTTCAAGGGGGTGCGCATCGTGCCCCAGGGCGAGGAATGGATCGTCGAGCGCCTGGGCCGCTACCACAGCACCCTCAAGCCCGGCCTGAACATCGTCATCCCGTACATGGACGTGGTTGCCTACCGCCTGCCGACCAAGGACATCATCCTCGACGTGCAGCAGCAGGAGATCATCACCAAGGACAACGCGGTGATCGTCGCCAACGCCCTGTGCTTCGCCAAGGTCGTGGACCCACAGAAAGCGTCCTACGGTGTGCAGAACTTCTCGTTCGCCGTCACCAGCCTGACCATGACTTCGCTGCGTGCCATCGTCGGCGCCATGGACCTGGACGAAGCGCTGTCCAGCCGCGAGCAGATCAAGGCGCGCCTGCGTGAGGCGATGTCCGAGCAGACCGAAGACTGGGGCGTGACCGTGCGCTCGGTAGAGATCCAGGACATCAAGCCATCGCCGAGCATGCAAACCGCCATGGAGCGCCAGGCCGCCGCCGAGCGTGAGCGTAAAGCCGACGTGACCCGCGCCGAAGGCAACAAGCAGGCCGCCATTCTGGAAGCCGAGGCGCGCTTGCAGGCGGCCAAGCTGGATGCCGAAGCCCAGGTCAACCTGGCCGAAGCGTCGGCACGGGCGATCACCCTGGTGAAGGACGCGGTGGGCAGCGAGACGGTGCCGGCCATGTACCTGCTGGGTGAGCGCTACATCGGCGCGATGGAGAACCTGGCGAGCAGCGACAATTCGAAAGTCGTGGTGCTGCCTGCCGACCTGCAAGAGACCGTGCGCGGTTTGATGGGGCGCGGTAAAGCCTGAGCCCCCCAGCCCTGGGGGTACGACCATTGTGGGTGCGGATTCGTGGGAGCGGGCTTGCCCCGCGATGAGGCCCGCCCAGGCAACCTCGTTTCCAGGCCCGGCCCCATCGCGGGGCAAGCCCGCTCCCACGAAGTTGCGCCCTTGACGCGAGGAGCCCTGCCCCAGGTGCGGCACTTCACCGCACCCCGGCATTTTTACCTATACTCCGCCGTACAATAGCCACCACGATTCCTGACCGGATCTCTCCATGCCCCCACGTCGGCACATCACCTGGATAGCCTGCCTTGCAGTGCTGTTCAACCTGCTGGCCATGCCGCTGTCCTCTGCCGCGCCCAAGGGCCCGGCCGAACAGCTGCTGTGGGGGGCTTTCTGTTCGAGCATGGCGAACAAGGCCAAAGTCGATGTACAGGCCCTGGCCAAGATCGATCTCGGCCCGCAAAGCGATGACAGCGCCAGCATGATGAACTGCTGGTGCTGCTCGGGCGCCGCGCCCTTGCTGGCCTTGCCCGGCTACCCGCCACAACTGCACAACCCGCCGTTGCTGCTGACCGGGCACATCCCGCACCTCGCCGACTACCAGCCCACGCCGCGCCAGTTATGGCCCGCGCTCAATCCCCGTGCCTCTCCGCTGGCCTGATGCTCACTAAGCTGTCCATCAGAACCTGAACAGACCGGAGACTCACCCATGCTCAAGCAAGCCCTCGTCCTGGCCGCCCTGCTGCTGCCTGGCGCCTATGCCAATGCCCATGAATACACAGTAGGCGACCTGCACATCGCCCACCCCTGGTCGCTGGAACTGCCGCCGAACGCGCCCAACGTGGCGGCCTACTTCGTCGTGCACAACAACGGCAAGGCCGATGACCGCCTGCTCTCGGTGAAAAGCCCCATCACCGATGACGCCCAGCTGCACGAACACGTGATGAGCGCCGCCGGTGCCATGAAGATGCAGCATGTGCAAAGCGTCGTGGTGCCGGCCGGCAAGGATGTGCTGTTCGCTCCCAGCGCCTACCACGTGATGATCATGCAGCCCAAGGACCGCAGCCTGCTCACGGACGGCAAGCGCTTCCCGCTGACCCTGCACTTCGAAAAAGCCGGTGACGTCACCGTCGACGTCGCCGTGCAGAAGCAGCCCCCGGCCGACCAGCCCGCGGCGCACGAACACGCACACTGATCAGCTGACAGGCGCTCGCCATGAGCCAGCCGCGCAACAGCTCGACCCGCAGCACCCGCCCTGATCGCAGGCGCGTCGGTGGCGGCTGGCTGAGCCTGTTCGCCATGTGGATGATCTTTATCGGCCCACTGGTTTCCCAGTCGATGCCGATGGAGCACCACGCCGGCATGTCCATGCCGATGGACATGTCGATGACCATGCCCATGGAGCATGGCCACGATCATCACCCGGGCCACGGCAACGATGGCCAACTGCATGTGATGTGGGAAAAGTGCGGCTACTGCAGCCTGCTGTTCAACTGCCCCGCCCTGCCCCAGACACTCAGCCCGCTTACGGCGGGCAGCGTGCTCCCCCCCGTCCACCTCCCCGTCGCCACGCGCCAGGGCCATGCCCGGCAGGCTGTATTCCCCGGCGCGCGCAGCCGCGCGCCGCCCCGTTCGATCGTCGTTTGAACACAACACGATAAACGCCCGAAGCCAGGAGGCTTCGCGCTGACTCACGACTGATCGACTGGAATCACTATGTCCGGCTGTACCCCTGTTTTTGCCCTTTCCCTGCGCGGGACCATCGCCCTGCTGTGCGGCTCACTGCTCGCACCGCTGGCCGTGGCCGCCGAAACCGGCCACGAAGGCCACACCCACGACACTGCCGAGCTGAGCCCGACGGTGATCACCGCCATCGCCCCCAGCTCGCCGCTGACCGTGGTCACCAACCCCAAGGACCCACGCCAGCCGGTGCCGGCCAGCGACGGCGCCGACTACCTCAAGACCATCCCCGGGTTCTCGGTGATCCGCGCCGGCGGTACCAACGGCGACCCGGTACTGCGGGGCATGTTCGGCTCGCGCCTGAACATCCTCACCAACGGCGGCATGATGCTCGGCGCCTGCCCCGGCCGCATGGATGCGCCGACGTCGTACATCTCGCCGGAAACCTACGACCGCCTCACCGTGATCAAGGGCCCGCAAAGCGTGATCTGGGGCCCCGGCGGTTCCGCCGGGACCATCCTCTTCGAGCGTGAACCGGAAAAGTTCGGCGAGCTTGGCAGCCGGGTCAACGGCAGCGTGCTGGTCGGCTCCAACGGCCGCTTCGACAAGGTGCTCGACGCTGCCGCCGGCAACCAGCTCGGCTATGTGCGCTTCGTCGGCAACCAGTCGCACTCGGACGACTTCGAGGACGGCAACGGCGACACCGTGCCCTCGCGCTGGGACAAGTGGAACGGTGATGCCACCGTCGGCTGGACCCCGGACGCCGACACCCTGCTGGAACTGACCGCCGGCAAGGGCGACGGCGAGGCCCGCTCCGCCGGGCGTGGCATGGACGGCTCGCAGTTCAAGCGCGAAAGCCTGGGCCTGCGCTTTGAAAAGTCCAACCTCGGCGAGGTGCTCGACAAGGTCGAGGCGCAGGTCTACTACAACTACGCCGACCACGTGATGGACAACTACAGCCTGCGCACCCCGTCAGGCACCGGCATGATGGGCATGCCCATGGTCAGCAACGTCGACCGCCGCACTATGGGCGCACGGATCAAGGCCACCTGGCGCTGGGCCGACGTGCAGCTGATCAGCGGCATCGACGCACAGACCAACGAGCACCGCCAGCGCGGCGGCATGGGCATCGACGCGCACAAGGGCCAACCCTGGACCAAGGACGCCGACTTCCACAACTACGGCGCCTTCGGCGAACTGACCTGGTACGCCACAGGCGAGGACCGCCTGATCACCGGCGCCCGCCTGGACCGCGCCTCGGCCCGCGACTTCCGCAAAGGCAGCGCCACCGAAGGCGACACCCGCGCCGACACGCTGCCCAGCGGCTTCGTGCGCTACGAGCACGACCTGGCGGCGATCCCGGCCACCACCTACATCGGCCTCGGCCATGCCCAGCGCTTCCCCGACTATTGGGAGCTGTTCTCGCCCAAGCTGGCCCCGGCCGGCTCGGCGAACGCCTTCGACGGCATCAAGCCGGAGAAGACCACCCAGCTCGACTTCGGCATCCAGTATCAGGGCGAACGCCTGGAGGCCTGGGCCTCGGGCTACGTCGGCCAGGTGCGCGACTACATCCTGTTCGACTACCGCCGCAACATGATGGGTGGCTACACCTCCCAGGCACAGAACATCGACGCCCGCATCATGGGCGGCGAACTGGGCGCGGCCTACAAGCTCACTGAAAACTGGAAGGCCGACGCCACCCTGGCCTATGCCTGGGGCAAGAACAGCAGCGACGGCAAGGCGCTGCCGCAGATGCCACCGCTGGAAAGCCGCCTGGGCCTGACCTACAGCCGTGACGCCTGGAGCGTCGGCACGCTGTGGCGGCTGGTGGACGAGCAGAACCGCATCGCCCAGAACCAGGGCAACGTGGTGGGCAAGGACTATGGCAAGAGCGCCGGCTTCGGCGTGTTCTCGCTTAACGGCGCCTACAAGATCAACAACAACCTCAAGCTCAGCGCGGGCGTCGACAACCTGTTCGACAAAGCCTACGCCGAGCACCTGAACCTGGCAGGGAACGCCGGGTTCGGCTATCCGGCGAACTCGACGGAGCCAGTGAACGAGCCAGGCAGGACCTTCTGGACCAAGGTCGACTTCAGCTTCTGACAACAACAAACGGGCGCGGGGCCTGACCGCGCCCAACTCAGGTCTACGGGAGGCTCCCATGAGCAAACCAAACGTATCGTTCTACAACCTGGCCTGGCGCTGGCATTTCTATGCCGGGCTGTTCGTCGCGCCATTCATGATCCTGCTGGCGATCACCGGGATCATCTACCTGTTCAAGCCACAGCTCGACCCGCTGATGTACCGCGACTTGATGGTGGTCGAGGCCGGCCACCAGCGCCAGGACGCCGACACCCTGCTGGCCAACGTGCGCCAGGCTTATCCACAGGGGCACGTGGGCCAGTACCTGCCACCGCTGGACGCCGAGCGCAGCGCGCAGTTCGTGGTGCACGACGGCGGGCGCGAGCTCAATGTGTTCGTCGACCCGTACAGCGGCAAGGTGCTGGGCGATCAGGACGGCAAGCAGAACCTGCAAGCCATCGCCCGCGCCCTGCATGGCGAGCTGATGGTCGGCACGGTCGGTGACCGACTGGTGGAACTGGCGGCCGGCTGGGGCATCGTGCTGGTGGTGTCCGGCCTGTATTTGTGGTGGCCACGCGGGCGCAACAGCGCCGGAGTGCTGTGGCCACGCTTGAGCGCGCGCGGCCGGGTGCTGTGGCGCGACCTGCATGCCGTTACCGGCTTCTGGGGTTCGGCCCTGTTGCTGCTGATGCTGATCAGCGGCATGACCTGGACCGGGATGTGGGGCAAGCAGTACGCCGACCTGTGGAACCGCTTCCCGGCGGCCATGTGGAACGACGTGCCGAAGTCGGACAAGCAGGCCGGTGAGCTGAACAACGCCCACCGCCAGACCGTGCCCTGGGCGCTGGAAAACACCCCGATGCCGGTGTCCGGCGCGCATGCCGAGCACGCCGGCCATCACATGGCCGACCAGGAGCCCGCCGCGCCGCAGGTCAGCCTGCAGCAGGTCGAGAACGTCGCCACCCTGCGCCAGGTTGCGCCGGGCTACAGCATCACCTTGCCAACCACTGCCGACGGTGTGTTCACCATCGCCGTGTTCGCTGACGACCCGCGCAACGACGCCACCCTGCATGTCGATCAGTACACCGGCAAGGTGCTGGCCGATGTGCGCTGGCAGGACTACAGCCCGGTAGCCCGCGCCACCGAGCTTGGGGTGATGCTGCATGAAGGCAAGATGTTCGGGCCGTTGAACCAGATCATCATCCTGCTGGTGTGCCTGATGATCCTGCTGGGGTCGGTGAGCGGGTTGATGATGTGGTGGAAGCGCAAGCCCGCCACTGGCCTTGGCGTGCCGCCGCTGCGCCATGACCTGCCGCGCTGGAAGACTGCCGTGGGGGTGATGCTGGTGCTGGGCGTGGCGTTCCCGCTGGTGGGGGTGTCGATGGTGGTGATGTGGGTGGTGGATAGCCTGGTGGTGAGGCGCCGGGTCATGGTTAGGGCCTGATATCGCAATCGCGGGGCAAGCCCGCTCCCACGCCGAGCACGATCCACGGCGTGGGAGCGGGCTTGCCCCGCGATGAGGCCGGCACCAACAACCATTGATTCCCGTCATGTCGAGTAGCGCGCTGCACCGCCAACATCGTGTCGATCTGTCGCGCCCGCATCTGGAACGGGCGTGTTAGCCTACCCGGCTACCTCTGACAAGAAGACTGACCCTCAATGGAATGCAGCCTATGACCCGGACCTCCTCCACCCCCGCTGAAGACCAGCACCTGCAACGCAACCTGACCAACCGCCACATCCAGCTCATCGCCATCGGCGGCGCCATCGGCACCGGCCTGTTCATGGGCTCAGGCAAGACCATCAGCCTGGCCGGCCCGTCGATCATCTTCGTCTACATGATCATCGGCTTCATGCTGTTCTTCGTCATGCGCGCCATGGGCGAGCTGCTGCTGTCGAACCTCAACTACAAATCGTTCATCGACTTCTCCGCCGACCTGCTCGGCCCCTGGGCCGGCTACTTCACCGGTTGGACCTACTGGTTCTGCTGGGTGGTCACCGGCATCGCCGATGTGGTGGCGATCGCCGCCTATACCCAGTTCTGGTTCCCCGACCTGCCGCAGTGGATCCCCGCGCTCAGCTGCGTGGCGCTGTTGCTGTCGCTGAACCTGGTGACGGTGAAGCTGTTCGGCGAAATGGAGTTCTGGTTCGCCCTGATCAAGATCGTCGCCATCCTCGGCCTGGTGGTCACCGGCCTGTACATGGTCATCACCGGCTTCCAGTCGCCGGGCGGCGACACCGCGAGCCTGGCCAACCTGTGGAACGACGGCGGCATGTTCCCCCACGGCCTGATGGGCTTCTTCGCCGGCTTCCAGATTGCCGTGTTCGCCTTCGTCGGCATCGAGCTGGTGGGCACCACTGCCGCTGAAGCCAAGAACCCCGAGCGCACCCTGCCCCGGGCGATCAACTCGATCCCGATCCGCATCATCGTGTTCTACGTGTTGGCACTGGTGGCGATCATGGCGGTCACGCCATGGCGCGACGTGGTACCGGGCAAGAGCCCGTTCGTCGAGCTGTTCATGCTGGCCGGCCTGCCGGCGGCGGCGAGCATCATCAACTTCGTGGTGCTCACATCGGCGGCCTCGTCGGCCAACAGCGGGGTGTTCTCCACCAGCCGCATGCTGTTCGGCCTGGCCCAGGAAGGCGATGCGCCCAAGGCCTTCGAGAAACTGTCGCGCCGCGCGGTGCCGGCCAACGGCCTGTACTTCTCCTGCGCCTGCCTGCTGCTGGGCGCGGTGCTGATCTACCTGGTGCCCGACGTGGTCGAGGCGTTCACTCTGGTGACCACGGTGTCGGCGGTGCTGTTCATGTTCGTCTGGACGCTGATCCTGCTGTCGTACCTGAGCTACCGGAAAAACCGTGCGGCGCTGCACGAAGCATCGAGCTACAAGATGCCCGGCGGGCGCTTCATGTGCTACGTGTGCCTGGCGTTCTTCGCCGGCATCCTGGTGCTGCTGAGCCTGCGTGACGACACCCGCCAGGCGCTGGTGGTGACGCCGATCTGGTTCGTGCTGTTGGCGGTGACTTATCAGTTTGTGCGTAGCAAGCGTCAGCCGCGTAATGCGGTGCGTGAAGCGTCTAACAACTGATCCTGAACCCATCGCGGGGCAAGCCCGCTCCCACGCCGACCTCACAGGCAGGCGTGGGAGCGGGCTTGACCCGCGATGGGGCCCGCTAGCCTTGCTCCAACCCTTCAAGCACCGCCCCAGCCAGCGCCAACCCCTTCTCCAGCGAATTCTCCGTAGCCGTCAGCAAACTGCGCAACGGCTCCCCCGCCTTCTCCAGCGCGGTGGCATTGGTCTCATACGCCGCCTTCAACGCCGCCACGACACACACCAGCGCATCCTCGCTATCCACCCCGGCATGCACCGAAAGCATCGGGTCGTGGGCGTGATTGCAGGTGCCGAACTGTGAGCAGGCGGTAACGGGGCGGGGTTTGCAAATGGCGGGATTGACCCGCGATTCCGGGTTCATGGGTGCACCTCTCGGTCTCGGGTATCGATGAGAGGTGCGCCAGCGACAGGCGCGATTGGTGGATCTGGAACGATCTTCTTGAGCATGGTGCTACTCCTTGCAGCCTTCTGAAGTGTTTCTCCGTGCCCACACGCCAATGTGGGTGGACGGAGCCGTGCGGGTTGGCGTTGCCGGTCAGAAGTTCCGGTGAGCCCGAAGGCTCCCACACACAGCTCCGCCCATAACGGGTGCAACCATGCAGGACACGCTATCGCAAGAGCGATGTGTCCGATTCTGACAACGGGACGCCAATCCCGAACCGCAGAAACTACTGCGGTGCGGCACGGTACTCAAGTATCAATGGTGTGTCAAAATGTTCGACCGCGCTGCATCCCCCGCCGCACCTGGCCTGCAGCTTCCAAGCCAGCGCCGACCTGGCATTTTTGTCAGTTGCCCAGCCCTCCAGACCCGCCATCAAATGATTCCTGGCCGACGCGTCTTTCCAATGACGCTTTCTCGTCTGGGAGCACATCCGTATGAGCGAACAATCCGCCAACGCCCACACCTACGCCAAACTGTTCCCGGAACAACTGGCCGATCCTTGTGACCCCGATGCGCCCGAGTCGAACACTGGGCCCATCGCCTACCTGCATGCGCTGTACCAGCAAGCCCTGGAACTGGAGCAGGCCAGCACCTCCAGCGCCCGCCAGTTATTGGCGCAACGCCGCCCTGACATAGCCGAACTGCCGCTCGACCCCGCGCAGTTGGAGCAACCGGTCAGCGCATTGGCCCTGGCCATCCACACCCTCGCGCGCAATGCCCAGGCACGCGCAGGCGCCACGGCTTATCTGCCCGAGGTGCTGGCGAGCGCCGGTCAGCATGCCAACCTGCCGTTCCACTATGCCCACGAGCAGATCAAGGCACTGCTCAAGTACAGGAAAATCCCGTACTTCGAACTGCTGCAGCAAGCCACTTACAGCTACCCCGGTTTCTGCTACCAGAACCTGCGAACCGATGAGCTGCGCCAGACCATGCGCAACGCCAGCGGTTTTAGTCCGGCGCTGCAGGCACTGCTGTTGGAAGAAAAAGCACTGCGCAGCACCGGCGACCAGTGGCGCAAATGGTATGGCATGGAAAATCTCGACGCCAAAACTGCGAAAGCCGCACTCATGGACGTCGAAACCTTCTGCCAGCGGACCGGCCTGAGCTTCGAGCAGGTGCTGGAGATGCTTGCAGTGTCTGGGGTCGATGACAATGCGCAAGCCGCCAACACCCTCGTGCACAATGCCCGCGCCTACCGACCCGCACGCGATCCGGCCATCAGCAAATTCCACAACGGTGCGGCTTACATCAATGCGCGAAGAACGACGCGCCTGACGATCAAGGATGCAATGGCCGAGGCCGGCATCAAAGCGCAGTTCGACATGATCGATTACGACTGTTTGTCGCGCATGTACCAGATGATTCACCTGCAAAGGGAACTCGGGCTGCCCTTCGCCGATGTAGACCTGTTGCTGATGTCGATTCTGCGTGCCGAAGGAATGGCCAGCAACTGGCACCTGACACCCACTACCCTGCGTGCCCTAGGCGTGTTCCGCTACCAGCAGGACGCCTATGGAATCAGCGCAGAACAGTTCAGCGCCTTGGTATGCGAGGTCTGCCCGTATGCCGTAGGTGATCGCCTCCCCATGCTGGACCGAGTGCTCGATGGACTCGGTGCAGGCCGACCCGACACACTCGACACGCTGATACTCGACGGCCGAGCATTCGACCCGGACGATGGCGCGGACGGACAGCTCAAAGTGCTACCCGCTTTGGCCAAGGCAGTGGGCGCGGACGAACAGACAACCCTGGCTTATCTGGCACAAGCCAGGCAGGCCCTGGGGCTGAATACGTTCACTGTGTCACTGCCGCTGCTGTCCTCTTTATTTCGCCTCAGCCGCCTGCATCGCCTGTTCAAGCGCTCCCCCCGGGAGGCCGCTGCCTTGGCTGCATTGCTGGCAACCACAGGCTGCGACGTGATGGCCCAACTGGCCGGCACGCCCGTAATCGACGACTCCGCAGCCACGGATGTACTGGATACGCTGATCGCTTTGAGCAACCTCGATCAGTGGTTGCGTAAGCAGCAGATCGTTCCGAGTGTGTTACTGGAAGCGCTGGCCCCTGTCCCTACCACGCAAGTGGCACTGGAGCGCAAGTTGCTGGACACCCTCAAAGAGCGGTATTCCGCCATCGAGGAAGCGCTTCTGCACTGGACCACGGAAACCCAGCAGCAAGAACTGGCAGCTCAACTATTGATCAGTGTCTTTGGCGCTCAGCCTGGGGGGACTGGGCTTACCACCCAGCATGCCGCGCCGCTTCTGCGTTGGTCAGGCACATCGGCGAAGGCCGTTCTGGAGGCCGCCCGGACCCTCACCGACACCAACAGCCAGCCTGAAGAAAAGCATACGGCGACCCAACTTTGGTTCAAGCTCGAGCGCCGCTGCGCGTTGAGCACATTGCTGCGGCTGAGCCCTGGTGCCCTCCAGGCACTCGTTGACCATCCGGAATGGTTCGATCTTGAGGCGCCGCCACTCGAAAACATGAGCCTGGATCTGTGCTATCAGCTCAGTCGCTTCTGCGAATGGATTGAGCTGTGCAGGAAGACGGGGGCAGATGAACGTGATGCCATCGATTACCTGGCAAGGCACCGCGCCAATACCACCGAGGCGAAAGTGGCCGGGGCGGCCAAGGCACTGGCCGCTTTGATTGACTGGAGCGAAGACGAAGTCAAAGACGCCTGCCCTTGTGTACAAGCCTTAGCGTCAGTCGAGGATACCAGGCCAACGTTCGATGACTTTCTGGAAACACTGTCCGAGCAAGAACGCAGCAAATATAACCAGGTAGGCATCAAGCTCTCATTCAGGGATTTCGTCGTCCGCAAAGCCGGCGCCTACGCTTATACCCAGCACTTTCAAAGCATGCTGGACAAATTTGTCGACTTTCTAAAAAAACACCCAGGGCCTGTGTTACTCACCCAGGCGCAACACCAGGAAGCCTACGATCCGACACTATGGGAAGAAGAGTGGAAGAAATACCGAGACACGAACAGGTATGCCTATTTCCCACTTACCCTTGAGGCGCTGACTGAACGCCCTCATACGGTCAAACGTGAGGTGGGCATCCCTTGCGTGCCCTGCACGATCAGCGATATCGACTTCATCCTGCGCCTGAAAACACTCTGCACCCGAACCGGCTTGGCATGTTCGTCATTACTGGGCCTTGCCGAGCTGGACGAAACGGCACCCTACCTTGAATACGAAAGCATCAGCCAACTGCTACTGGCGGGTGCCGATGACGGGCTGCGTGAATGCGTCGACAAGCATACACGCGAACACTGGCGCGATGCCCTTGCCGGTTACCTCATCGCATACTGGCCCACTGGCACAGCGACCACCGAGGCCTCCTTCTTCACCTCCCTGGACGACCTGTCGACCTATTGCCTGTGCGATATCAGCGTCAGCAGCGCGGTCAGCACAACACTGCTCAACCAGGCCATCGGCAGCCTGCAACTTTACCTTTCACGGCTGTATGCACGCCTGGAGCCGGGGTATGGCCAAACCTCGCCATCAGGGGACAGCCAGGTGCAGTGGCAAAGCAAGCTTGGGCTGTACGGTACATGGAAGCGCGACAGGGAACAGCGTAACCACCCCGCCAACCTCATCTACTACGCCAACCGGCCCAACAAGAGCGTGGCATTTCAAGAACTCGAGGTCGAACTCAACCAGGGCAAGATGGATACCACATTGTTGCAAACGGCCATTTTCAACTACCTGGCCAAGTTCGAGCGGGTCAGCAACCTGCAAGTGATCAGTGGCTATCTGGATAGCCACGATCCCAAGAACGGTACCTATCACCTGCTCGCCAAGACCAATACCACGCCTTACGAGTACTACTGGCGAACCCTCGACATGGCCCTGCGCGACGATCAGGAACGGCTGAGCCCCCTGGCGTGGAGCGAATGGGAGAAAGTCGGGCTAGCGGCGACGGACGAAATTGCAAAAGGTACAGACAACAGCGACGTCATACGCCCGGTGGTCATAGCCGGGCGTCGCTACATCTTCTGGGTGGAACGTAGCAGTACTGACTTGCCTGACGGAGAGAGTGCAAACAAAACCTTGGCCAAAAAGCGAAAGTTCTCTGTGCAATATGCGTTTCAGCAATGTAATGGTACATGGAGTACAGGTAATGAGCTGATGCGTCTGGATGGCTTTGACAAGCAAGGGAATTGGAACCCTAAGAGTTATGCGAAAGGGATGGACTTCAAACCCGGCTTAATTGTCGTGGTTAATATTGAAAGGGCTCGTCAAAAAGACCCCTGGTTGGTCGCTTTACTGTACGACAGCGACAACGCAGAAAAAACCGAATCAGTTAAAGGTACTGATTTTTTCATTGAAGTTCGCGACCTGCTGCTTGTAGACAGCAAGCCAGTTGACGACACTTACTCACAATCAATGATCAAGGGCTTACTAGGGCACTACAAAAACAGCCTTATTTTTCAGCACCCGTATGACGGCAACCCTTTGAAAGTGAATTACGCGGGAAGCAACTCCACTTCTTATCAATATACACCCCCCTCGGACCAAGATCTCATTCCAAAATTCAATGTAGAACTAACACCAGACCCTGAGCTTGACAACACACTAATTGCGAAAGTCGCACTCAGCGGATTAGAACGAGTCCCAGAACAAAAATACTTGCTCGGCTTTTCAATACTTCAAGATGAAAAAATAATACATGAATACAACCCCTCCCTCGATAAAAACACTGCCACCCCATATTACTCAGGCCTCACCAGAGAGCAAAAACAAAAACTAACCGATTGCATACACGAATTCAGCTTCAACTACACTCAAAATACCCGCTACACGTTTGAACTTTCAATATCGCACGTTGGTGAGGAAAGCGGTATACGCTTCATCTTTTTTGTTGAGCCATGCGGAGCCGAAGAACTTTGGAATGTTTCACTCGCCAACAACAGTGCTCAGACCCAATATCTGGATCTGACCAAGACAGCGAGCCTCCAGCCTACTCTTATCCCACGAAAAATTCGACTCAATACCCTTTTCGGCAAGAGTCTGGTCGCACGCGCAACCCAAGGTGTAAACCGCGTGCTGGCCTGGGATACCCAGATACTTCAAGAGCCTGATCTGGACAATGCAGCGAACCAGGTGAATATGGACTTCCATGGCGCCAACGCTCTTTACTTCCGCGAATTATTTCTGCACGTGCCGGCGATGATTGCCATGCGCCTGACCGAGCAACAACAATTCGAAGAAGCGGAAGACTGGTACCTACATTACTTGTTCAACCCCTACCGAACCGAGCCCGACGAAGAAGGGCGCCCTGCACCGTGGTGCACTCGCCCCCTGTCGGAGGTGGGCACCTTGAGCTCGACGCTGAGCAAGGATGTAGACCCCATCAGTCGCGTCTTCGTACTTGCCCGTCATTATCAGCAAGCCATCTACCTCGCCTTCCTGGAAAACTGGCTCGCGCAGGGCGACCATTACTACCGCCAGCTCACGCTCAGCGCACTCAACCAAGCCTGGTTGTGCTACCAGCAAGCCCTCAAGCTGCTCGGCCCGTTACCCCAGGGGCACAACGCATCACGCTGGGCAGTCACCACCTTGGGCGCACTCGGTTCGAACGCTTTCCGCAGGCCGCTCAACCGCCGGGTGCTCGACCTGGACAAGACGCTCCAGAGTCGCCTGTTCAACCTGCGCCATGGGCTCACCCTCGATGGCAAGCTATTGCCGCCCCTGGACTGGAGCAGCGAAAGCCTGGAGGCATTCGGCAATTCGCTGGGCGGCGTAAGCAACCTGCCTCTACCATACCGCGACGGCCAATTGGCTGTTCCCCACTATAGGTTCCGCCAGCTGTTACCCATCGCAAAGGCCGCAGCCCAGCAGCTGTCCGACTTCGGTCGGCACTACATGAAGCTTATGGAAGACGAGTTCAACACCAGCCTTTCCGTTCAGCTCAAGGCGCAGGACATCAAGATGGTCGATTTCGCCATCCGTATCCAGAAAGAGGCCATCAGCGGAGTCCAGGCCAAGAAGAAAGCGCTTCTGCTCAGCCGTAACAAAGCTGCTGTGCAGAAGAACTACATCTCCGGGCTGATTGATGTGGGTCGCTCTTCAGAGGAAGAATCAGCAACAGCGCTCACCTGGATGTCACATTCGGCAAGGCTGTCAGGTGCGCTATTCCAACATGCCGCCGCTGCGGTGGGTGTTGCCGTGCCGACTATTTACGGAATGGCGGTGGGCGGCAACAAGGCTGATGCCATGCTGGCAAGGGCTGCCAAAGTAACGGAAATCTATTCAGACACACTCAAGTGCGCTTCTGATGAACTTCTGCAACAGGCCGCCTACAACCGCCGCGCCGCCGAATGGGCATTCGAAAAAAGCCAGGTCGAATGGGACCTCAAGATCCTGGACCAACAGCTCGACGAAACCAACATCGAACTCAATGCCAGCACAATTGCCCTGGCCCAATGTGAACAGGATCGGGTCAATCTGAAGGAAGCCTACGTGTCCATGACCACCGGCTTCACCATCATCCCCGTCTACAACTGGCTGGTGGCCCGCCAGGAGCATCTCTACGGTGCGGCCTACGATGCCGTGCGCTCTTTGTGCCTGGCGGTGGAAGCCGCCTGGCGCTACGAGATTGGCGACTATCGGCGCTCCAGCTTCATCGATACCACGGCCTGGCGCGACAACTACAAGGGCATGCTGGTGGGCGAGTCCCTGCTGGTGAACCTGCAGCAGATGGAAAATGAATACCTGCTGAACAACGAACGTCGGTTGACCATCAAGAAATCGTTCAGCCTGAAGGATCGGTTGGGCGAAACAGCATGGACCACAGTGTTCAAGAAGCCGACCGATCCCGCTGTATCGATCATTCATAGTTTTGCGTTCATGGCGGCCGATTTCGACAGGAGCTACCCGGGCCACTATCTGCGCCAGCTCAAGTACGTATCGGTGACCCTCGTGCTCAAGGCCGATGCAAACCTGGACGAACTCTGCGCAACCCTGACCCAGACGGGCAGTACGACCTTGCTCGAGGCCGACAAGGACGCCGCCAGATCGCTGTATCCAGCCCCGGCCGGCAGATCGGAGGACGAGCAGCAAAGGCTCGAGGAAGCGGGCAAGGACCCCAAGCGCGTGTTGCGCAACCCAAGCGTGAACCAACAGATCGCCCTGTCATCGACGGTTGCCGAGGATGGGTTGGGTTATGACCCCGGCACCTGGGTCTACGAACTGATGTTCCACGACGGCCGTTACCTGCCGTTCGAAGGCACGGGCGCCATTTCAGAATGGACGCTGGAGATTCTCGGCAGCGAGCAACTGCTGGCGGACCCTTCGGTGATCGCCGATATCAGGTTGAACATGGTCTATACCGCCAAGGCGGGCGATATCCATTTCAGCGCATATGCCAGGTCACTGTGCAAGCCGAAAAAATCCGAGTAACGCAGCCCACAGGTACATCGCAGCCCTCCAAGTCCGCGCTGTACCTGTGGGTGCGGGCTTGCCCCCGAAAGGGCCGCACAGCAGCCCCAATGCTGTGCACGTCGAACCTCCAGGCACCATCCTGGCCCCTCCTTACGCCCTGATTCATCGCACAACCGCTCTATTGCGCGTATTCCGCCGCCAGGCACAGCCCTTGCAATCTCCGATCTGACCAACACCCACCCTCACATCGGAGTGACCAAATGAAGCGACGCAGTCTGATCAAGGCCTTCACCCTCAGCGCCTCCATCGCCGCAATGGGCCTGAGCTGGAGCATCCAGGCCGCCGAGACCATCAAGGTCGGCATCCTGCATTCGCTGTCGGGCACCATGGCGATTTCCGAGACCTCGCTCAAGGACATGGCGCTGATGACCATCGACGAGATCAACGCCAAGGGCGGGGTCAACGGCAAGCAGCTCGAAGCGGTGGTGGTGGACCCGGCGTCCAACTGGCCACTGTTCGCCGAAAAGAGCCGCCAGCTGCTGACCCAGGACAAGGTGGCGGTGGTGTTCGGCTGCTGGACCTCGGTGTCGCGCAAATCCGTGCTGCCGGTGTTCGAAGAGCTCAACGGCCTGCTGTTCTACCCGGTGCAGTACGAGGGTGAAGAGATGTCGCCGAACGTGTTCTACACCGGCGCCGCGCCCAACCAGCAGGCGATCCCGGCGGTGGAATACCTGATGAGCGAGGACGGCGGCGGCGCCAAGCGTTTCTTCCTGCTGGGCACCGACTACGTCTACCCGCGCACCACCAACAAGATCCTGCGCGCCTACCTGCACAGCAAGGGCGTGGCCGACAAGGACATCGAAGAGGTGTACACCCCGTTCGGCCACGCCGATTACCAGACCATCGTCGCCAACATCAAGAAGTTCTCCGCCGGCGGCAAGACGGCGGTCATCTCCACGGTCAACGGCGACTCCAACGTGCCGTTCTACAAGGAGCTGGCCAACCAGGGCCTGAAGGCCACCGAGGTGCCGGTGGTGGCGTTCTCGGTGGGTGAGGAAGAGCTGCGCGGCATCGACACCAAGCCGCTGGTGGGGCACCTGGCGGCGTGGAACTACTTCGAGTCGGTGGATAACCCGGTCAACCAGAAATTCGTCGCCGACTGGAAGGCCTACGCCAAGGCCAAGAACCTGCCGGGGGCCGACAAGGCGGTGACCAACGACCCGATGGAGGCCACCTACGTGGGCATCCACATGTGGGCGCAGGCGGCCGAGCAGGCCAAGTCCACGGACGTGGACAAAGTGCGCGAGGCGCTGGCCGGGCAGAGCTTCAAGGCGCCGTCTGGCTTCACCCTGACCATGGACAAGACCAACCACCACCTGCACAAGCCGGTGATGATCGGCGAGATCCAGGATGACGGGCAGTTCAGCGTGGTATGGCAAACCGAGGAGCCGCTGCGGGCGCAGCCTTGGAGCCCGTTCATTCCGGGGAATGACAAGCGGCCGGACTATGCGGTGAAGGGCAACTGACGCCATCGCGGGGCAAGCCCGCTCCCACGCCGCCCCCACGTGAATGAGGGGCAGCGTGGGAGCGGGCTTGCCCCGCGATGAATCCACCGCTGATTTTCCAGGACTGCCCTTATGCTCAGACTCCTGCTCACCCTCCTGTTGCTATTGCCCCTGGCCACCCAAGCCAGCGAGGGCGAATTCTTCCTCAGCGCCAAACCCGCCGAGCAAGCCAGCCTGCTCGAAACCTGGGCCGCACAACCCGATCCAGCACGCCTGCCGCTGCTGGAAAACCTGCGCCAAGGCCGCCTCGCCGAAGGCGACACCCGCAAGCTGCGCCTGAACAACCGTCTGCGCGGGCTGCTCGACAACACCCTGGCCAGCCACCAACTGCTCAGCGATCAGGCCGATACCCGCCTGGCCGCCGCCCAGCAACTGCAAAAGAGCGCACAACCGGCCCAGATGGCCTTCCTCGATCGCCGCTTCGCCGCCGAGCCGGACGCCGCTGTGCACGCCGCCCTGGGCCTGGCCCTGGCCAACCTGCAACTGGGCGCCAGCGAACCCGCCGTGCGCCTGGCCGCCGTGCGCCTGCTGGGCGAAACCGGCGACCCGCTGGCGCGCACCCGCCTCGAAGCGCTGCTGCAACCGAACGCCGAAACCGACGCGGCGGTGCGCACCGCCGCTGAAACCAGCCTGGCCCAGGTGCAACGCAAACTGCTGGTGGGCGAGCTGCTGGGCCAGGCCTTCAGTGGCCTGTCGCTGGGCTCGATCCTGCTGCTGGCAGCCCTGGGCCTGGCGATCACCTTCGGCCTGCTCGGGGTGATCAACATGGCCCATGGCGAGATGCTGATGCTCGGCGCCTACAGCACCTACATGGTCCAGGTGCTGGTGCAGCGCTACGCGCCAGGTGCGATCGAGTTCTACCCGCTGATCGCCCTGCCGGTGGCCTTCGCCGTCAGTGCCGGGGTGGGCATGGCCCTGGAGCGCACGGTGATCCGTCACCTCTACGGCCGCCCGCTGGAAACCCTGCTGGCCACCTGGGGCATCAGCCTGATCCTGATCCAGGCCGTACGCCTGATCTTCGGCGCGCAGAACGTCGAGGTGAGCAACCCGGCGTGGTTGTCCGGCGGCATCCAACTGCTGCCCAACCTGGTGCTGCCCTACAACCGCATCGTCATCATCGTGTTCGCCCTGGCCGTGGTGCTGCTCACCTGGCTGCTGCTCAACCGCACGCGGCTGGGCCTGAACGTGCGCGCCGTGACCCAGAACCGCAACATGGCCGCCTGCTGCGGGGTGTCCACCGGCCGCGTCGACATGCTCGCCTTCGGCCTGGGCTCGGGTATCGCCGGGCTGGGCGGCGTGGCCCTGAGCCAGGTCGGCAACGTTGGGCCCGACCTGGGCCAGAGCTACATCATCGACTCGTTCCTGGTGGTGGTGCTCGGCGGTGTCGGGCAACTGGCCGGCAGCCTCTGGGCCGCCTTTGGCCTGGGCATCGCCAACAAACTGCTGGAGCCGCAGATCGGTGCGGTGCTCGGCAAGATCCTCATCCTTGCGCTGATCATTCTGTTCATCCAGAAGCGCCCGCAAGGCCTGTTCGCCCTCAAGGGACGGGTAATCGACTGATGAACCAGCCTCTGCTTGTCACTGCCGCACAAAAGGCCGGGCCGCGGGTTTCGCTGGCCTTGGGCGCCGCCGTGGTCTTGGTGTTGCTGGCCTTGCCGCTGCTGTCGCTGTTGCCCGACGGGCACGCGCTGCAGGTCTCGGCCTACACCCTCACGCTGGTGGGCAAGATCCTCTGCTACGCCATCGTTGCCCTGGCGCTGGACCTGGTGTGGGGCTACGCCGGGCTGCTGTCCCTGGGCCACGGGCTGTTCTTCGCCCTCGGTGGCTACGCCATGGGCATGTACTTGATGCGCCAGGCAGCCGGCGACGGCCTGCCGGGGTTCATGGCCTTCCTGTCGTGGAACGAGCTGCCCTGGTACTGGGCCGGCACCCAGCACTTCGCCTGGGCGCTGTGCCTGGTGGTGCTGGCGCCGGGGTTGCTGGCGCTGGTATTCGGCTGGTTCGCCTTCCGCTCGCGGATCAAGGGCGTGTACTTCTCGATCATGACCCAGGCCCTGACCTTCGCCGGCATGCTGCTGTTCTTTCGCAACGAGACCGGCTTTGGCGGCAACAACGGCTTCACCAACTTCCGCACCATCGTCGGTTTCGATGTGACCGCTCCGGGCACCCGGGCGGTGCTGTTCCTGCTCACCGTGCTGTTGTTGTTGGCCAGCCTGTACCTGTGCTGGCAGCTCACCCGCAGCAAGTTCGGGCGCCTGCTCACCGCCGTGCGCGATGCCGAGAACCGCCTGATGTTCTGCGGCTACGACCCGCGTGGCTTCAAGCTGCTGGTGTGGGTGCTCAGCGCCGTGCTGTGCGGCCTGGCCGGGGCGCTGTACGTGCCGCAGGTGGGCATCATCAACCCCAGCGAGATGTCGCCGACCAACTCCATCGAGGCGGCCGTGTGGGTGGCCCTGGGTGGGCGCGGCACGCTGATCGGGCCACTGCTCGGCGCCGGGCTGGTCAATGGCATGAAGAGCTGGTTCACCGTGGCGTTCCCCGAGTACTGGCTGTTCTTCCTCGGCGCGCTGTTCATTGTCGTCACCCTGTACCTGCCCAAGGGCGTGGTCGGGCTTGTGAAGAAAAGGAGCCAGCCATGAGAGGCGTACCCCCGGTGCACCCGGAATTCATGTTGGAGCCGGTGTTCGATCAGCTGGGCGCCGGCCGTGACGCCATCGGCCTGGGCCAGGCGCGCAAGGCCGGGCTCGATACCCGCCATGGCACGGTGCTGAGCCTGGAAGACATCAGCGTCAGTTTCGACGGCTTCAAGGCGCTCAACGGGCTGAACCTGTACATCGGCGTGGGCGAGCTGCGCTGCATCATCGGCCCCAACGGCGCGGGCAAGACCACGATGATGGACGTGATCACCGGCAAGACCCGCCCCGACAGCGGCAGCGCCTACTTTGGCGACACCCTCGACTTGACCCGCATGAGCGAATACCAGATCGCCCAGGCCGGGATCGGCCGCAAGTTCCAGAAGCCCACGGTGTTCGAGGCGCTGACGGTGTTCGAGAACCTGGAGTTGGCCTTGAAGGCCGACAAGTCGGTGTGGGCCAGCCTGGCGGCGCGCTTGAGTGGCGAGCAGCGCCAGCGCATCGACCAGGTGCTGACCACCTTGCGCCTGCTGCCATTGGCCCAGCGCCCGGCCGGGCTGTTGTCCCACGGGCAGAAGCAGTTCCTGGAGATCGGCATGCTGCTGGTGCAGGAGCCGCAGTTGTTGCTGCTGGACGAGCCGGTGGCGGGCATGACCGACGCCGAGACCGAGTTCACCGCCGAGCTGTTCCGCTCGCTGGCCGGCACGCATTCGCTGATGGTGGTGGAGCACGACATGGGGTTCGTGGGCAGCATTGCCGACCATGTGACGGTGCTGCACCAGGGCAGTGTGCTGGCCGAAGGGTCGCTGGCGCAGGTGCAGGCGGATGAGCGGGTGGTCGAGGTGTATCTCGGCCGGTGATCGGGTTTTGATTTTTGGCTGCCTGCGCTGGCCTCTTCGCGGGTAAACCCGCTCCCACAGGATTTGCGCTGAACCTGTGGGAGCGGGTTTACCCGCGAAAGGGCCGGCATGGGCAACGCGAATACTTCAGGAACAACACATGCTCAAGATCGACACCCTGCACCAATACTACGGCGGCAGCCACATCCTGCGCGGCCTGTCCTTCGAGGCCAAGGTCGGCGAGGTCACCTGCCTGCTCGGGCGCAACGGCGTGGGCAAGACCACCTTGCTGCGCTGCCTGATGGGCCTGCTGCCGGCCCGCGAGGGCCGCGTGGAATGGGAAGGCAAAGCAATCACCGCACTCAAGCCGCAGCAGCGGGTGCACGCTGGCATCGCCTACGTGCCCCAGGGCCGCGAGATCTTCCCGCGCCTGACGGTGGAGGAGAACCTGCTGATGGGCCTGTCGCGCTTCCCGGCCCGCGAGGCACGGGAGGTACCCGCGTTCATCTACGAACTGTTCCCGGTGCTGGAGCAAATGAAACAGCGCCGTGGCGGCGACCTGTCCGGCGGCCAGCAGCAACAGCTGGCCATCGGCCGTGCCCTGGCCAGCCGCCCGCGCCTGCTGATCCTCGACGAACCGACCGAAGGCATCCAGCCCTCGGTGATCAAGGAAATCGGCGCGGTGATCCGCAAGCTCGCCGACCGGGGCGACATGGCCATCCTTCTGGTAGAGCAGTTCTACGACTTCGCCGAGGAACTGGCCGACCAGTACCTGGTGATGGCCCGCGGCGAGATCGTCCAGCGTGGCCGGGGTGAAAACATGCAGGCCGAAGGTGTACGCGGCCTGGTTACCATTTAATCTGCACAGACTTCCCTTGCGAGATGCCGTCATGAGTTACCCGCTGCGCGATGCCCTGGCCGAAGACCTGCCGGGCATCCTCGACATCTACAACGACGCCGTGCGCAACACCACGGCGATCTGGAACGAAACCCCGGTCGACCTGGCCAACCGCCAGGCCTGGTTCGAGGCCCGCGCGCAGCAGGGCTATCCGATCCTGGTGGCGGTGGATGAAACCGGGGTTCTAGGCTATGCCTCGTTCGGCGACTGGCGGCCCTTCGAAGGCTTCCGGCACACCGTCGAGCACTCGGTGTACATCCGTGGCGACCAGCGTGGCAAAGGCCTGGGGCCGATCCTGATGGCGGCACTGATCGAACGTGCGCGCACCTGCGACAAACATGTGATGGTCGCCGCCATCGAGAGCGGCAACGCCGCGTCGATCCGCCTGCACGAACGCCTGGGCTTCGCCATCACCGGGCAGATGGCCCAGGTGGGCGTGAAGTTCGGCCGTTGGCTGGACCTGACCTTCATGCAGCTGAACCTGGACGAGAACGCCCTTCCCCCCTCAAGGAGCTGAACCCCATGAACGCCGCCCACCTGCAACGCGTCACCCACGAAGGCCTGGCCTATTACCGCGAGGGCCTGGTGGCCCTGCTGCTGGATGCGGTGCGACAGGGGGCTTCGGTGGGCTTTCTCGCGGATATCGACGAGCAGCAGGCCAATGCCTATTTCGATGAGGTGAAGGCGCGCCTGGCCAGTGGCGAGCAACTGTTATGGGTGATCGCCCAGGGCCATGAGGTGCTGGCCAGCGTACAGCTGGGCCTGTGCCTGAAGCCCAATGGGCTGAACCGAGCCGAGGTGCAGAAACTGCTGGTGCACAGCGATGCACGGCGGCGTGGGTTGGGGCAGCAACTGATGAATGCGCTGGAGGCCGATGCCCTGCGGATCAGGCGGGGGATGCTGTATCTGGATACTGAGGCCGGTTCTGGCGCGGAGGCGTTCTATCGGGCGCAAGGGTACAGCAAGGCGGGGGAGATTCCGGACTATGCCTGTGGGCCGGATGGGGTGTATCGGGCCACTGCGTCGTATTTCAAGGTGCTGGTGCCGGCTTCAGAGCGGCGTTAGGGCCATCGCGGGGCAAGCCCGCTCCCACAGCAAATCGACGTCACCTGTGGGAGCGGGTTTACCCGCGAACACCGGCGAAGCCGGTGCCATACACCGCACTGCCTGATTCGCGGGTAAACCCGCTCCCACAGGTCCGCGACGCGACTTCACATCTGGGTAAACCTGCCCAAGCGCTGGCGCAACATGCTGTTTTCGCTGCGCAACTGCTGCACCTCTTCCAGCAGCTCCAGCGCCAGCGCCACCCCTTCCCACTCCAGCTCCAGCTCCTGATGCAGCTTCACCGCGCGCTTCAAGGTCACCGGCGCGCGGTCATCGAACAGCCATTCGTCAGGCGTTCGACCCGACGGTTCAACAATGCCGTGCTCGACGATCTCGATCACCCAGTCGGCCGTGACATCGGCCTCCTGGCAAAGGGTACGCATGTCCAGTTGAACGATCAGGGTGCTGCTCATGATCACTTACTCCATTGAGTCCTCGGATTGAACGCGGCTTTCTCGGAGAGCTGGGTCCACAGCTCGCGCGCGGCGGCGTCGGACTGGGCGGGCATGACCACTTTCAACTGCGCATAGAGGTCGCCGCGCTCGCCCTGCTTGTTCAACAGGCCCATGCCCTTGACCCGCAGGCGCTGGCCGCTCTGGCTGTCGGGGCGGATGGTCAGGTTGATCTTGCCGGTCAGGGTCGGCACCGCCACCTTGGCGCCCAGCGCGGCCTCCCACGGGGCCAGCGGCACGGTGATGATCAGGTCATGGCCTTCGACATCGAACAGCGGGTGCGGTGCCATACGCAGGGTCAGGAACAGGTCGCCGTTGGCGCCACCGCCCACACCCGGCGCGCCCTGGCCCTTGAGGCGGATGCGCTCGCCGTCGGTCACCCCGGCGGGGATCTTCACGTTCAGGGTCTTGGTGGTGAACCCGGTGCGCTGCCCGGCGCCGTTGGTCTGCGGCACCTGGAAGCTGATCTGCTTGGATTCGTTGTTCAGGGTCTCTTCAAGGAAGACCGCCAGTTCCAGTTCCACGTCCTGCCCTCGCCTGCCGGTACTGCGCTGTTGCCGGCCGCCACCACCGAAGGGGTTGCCACCCCGGGCGCCGAAGATCGAACTGAAGAAGTCGGAGAAGTCGCCGCCCTCGAAACCGCCGCCGCCATTGCCGCCGCGGCTCTGCCAGCCAGGCGGGGCCTGGAACGGCCGGCCGTGCTGGCCGCCGTACTTGCGGATTTCGTCGAACTCGGCGCGCTTGTCCTTGTCGCCAAGCACTTCGTAGGCCTCGTTGGCCTCCTTGAATTTGTCCTCGGCGTCACGCTCCTTGCTGACGTCGGGGTGATACTTGCGCGCGAGCTTGCGGTACGCGGCCTTGATCGCCTTCTCGTCCGCGCTCGGTTCGACGCCGAGTATCTTGTAATAGTCTTTGAAGTCCATCTGTGGATCACCAATGTGAAAAGTGCAGGTTGCAACTGAAGATAGGGGCCAAGCATAGCCTTTCAAGGTGCGCTTGGCTTTGCCTCACGGCAGACGACCGGTCTTGATTCTGTAGCCAACTGGCATACACTGCGCGGCCGTTTTGCCTCCGGAAGCTTTCCCCTCATGTCTGACGTATCCCCGGCCCGCGCCCTCGGCATCGATTTTGGCACCTCCAACTCCACGGTCGGCTGGCACCGCCCGGGCGTCGAGTCGCTGATCGCCCTGGAAGACGGCAAGATCACCCTGCCTTCGGTGGTCTTCTTCAACATCGAGGAACGTCGCCCGGTGTACGGCCGCCTGGCCCTGCACGAGTACCTGGAAGGCTACGAAGGCCGCCTGATGCGCTCGCTCAAGAGCCTGCTGGGTTCCAAGCTGATCAAGCACGACACCAGCGTGCTGGGCAGCGCCCTGCCGTTCAAGGACCTGCTGGGCATGTTCATCGGCGAGCTGAAAAAGCGTGGCGAAGCCGCCGCCGGCCGCGAGTTCGACCAGGTGGTGCTGGGCCGCCCGGTGTTCTTCGTCGACGAAGACCCGGCTGCCGACCAGGAGGCCGAGGACACCCTGGCCGAGGTGGCGCGCAAGATCGGTTTCAAGGACGTGTCGTTCCAGTACGAGCCGATCGCCGCGGCGTTCGACTACGAGTCGGGCATCAGCCGGGAAGAGCTGGTGCTGATCGTCGATATCGGCGGTGGTACCTCGGACTTTACCCTGATCCGCCTGTCGCCCGAGCGTCACCTGGTGGACGAGCGCCAGGACGACATCCTCGCCACCGGCGGCGTGCACATCGGCGGTACCGACTTCGACAAGCAGTTGAGCCTGCAGGGCGTGATGCCGCTGTTCGGCTACGGCAGCCGGATGAAGAGCGGCGCGCTGATGCCCACCAGCTACCACCTCAACCTGGCCACCTGGCACACCATCAACGCCCTGTACTCGCAGAAGTCGCAGCTGGCGCTGGGCAACATGCGCTACGACATCGAGGACACCCTGGGCATCGACCGCCTGTTCAAGCTGATCGAAGAGCGCGCCGGGCACTGGCTGGCGATGGAAGTGGAGGCCAGCAAGATCGAGCTGACCGACCGCGACAGCCGTAGCGTCGACTTTGGCCGCATCGAGCCGGGGCTTTCTGCCGAGCTGACCCGCGCGTTGTTCGAGGATGCCATCGATGGCTTGCTGGAGCGTGTGCGTGGCAGCGTGACCGAGCTGCTGGCCAGGGCTGGGGTGAATGAAGGCCAGGTGGACACGGTGTTCTTCACCGGCGGTTCCAGCGGTATCCCGGCACTGCGCAACAGCGTGGCGGCCATGCTGCCCAATGCGCGGCATGTGGAAGGGAATATCTTCGGCAGCATCGGTAGCGGGCTGGCGATCGAGGCGCGCAAGCGGTACGGCACAATCTGATCTTTAGCCTGCACTGGCCTCTTCGCGGGTAAACCCGCTCCCACAGGATTAGCTATGCCTTGAAGGCAGCGGTGAACCTGTGGGAGCGGGTTTACCCGCGAAGAGGCCGGTACAGGTTCAAGCAATCCCTCAGACCAGCTCCATCCGCTTGAGCTCACTCTTCAGGTACGCATAGTAAATCGGCCCCGCCACCACCCCCGGCAGCCCGAACGCGGCCTCGAACACCAGCATCGCCAGCAACAGCTCCCAGGCCTTGGCACTGATCTGCCCGCCGACGATCCGCGCGTTGAGGAAGTACTCGACCTTGTGGATCACGATCAGGTAGCCCAGCGCCGCCGCCGCCACCCAGATCGACAGCGACATCCCGACGATGGTGATCAGGGTGTTGGACATCAGGTTGCCGATCACCGGCAGCAGGCCGAGCAGGAAGGTCAGCACGATCAGCGTCTTGGTCAGCGGCAGGTGCACGCCGAACAGCGGCAGCACCACGGCCAGGAAGATGCCGGTGAACGCGGTGTTGAGCAGCGAGATCTTGATCTGCGCGAAAACAATGTTGCGAAACGCCTGCACCAGCAGGCTCAGGCGCTCGAACAAGGCCGCGGCCAGGGGCTTGCGCCGGGAAATGTCGGGGATGCGCTGCAAGGCGACGATGGCGCCGAGGATCATGCCGATCAGCAGCGTCACGAACATGTGCGCCATGCCCTTGCCCACCAGCTGCAGGTCGCTCAGGTGGCTCTTGATCCAGTCGCCGATGGCCACCTTGAACTCGGCGGCGCTGGCCGGCAGGTAGGCTTCGATGAACGGCGGCAACTGGCCACGGGCACGCTCGACCAGGGCCATGAACTTGTCCAGCGAGGCGCCGGGGTTCTCGGCTTCGTGCAACAGGAAGCTGAAGGCACCGGCGAACAGCAGGGTCAGGGTGCTCACCACTAGCGTGCCCAGCAGGGCGACCGCCAGCCAGCGGGCGCGCTGCCCGGCGATCAGCGGCTGCAGGCGCGGGGTGAGCATGTTGACCAGCTCGAACACCAACAGCCCGGCCAGCAGGCTGGGGAGCAACTTCAGGGGCAATGCCAGCAACAGGCCGGCGATGACGATGACCAGGCTGGCAAGGGAGATCTGGCGGGGGGTGAAGGTCATACAGCCTCGACGGCAGACAGCGGAAAGTCCCGCAGTCTGCCAGCCTTCAAAGCACAGGCATAGGCGCAGGTCATTTCTTCTTCAGGCAGTCGCTCATGTACGCCTTGCGCTCGTCGCCCTTGAGCGCCTTGGTGGTGGCGTCGGCGTTGCAGGTCTTCATCTTGTCCTGCTGGGTCTGCGGCACATCCTTCTTCAGGCAGGTGCTCATGAACGCCTTGCGCTCATCGCCCTTGAGCGCCTTGGCGGTGGCGTCGGCGTTGCAGGTCTTCATCTTTTCCTGTTGCGCGGTGGCGGCGAATCCTTGCCCTGCGATCAACATGCCCAACACCAGCAGTGGCACATGCAGCAGCTTCATGGAGTGGTCTCCTTGGCGGCGCGCCGGATGCGCGCCTGTCGAGCAGAGTGTAGACAACAAATCTTACATCTCTGCCCGGGCCTGCCGCCGGTACTGCTCCGGCGTGCAGCCGGCCTGGCGCTGGAACATGGCGATGAACGCCGAGCCGCTGCTGTAGCCGAGGTCGAAGGCGATGGCCTGGATCGGCGTGCCGGCCTCCAGCGCCTCGATGGCCCGCAGAAAGCGCAGGCGCAGGCGCCACTCGCCGAAGCTCATGCCCAGCTCGCGCAGAAAGTGCCGGGCCAGGGTGCGCTCGCTGACATGCACCTGCGCGGCCCAGTCGGCCAGTGGGCGGTTGTCGCCGGGTTCGGCCTGCAGGCCGGCGAGCACCTGGCCCAGGCTGTCGCTGTGGGCGAACGGCAGGTAGCAGGTTTGCCGCGGCGCCTGGTGCAGTTGGTCGAGCAACACCTGGACCAGGCGCTGGTCGCAGGCGTCCTGGGCCACCTTGAGGTCGCGCCGGGCGAAGTCGCCGAGGATCGCCTTGAGGATGTCGCTGACCACCAGGCTGCAGGGCTGGGCCGGCAGTTCGGCGCACAGGCTGCGGTCCAGGTACACCGAGCGGTAGACGATGGCCTGGGGGTTGTAGCAGCCGTGCTCGGTGCCCGGCGGCACCCACACGGCGTAGTTCGGCGGCGAGATGAAGCGCTGGCCTTCGACATCCAGGTGCATGACGCCGTGGGAGGCGTAGTTGAGCTGGCCCCAGGGGTGGCGATGGGGCGCGCTCTGGCTGCCGGCGCCGAATTCGTCGTAGCGGAAGTAGACCGGGGCGGGGAGCTGGTCGAATTGCGGGATGTCGAGGTACTGGCGGGGCATGTTGGCTGCTTCGCGGGGCGGGTTGTCTGGATGGGAGTATAGACTTTCGAACAGACAATCGATAATGCCAGGCATCACACTCTCCCCGTGGGAGCGGGCTTGCCCCACGATTGCGTCACCTGCCCCGGTATTGTCACCCAGGCGGCCGCCATCGCGGGGCAAGCCCGCTCCCACAGGTGTTCACCGTTATCCGAGATGCCTCATGAACTACCTCTTCCCCCTCACCGCCATCCTCATCTGGGCCGGCAACACCGTGGTCACCAAGCTGTCCGCCGGGGCCATCTACCCGGCCGAGATCGGCTTCTACCGCTGGCTGCTGGCCGGCCTGCTGTTCACCCCCTTCCTGCTGCCCCAGGTATGGCGCAACCGCGCAGCGATCCGCCCGCACCTGGCCAAGGTCTTCGTCCTGGGCGTGCTGGGCATGGCCATCTACCAGAGCCTGGCCTACTTCGCCGCCGGCATCACCAGCGCCACCAACATGGGCATCATCCTGTCGCTGATGCCGCTGATGTCGCTGGCGCTGTCCATCGCCTGGCTGGGCCAGCGCCTGAGCTACGGCGCCTTGCTCGGCGCGCTGGTGTCGTTCTTCGGCGTGCTCGAGGTGGTCTCGGCCGGCCAACCTTCGGCGCTGCTGCACCAGGGCCTGAACAGCGGCGACCTGATGATGCTGGTGGCCACCTTCGCCTATGCGCTGTACAGCTTTCTGCTGAAGAAATGGCAACTGCGCCTGCCGCCGATGCAACTGCTGTACCTGCAGATCCTGGTGGCGATCCTGGTGCTGCTGCCACTGTTCCTGCTGTCGCCCAAGACCGGGCTGAACGGCCAAAACATCGGCCTGGTGGTGTATGCCTGCGTGCTGGCCTCGATGGTCGCGCCACGGGTATGGATGCAGGCGGTGCACCGGCTGGGGCCGAGCCGGACCACGCTGTTCTTCAACTTGCTGCCGGTGGTGACGGCGGTGATTGCCGCGCTGGTACTGGATGAGCAGTTGGCCAGCTATCACTTGGTTGGCGGGTTGCTGACCCTGGTGGGGGTGCTGCTGGCCGAGCGTTGGACTACGCCGGTGCGTCGTGCCTCATAGAACTGCACATGACTTGTTGATTGAGTGAGTACCTGTGGGAGCGGGTTCACCCGCGAACACCGGCGCAGCCGGTGCCATCCACCGCGTCGTCTGTTTCGCGGCTAAAGCCGCTCCCACAGGGTACGCGCTGGCCGCTGGATCACAACCCCGCCGCCTTGAGCCGAGCGGCATGCTCGGTAAACAGCCGCACCGGCTCGGCGCCCTTGCCCACCGCGCCGAGCGACTGGTTGACGATGTCCAGGTGATCGAGCGGATAGTCATCACCGATCACCTGGCCCAGGTGCGAACTGAAGCGCCCAACCATGCCATCGCACTGGCCTTTCTCCCTTACGAAGCTGCGGGCGAACAGGCGGCAGAAGCGGTTGCTGCCATCGAAGCGATTGCGCCCCTGGTCGGTGCGCCCGGGCTGCAGGGTGCCGGACCAGGAGTAGTAGCGCACGCCGTTCACCTCACCCGGCCCTTCCCCGCCCCAGACCTCGGGCAGCCCCTGTGGATAAGCCTGGTTGAACAGCGCCACCCCGGCGCAGGTCAGTGACTGATGCGAGGCATGCACGTCGATCGGCAGCGGATCCCGGCGCCAGCCGGTCTCCAGCCACACCAGCAACACCGCCAGGCCGTGCAGCACAGCCTTGAGGATACGCCCCTGGGGTGAGTCGCCCGGTGCCGTGCGCTCCAGGTGGTCGGCCAGCTCCGAGCCATGGTTGGGCCCGGCCACCGAGGTCACCGAGGCTACCCGGTCGGGGCGTTTCGCCGCCGCATAGCGGGCACTCAGCGCGCCCTGGCTGTGGCCGATCAGGTTGACCTTTTCGGCCCCCGTGCGCTGGCAGATGTCTTCGATGATGGCCAGCAGCTGTTCGCCGCGCACCTCGCTGCCATGCAGGGGTGAGACCTGCACCGGGAACACCTGCGCGCCGCCCCGGCGCAAGGCCGGGACAATGCCGAACCAGTAGGGATAGAGCAGCAAGCGCACAAACCCGAGCATGCCCGGCACCAGCACCAGTGGATAGCGTGTAGCCAACGCCTGCGTCATTGCCCCAGCCCCTCTCCATGGACGACCGGCCCACACTACAGCGCCGTTTGCGCCCTGCGCAATCGAACTCCTGGCGCGCCGCGCGGTTCCAAGCAAAACAGACCCTCGAGCAAGGAGCGGGACCATGTACAAGCAGACCCTGGCCATTCTTCTGGCAAGCGCCACCCTCGCCGCCTGCAGCAGCCGCCCGGAAAACCCGGTGGACTACGTGACCTACCGCGACCAGCCGCTGGTCAAGCAGGTGGAAAACGGCATGACCATGCAGAAGGTCATCGCCATCGGTGGCAACCCGTCGAATGTCATCGACCTGCCCCATGGCGGCACCTGCAACGACTACATCCTCAACCGCGACGGCCACCAGCAGGCCTACTACGTACGCTTTGACGCCACCGGGCATGTCGATGCCAAGGGCTTCAAGACGTGCAAGCAACGCCAGCAAGACAGCGACGCCGCCCACGGCGCATGACCACCCTGATGTTTTCGGAGATGAACATGAGCGTTGAACTGACCGATGTGAAGACCCTGCGCGAACGTGCGCGCAAGCACGCTGAAAACGGCGCGGTGACCGAGGGTTACCAGGCCGACCGCGAGAAGATCCTGCGCCTGCTCAACGAGTCGCTGGCCACCGAGCTTGTGTGCGTGCTGCGCTACAAGCGCCACTACTTCATGGCCAGCGGCATCAAGGCCAGTGTTGCGGCAGCGGAATTCCTCGAGCATGCCACCCAGGAAGCCGAGCACGCCGACAAGCTGGCCGAGCGCATCGAGCAGCTGGGCGGCGAGCCGGACTTCAACCCGGACAACCTGAGCAAGCATTCACATGCCCAGTACGTGGAGGGCAAGAACCTGAAGGAAATGGTGCTGGAAGACCTGGTGGCCGAGCGCATCGCCATCGACAGCTATCGCGAGATCATCCAGTTCATCGGCGACAGCGACCCGACCACACGGCGGATCTTCGAGGACATCCTGGCGCAGGAAGAGGAGCACGCGGACGATATGTCGGATCTGTTGCAGGGGTTGTAAACACAATACCTACGTGGGAGCGGGCTTGCCCCGCGATGGCCTTGAAACCATCGCGGGGCAAGTCGGGGCGCCGAACCGCCGCTCCCACGCACTTCAACGACCTTTGTTCACCGCAGCCGGCGCCTTGCCGGCTTTCATCTGCTGCAACAGCGGCGTGCACTGGTTCGGCGCATCGCCACTGCTCGGCGCGATCAGCGCCAGCAGCCCCGCCGCCGGCCCCACCACCACACCCAAGGCCACCATCCCCGCGCCACGCAGCGCCAGCGGCACCGCCTGCACGCCGGCATTCGGCTTGGCGAACGGCCCGCGCACATACAACGGCGAGCGCAGCGAGAACAGCCGCACGCCCTTGGATTCCGGGGTGATCTTCAGGTCCAGCTGCTCGCTGGCGAAGTTGGCCGTGCCGTTGATGTAGATGATCGCGTTCTCGGTATCGAAGACGAACAGGCGGGTCGTGGCCAGGCCATCCTTGATGCCCACATCGGCGGCCGCGCAGTTGATCTTCACGTCCTCGTCGCCGAACAGCTTGCCGACCACGTAATTGCCGACATTGAGCCCGGCGATTTCCATGAGGCTGCGGCTGATCGCGCCATCGTTGATCAGCAGGCGCAGGTCACCGTTCGAGGTGCCGAGCAAGGCCGCCACCGAGTTGCCGCGCCCGCGCAGGTCGGCATCGCCATTGAGTTCACCGAAGCTGGTCTGCATCGGCGCAAAGCTTGGGAACAGCTGCTTGAGCTTGAACCCGCGGGCAGTGAGCTTGGCCCGCCCTTGCAACGGTGTGCTGCGCCCGTCCAGGCTGATATTGGAATCGAGGTTGCCGCCGGCCACGCCGAAGCGCAGCGGCTCCAGGCGCAACAGGCCATCGTCGAGGATCACATGGGCGGCCAGGTCGTTGAACGGCAACTGCTCGCTGTGGACGATGCGCTTGCCGGCGAACGTGACATCGGCATCCATGGCCCGCCAGCGCTCGGTGCGGAACTCTTCTACCGGCAACACCTTGCCCGCCGGCTGTTTGCTGGCGCCGCCACGGGCTTTCTGCTGGCTGTTGGAGTCGGCGCCGATCAGCGGTGCAAGGTCCTTGAACAGCAACTGGTTCGACACCAGGTTGCCTGTCAGTTTCGGCCGGGGCTGGCTGGCGACGAACGCCAGGTCGCCATGGATATCGCTGGCGCCGATCTTGCCGTTGAAGCCCTCGTAGCGGAACTGCGCCCCCTCGGCAGCATGCAGGTTGGCGTTGAGGTGGCCGTCGGTTTCATAAGCCGGGGTGTCCGGCAAGGTCACGCCGGTGAGCGGGTAGAGGTTGCCCAGGCTGCTGCCAGACAGCTTCAGGCGCAGGTCGAGGGCGCCCAGGTTGCGCGGGTCGGTCAGGGTACCGCTCAGTGCCACCTGGGTGTCGCCGATGCGGGCGTCGGCCTGCAGCGGGAACGGCTGGCTGGCATCCTGCAGCGCCAGCAGGCCGCCGATCTTGCCGGTGGCCGCCACTGCCTGGCCCTTGTAGCGGCCCTGGGCCTTGAGGCCGAAGGCGTAGGCCTGGGCGTTGCCGGCTTTCTCGGCGCGGGCCTTGCCGACGATGTCGCTGAACGGGATCGGCTTGCCCAGCGGGTCGATCTGCACCTTCAGGCTGGTCTTGAGGGTCTGGTCGTCGAAGCTGACATTGCCCTGGTCGAAGCCGATGGCGCCGATGTCCAACACCCATTTCGACGGGGGCTCATTCTCGTCCTTGGGCCCGAAGTCGAAGGTCCAGTTGGCGCGGCCGTCGGCCAGCCGGGTGAGGCTGGCGCTGGGCTTGACCAGGTCGATGCGCGGGATGCTGATGCGCTGGACGATCAACGGCAGTGGCGCCAGGCGGAACTCGACCCGCTCGAGGCCGACCATGCGCGGCTCCTTGAGCCAGTCCGGATTGCCCAGCGTGAGGTCTTCGGCGGTGAAATGCGGCCAGGGCACGAAGGCGCGCCAGCCGCCTTCTTCCGGTGCGGTGCGCCAGTGCACGGCGAGGTTGCCGTTGATCGCGAAGGGCCGATGCAGGGCCTCGGACACCTTCTCGTTGAGCAGTGGCTTTACGCGGTTCCAGTCGAAGGTGGCAATAACCACTACCAGGATCGCCAGCAGCGTGGCCAGGGTGGCGAAGGTCCAGACAAGGATTCTGGCGGGGCGCGTCATTGCGGGGTTCTCCTGGCTGCAGGGCATGAGGCGGGCATAACGATGGCACTTAACATGTCGGACTGACGAAAACCCGCAGGGTTTAGTCCGGGTTGCCATGATAACGAAGTTTTCCTGGCACTTTTCTGCGCTATTGGTCTGCCACGCGCCAGGGTGTTACTGCGAAATCGGCAGCGCACACTGCCGCCATCATCGCCACAACCCTTGATTCAGAGCTGTCGCACCTGAGTATCAATAGCGTCGATTGTTACCATTACCCTGATGAACTTCTCTCTGGCGTTACGCGGCGTAGCATTGCCTCCGTAGCCACTTTTCAGCCCCCGAGAGGAGCACCGAATCATGAAACGCCATCTGCTGCTGAGCCTGACCCTGTCCGTACTTGCCGCCAACGCTTTCGCCCTGCCCGCTGAAGACCAGCACCTGAGCGCCGAATCGCGCTCCAGCGCAGCCACTGTTGCCCAGCCGCTGAACACCCTGGCTGAAGGTGGCGCCGAACGCCTGCAGGAACGTGCCGGTCGCGTCGCTGAAGGTGGCTCGGACCGCCTGATCGAACGCAACAACCGTGTCGCCGAAGGTGGCTCGGATCGTCTGATCGAACGCAACAACCGCGTCGCCGAAGGTGGCTCGGATCGTCTGATCGAACGCAACAACCGCGTCGCCGAAGGTGGCTCGGACCGTCTGCTCGAACGCAACAACCGCGTCGCCGAAGGTGGCTCGGACCGTCTGCTCGAACGCAACAACCGCGTCGCCGAAGGTGGCTCGGATCGTCTGATCGAACGCAACAACCGCGTCGCCGAAGGTGGCTCGGATCGCCTGGTCGAACTCAGCCGTGTGAGCTGATCGCCATGACCGAAAACTACAAACCGCCCCGCTGTATCTGCTCCCCTCCTAGCCCGGTCCATTGACCGGGCTTTGTTTTTTTATCCAGAATGGCCGGCCTCACAGCCACAGAATCCCGCCCCATGCTGCCGCGTGCCGAACAGAAGCTACAGACCCGCCAGGCCCTGCTGGACGCCGCCTGCCAGCTCATGGAGAGCGGCCGTGGCTTTGGCAGCATCAGCCTGCGCGAAGTGGCCAAGGCTGCCGGCATCGTGCCCACTGGCTTCTACCGTCACTTCCCCGACATGGACACCCTGGGCCTGGCCCTGGTCGCCGAGATCGACACCACCTTCCGCCAGACCATCCGCCTGGTGCGGCACAACGAATTCGAGCTGGGTGGCATCACCGACGCCTCGGTGCGCATCTTCCTCGATGTGGTCACCGCCCACCGCGCCCAGTTCCTGTTCCTGGCCCGCGAACAGTACGGCGGCTCGCAAGCCGTACGCCAGGCCATCGCCCGCCTGCGCCAGGACATCAGCAACGACCTGGCCACCGACCTTGCGCGCATGCCGCGCTGGCAGCACCTGGACAGCGCCGCCCTGGCGGTGATGGCCGACCTGGTGGTCAAGACCGTGTTCGCCACCCTGCCGGAACTGATCGACAGCCCGGAGCCGGGCAACCCTCAGGCGATGACGGCGCAGGAGAAGATCACCCAGCAGTTGCGCTTCATATTCGTGGGTGCGCGGCATTGGCAGGGGTTGGGGAACCCGGGCTGAACTGATTTCGCCTTCACGACCTTATCGCGGGGCAAGCCCGCTCCCACGCAGTACAACGTGGGAGCGGGCTTGCCCCGCGATAGGGCCGGCACAAGCAACCCTGAACCCCGTCTGCTACCATGGCGCCCTGCCCGACCGTCCATGAGCGCCAGCATGTCCGACCCCCGCCTAGCTTTGACCCGTTTCCAACAGCACTTCGCCGAACGCATCGTGCCGCTGTGGCAAGGCCCGGGCTGGAACGCCGAGATGGCGCTGCCCTATGAAGCCCTGGACGCCCAACACCGCCCGCTGCCGGTACAGCGCTACCGCGCCATGGCCTGCGCGCGCCAGCTGTACCTGTTCAGCAGCCGTATCGAACAACCGGGCGCGGCCGAACGCGCGGCGGCGCTGTTCCGCTCGCTGCAAAAACACTTTCATGACGCCGAGCACGGCGGCTGGTTCTACAGCATCGACGCCCAAGGCAAGCCGCTGGATCGGCGCAAGGACCTCTATACCCACGCCTTCATCGTGTTTGCCTGCGCACATTACTGGGGCAAGGTGGGTGAAGGCCTGGTAGAGGCCACCCTCAATGCGGCACTTGAAGTGGTGGCCGAGCAGTTCGCCCGTGACGATGGCCTGTACGAGGCCAGCCTGGGTGAAGACTGGTCGGACCTGGGCAGCGGCCCGTTGCAGAACCCACAGATGCACCTGGCCGAAGCTTTCCTGCAGGTGTTGGCGGTACGTGAGGATGAAGCGGTACGCCAGGCGTTGCTGCAACTGTGCGATGCCCTGCAGGCGCAATTCGTCGAAGCGCAACACGGCCTGATGCTGGAGAAACCGCGCGGGGCTGTGGATAACTGGTTCGAGCCTGGCCATCAGTTCGAATGGTTCTACCTGCTCGACAGTTCGCCGCTGCTGCGCGGCACGCCGCTGCATGCCTCCATCAGCCGGGCGTTCGGCTACGCCGAACAGTGCGGGGTGAAGGATTCGGCGGTGCTGGCGATGCTGGATGTGGACGGCAAGGTGCTCGACTCCACCCAGCGGATCTGGGCCCAGGCGGAGTATCTGCGGGCGCTGGTACTGCGCTCGGCCAGCGCTGAAAAATTGCTTGGGCAGTTGCAGGCCCTGCAAGGGCAGTTCCTGCATGACGGCGGCTGGCATGAGTGCCGGGATGGCAATGGCGCGGTCAGCCGGCATGACATGCCTTCGACTACGCCTTATCACTTGGCGACCTGCCTGGAAGGTTTGCAGCGCCTGGACTGACGCAATCGCGGGGCAAGCCCGCTCCCACAGTCTGTGAGTGCCGGCTTGCCCCGCGAATGGGCCGCAAGGCGGCCCCTATCAATTGGCTCAGCCCTTGGCCGAGCGGTCGATCGAGAAACCTGCCCAGTCCTGGCTCACCGGCATCAGCTCGAGGCTGTTGATGTTGATGTGCGCCGGCTGGTTGAGGATCCAGAAGATAGTCTCGGCGATGTCCTGCGGCTGGATCGGCTCGGCACCGGCATAGGTGGCGTCGTACTTGGCCTGGTCACCGCCGAAGCGCACCAGCGAGAACTCGCTCTCGCACAGGCCTGGCTCGATATTGCTCACCCGCACCCCGGTACCGCGCAGGTCGCAGCGCAGGCTCAGCGAGAACTGGCCGACGAATGCCTTGGTGCCGCCGTACACGTTGGCGCCTGGGTACGGGTAGTTGCCCGCCACCGAGCCGACGTTGAGGATCGACGCGCCACGGCCGTGGGCGATCAGGCGTGGCAGCAGCAGGCGGGTGGTGTACATCAGGCCCTTGATGTTGGTGTCGACCATGGTTTCCCAGTCGTCCAGGCTGCAGTTCTGCGCAGCATCGACACCCAGCGCCAAGCCGGCGTTGTTGACCAGGCCCTGCAGTTTGTCGAAGGCCGGCGGCAGGCTGGCGATGGCCGCCTCCATGGCTTTGCGGTCACGCACATCGACCACCAGGGTATGCACTTCGGTCTTGGCCGACAGCTCGGCGCGCAGGGCATCCAGGCGCTCCTGGCGACGGCCGGTGAGGACCAGCTTCCAGCCGGCCTCGGCGAAACGGCGGGCGGTGGCCTCACCGAAACCGGAAGTCGCGCCAGTAATGAATACGGTGGATGTCATGCTCTTCTCCTTGGCTGTGGATTACGTGCTGCAGGCCTCGCAGCATGCCCGGCGCACGCCCTGGCGACAACCGTTTCAATGCCTGGTCAAAAAACGATCAAAGCCTTGAAGACCCCGTGCTAGATGGCCCTGAGAGAGCTATGCGCACCTTATCCACAAGCCTTTCCCCACGGATTGGGGGCAACTCGTCGGTTGCGCGGAACCTTTTGCTCGGCCGAGGTCCTGTGGAAATCTCTCAGTGATGGCGCAACGCTTTCAACCATGCCGCCTGCGGCAGTCTGTCCAAGGTTTTTGCACAGAGTTATCCACAGATATCCGCACCCTGTGGCCACGTCCTCCTGCAGGCAAAAACAGTCGTTGAATCAACCACAAAGCGTACATGATCAAAAAACGTACAGACCCTTGAAGACCTTGAAAACAAAGGCGTACAGCGAGGTGCCACCATGTTTTCCACAGGCGGTTCCACATAATCCGTGGAAAGTTTTGTACCTGTGGAAACAAGGGCTTGCGAGGGGGTTGTGGAGTGCTTCGAGAAAGATATGCGACAAGTTGTCCACATGCTGGACCGAGCATAAAAAGCATCGCGGGGCAAGCCCGCTCCCACGCTGTGAGTCTGCCAAGGCGAGTGAGCCTGCTGACTCGTGGGAGCGGGCTTGCCCCGCGATTGCCAGCTCAGTGCCCGCCCAGATAGGCGTTACGCACCTCCTCGTTGACCAGCAGCTCTTGCCCGGTACCGGTCATGCGGATCTGCCCGTTGACCATCACATAGGCGCGGTCCGAGAGCTTCAGCGCATGGTTGGCGTTCTGCTCCACCAGGAAGATGGTCATCCCGCTCTGCGCCAGCTCACGCAAGGTAGCGAAGATCTGCTTGACCACGATCGGCGCCAGCCCCAGCGACGGCTCGTCGAGCAGCAACAGCTTGGGCCGGCTCATCAATGCCCGGGCGATGGCGAGCATCTGCTGCTCGCCACCGGACATGGTCATCGCCCGCTGGTTACGCCGCTCCTTGAGCCTGGGGAACAACGAGAACATGCGCTGCATGTCCTCGTCGGCATGTTTGTCGCCGATGGGGATGGTGCCCATCATCAGGTTTTCCTCGACGGTCATGTCGGGGAACACCCGGCGCCCTTCGGGGGACTGGGCGATGCCGTTGGAGGCGATGTAGTGCGACGACTTGCGGGTGATGTCGGTGCCACGGTAGACAATCTGCCCGGAGGCCGCCCGGGGCTGGCCGAAGATCGACATCAACAAGGTCGACTTGCCCGCGCCATTGGCGCCGATCAGGCTCACCGTCTCGCCTTCGTTGATGTGCATCGAGACTTTCTTCAGGGCCTGGATCGGCCCGTAGAACACCTCGAGGTCCTTCAGTTCGAGAATGGGTGCGGTCATACCAGTTCCTCTTCGTCGGCACCCAGGTAGGCGGCGATCACCGTCGGGTTGTGGCGGATATCCTGCGGCGCGCCTTCGGCGATCACGTTGCCGTGGTCGAGCACGACGATGTGGTCGGAAATGCTCATGACCATGCCCATGTCGTGCTCGATCAGCACCACGGTGATGTCATGCTCGTCGCGCAGCACGCGGATCATGCGGCTGAGCGCCTCGGTTTCCTGCGGGTTGAGGCCGGCGGCCGGTTCGTCCAGGCAGATGATCTTGGGCCGCGTGCACATGGCCCGGGCGATCTCCAGGCGGCGCTGCTGGCCATAGGAAAGTTCGCCGGCCAGGCGGTTGGCGCAGTCGACCAGGTCGACCACCTCCAACCAGTAGAAGGCATGGTCCAGCGCCTCGCTTTCGGCCTGGCGATAGCCCTTGGTGTTGAGCACGCCGGCCAGCAGGTTGCGGTTGACCCACATGTGCTGAGCCACCAGCAGGTTCTCCACCACCGACATTTCCTTGAACAGGCGGATGTTCTGGAAAGTACGCGCCAGCCCGGCCCGGTTGACCAGGTGGGTTCCGCCGAACATCTTGTAGTACATGCGGTTGGCGAAACGCGCGGGGGACACGAAGTCGGCCGGCTGGAAACGCTCGCCCAGCAGCTGGATGACGTTGGTGCTGTTACCGCGCACGTTCAGTTCGATGCGCCCGCCGCTGGCCTTGTAGAAACCGGTCAGGCAGTTGAACACGGTGGTCTTGCCGGCACCGTTGGGGCCGATCAGGGCGAAGATCTGGTTGCGCTTCACTTTCAGGCTGACATCGCTGAGCGCCTTGATCCCACCGAACTGCATCATCAGGTTGTCGACCGACAGAATGATTTCGTCGCTCATGGCGCCACTCCTTTACGCGGGACCACACCGGTACGGCTGATGCGGATCAGCCCCCGTGGTCGCCAGATCATCATCAGCACCATCAGCACGCCGAACAGCAGCACGCGGTACTCGGAGAAGCTGCGCAGCAGCTCGGGGGCCACGGTCAGCACGAAGGCAGCAATCACCACGCCCACGGTCGAGCCCATGCCGCCCAGCACGACGATGGCGAGGATCAGCGCCGACTCGAAGAAGGTGAACGACGACGGGTTGACGAAGCCCTGGTAGGTGGCGAAGAACACGCCGGCAAGGCCTGCGGTAGAGGCACCCAGGGTGAAGGCGGAGAGCTTGACCAGCACGTGGTTCAGGCCCATCGAGCGGCAGGCGATCTCGTCTTCGCGCAGCGCTTCCCAGGCTCGGCCGACGGGCATGCGGGTCAGCCGGTGCTTGATGTACAGCACTGCCAGCACAACGATGAACAGCACCGCGTAGATGAACACGAACTTGAGGTTGGCGTTGTATTCGAAGCCGAAGAACTCGTGGATCGGCACCCCGCCGTCCTTGGCCCGGCGACCGAACTCCAGGCCGAAGATGGTCGGCGATGGCGCCGGCATGCCGTTCGGGCCGCCGGTGAACGACAGCCAGTTGTTCAGCACCAGGCGGATGATTTCACCGAAGCCCAGGGTCACGATCGCCAGGTAGTCGCCGTGCATCCGCAGCACCGGGAAGCCGAGAATGCACCCCGCCAGCGCGGCGGCGATGGCCGCCAGCGGCAGCACGCTCCAGAAGCCCAGGCCCAGGTACTGGTAGCCCAGCGCCAGGCCGTAGGCACCAATGGCATAGAACGCCACGTAACCCAGGTCGAGCAGGCCGGCCAGGCCGACCACGATGTTCAGGCCCAGGCCCAGCAGCACGTAGATCAGGCCGAGGATGACCACGGTCAGCAGGTACTTGTTGGCGAAGACGGGGAACACGATGGCGATCACGATCAGCGCCGGAATGATGTAGCGCAGGCGCGACTTGTAGTCCGGCGCCAGCACGTGCACGCCCGAACCACCGCTGTCGAAGCCCTGGAGCATGCGCAGGCCGGTTGGGCTCTGCAGGAACAGGCTGAGCACGAAGCGCCCGACCATCACCCCGCCGACCAGCCAGGCCACGCGGGACGGCTGGGCGTTGAAGCTGTAGCCGTCGAGCACCACGCCGACGACCGGACCGAACACGATAAGGGCCAGCAGGCCGGCGACGATGGTCTCCAGCAGGCTGCGTTTGAGATCGAAACCTTTGTTTGCAACAGCAGGGGCAGTATTGGCAGCGGACATGTTCACACCTTAGCCACGAGCGGGCGACCCAGCAGGCCTTGGGGACGGAAGATGAGGATCATCACCAGCAGCGAGAAGCTGAACACGTCCTTGTAGTCGGAGTTGATCAGACCGGAGAACAGCGACTCGGAGATCCCCAGGATGATCCCGCCAAGCATGGCGCCCGGGAGCGAGCCGATACCGCCCAATACGGCAGCGGTGAATGCCTTGATGCCGATGATGAAGCCGGCATAGAAGTCGAAGGTGCCGTAGTTCATGGTGATCAGCACGCCCGCCAGTGCGGCCATCACCGCGCCGATGACGAACACGTAGGAGATCACCCGGTCGGTGTTGATACCGAGGATGGAGGCCATCTTGCGGTCTTGCTGGGTGGCCCGGCACATGCGGCCGAGCTTGGTGTACTTGATCACGTAGGTGAGCAGGCCCATGCCGACGAACGCGGCGACCAGGATGAAGATCTTGGTGTAGGTCAGCTGTACGAAACCGCTGCCGACGTCGATGCGCATGGCGCCTTCGAGCAGCGTGGGTACGCCCTGCTGGCGGGCGCCCTGGCTGATCTGTGCGTAGTTCTGCAGGATCAGCGAGATGCCGATGGCACTGATCAGCGGTGCCAGGCGGGTGGAGTTGCGCAGGGGTTTGTAGGCGATGCGCTCGATGGTGAAGCCGTAGACGCCGGTAACGACGACGGTGAACAACAGCGTGCCGAGCATCAGCAAGGGGAACGACTCGATGCCGAAGTAGGCCAGCAATGCCAGGCTGATCGCCGCGAGGTACGCGGAGATCATGTACACCTCGCCGTGCGCGAAGTTGATCATGCCGATAATGCCATAGACCATTGTGTAGCCGATGGCGATCAGGCCATAGACCGACCCGAGGGTCAGGCCGTTGACCAGTTGCTGCAGGAAAATACCATCCATAACGCAATCTCACCTGATTGAGATTGCACGAGCGCCGACCACGGCAGGCCACGGATGACGTGGCCGTTGCGGCGCAGAACCGTGCAGATCTACGAATAAAGACAGCTGCTGCGGGGGCGTTGGCCCGGGCATTCAGACCCGGGCCCCACCCAAATGCCAGTCAGTTGAGCCCATTGGGGTCGCTGCGCGCCCCTTCGCGGGTAAACCCGCTCCCACAAGTACAGCGCTCGACTCAGACTTCGCGTGATCCTGTGGGAGCGGGTTTACCCGCGAAGGGCTGCAAAGCAGCCCCAATAAGTGCAATGAAGCGCTAACTGACTGGCATCAGGCCCCACCCTGGTTATTTTTGTTTTTCGAGCTGGTGATACTTGCCGTCTTTATCCCACTGGTAGACCACGTAGTCGGACACGGTAAGGTCGCCCTTGCTGTCCCACTTCTTCTCGCCCATGACGGTCTTGACCGGGTTGGCCTTGAGCCACTTGGCGGCGTCTTCGCCCTTGTTCGACTTGGCACCGTTGAACCCGGCGGCCAGGGCCTGCAGCGAAGCGTAGGCGTACAGGGTGTAGCCTTCCGGCTCGGTGCCGTTCTTGCGGAACTCCTCGACCACCGCCTTGCTGTCAGGCAGCAGGCGTGGGTCGGCGCCGAAGGTCATGTACACGCCATCGACGTATTGGGCACCGCCGGCGGTGGTGACCAGTTCGTCGGTGACGATGCCGTCGTCGGACATGAACTTGACGTCCTTCAGGCCCTGCTCGCGCAGCTGGCGTACCAGCGGGCCGGCCTCGGGGTGCAGGCCGCCGAAGTAGACGACGTCGGCACCGGCGGCGCGGATCTTGGTGACCACGGCGCTGAAGTCCTTCTCGCCGCGGGTCAGGCCTTCGTACAGCACCGGCTTGACGCCGCGCTTCTCGAGCTGTGCCTTGGTGGCGTCGGCCAGGCCCTGGCCGTAGGTGTCCTTGTCGTGCAGCACGACCACTTTCTTGCCCTTGAGCACGTCGACGATGTAGTCGCCGGCGACGATGCCCTGCTGGTCGTCACGACCGCACATGCGGAACATCGCGGACAGGCCACGCTCGGTGACCTGCGGGTTGGTGGAGCCCGGGGTGATGGCGATCACGCCGGCCTCGTCATACACCTCGGAGGCGGGGATGGTGTTGGAGGAGCAGAAGTGGCCGACCACGCCGATCACCTTGTCCTGGTCCACCAGGCGGTTGGCCACGGCCACGGCCTGCTTGGGTTCACAGGCGTCGTCACCTTTGACCAGAACGATTTTTTCGCCGTTCACCCCGCCGGCGGCGTTGATCTTGTCGGCTGCCGCCTGGGCACCTTTCATGTACTGCTCGCCAAACGCTGCGTTGGCACCGGTCATGGGGCCCGCTACACCGATCTTGACGTCGGCCTGAACATACGAAGAAACACCCAGTGCTGTGGCTACTGCCAGTGCCAGGAAACCTTTCTTGTAAAACGTCTGCGACATGAGGTGGTGCTCCTAGAGTTTTTTTTGGTTGGCACTACAACTTCATCAACCCTGTGCTCCGAGCAAGGGCCGTGCCATTGGTTTTGCATTGCGGGAAAACTCACTGTGCAGGGGCAGACGAGGCGACCGACGGCCTTTTCTTTATTGAGCGTGCAACCGTCTGTTGCAGGGTGAGCGCCACCCAAACGCCTAGACAAGGAGCAACCATCGAGTGCCATCATTGCAACCCTTGCAAGTGTTAACGTGCAACCGCCCTGTAACAGCCGACGTCACCGAACTGCACACCGCTGGTGCGCGACTGCTACAGGCAGCACCGTTTGAAGGCTAGCCGGTGCACGGAAAACTCGCCTGGGTGGATCGCCAGCCCCGGCCATTTTGCTCATGGCTGGCACAAACACTGGCACAATGGCCACCATTCACGCGCGCCTGCACCGTTTACAGCAGGCGCCGCCGACCTGGAGCTTTACATGAGCGAGAGCGCATTCGCCGAGCGCATCGTGCACAACCTGCTCGACACCGATTTCTACAAGCTGACGATGATGCAGGGCGTGCTGCACAACTACCCGGACGCCGACGTCGAGTGGGAGTTTCGCTGCCGCAATGGCGAAGACCTGCGCCCCTACCTGGGCGAAATCCGCCACCAACTGGAGTTGCTCAGCGAGCTCACCCTGGATGATGGCCAGCTGGCCTTCCTCGAGCGCATCAGCTTCCTCAAGCCCGACTTCCTGCGTTTTCTGCGGCTGTTCCGCTTCAACCTGCGCTACGTGCACTTAGGGATCGAAAATGACCAGTTGAGCCTGCGCCTGCGGGGCCCATGGCTGCACGTGATCCTCTTCGAAGTACCTTTGCTGGCGATCATCAGCGAAGTGCGCAACCGCCACTTGCACCCGCACATGCGCCTGGCCGTGGCGCGTGAACAGCTGCACCGCAAGTTCGACTGGCTGCGCGCCCATGCCAGCGATGACGAGCTGGCCGAACTGCAGGTGGCCGACTTCGGCACCCGCCGGCGCTTTTCCAGCCGGGTGCAGGAGGAAGTGGTGCGGGTGCTGCGCGATGACTTCCCGGCCCGCTTCGTCGGCACCAGCAATGTCGACCTGGCATGGAAACTGGATATCAAGCCGCTGGGCACCATGGCCCACGAGTGGTTCATGGCCCACCAGCAACTCGGTCCGCGGCTGATCGACAGCCAGATCGCCGCGCTGGACTGCTGGGTGCGCGAGTACCGCGGGCTGCTGGGCATCGCCCTGACCGACTGCATCACCATGGATGCCTTCCTGAAGGATTTCGATCTGTACTTCGCCAAGCTGTTCGACGGCCTGCGCCACGACTCGGGCGAGCCGGTGGCCTGGGCCGAGAAAGCCATCGCCCATTACCAGAAGCTGGGCGTCGACCCGATGACCAAGACCCTGGTGTTCTCCGATGGCCTGAACCTGACCCGCTCACTGGAAATCTTCCGTGCCCTGCGCGGTCGGATCAACGTCAGCTTTGGCATCGGCACCAACCTGACCTGCGATATCCCCGGTGTGGCGCCCATGAACATCGTGCTTAAAATGACCGACTGCAACGGCTCGCCAGTGGCGAAGATCTCCGACGAAGCCGCCAAGACCCAGTGCCGCGACCAGAACTTCGTCGCCTACCTGCGTCACGTATTCAAAATCCCCAGCAAGGAGTAACCCATGCAAGCCGTACAGCAGGAGATTGCCCAGGCGCTCAAGGTGCAGCCGCCGTTCGCCGATGCCGCCGCACTCGAGCAGGAAGTGGCCCGGCGCGTGGCGTTCATCAAGGATTGCCTGGCCAACGCCCGGCTCAAGACCCTGGTGCTGGGCATCAGCGGCGGCGTCGATTCGCTGACCGCCGCCCTGCTCGCCCAGCGCGCCATCAACGAGTTGCGCAGCGAGACGGGCGACAAGGCCTACACCTTCATCGCCGTGCGCCTGCCGTACCAGGTGCAGCACGACGAGCATGACGCCCAGGCCTGCCTGGACGTGATCAAGGCCGACGAAGTGCACACCGTCGACATTGCCCCGGCAGTACGCGCCCTGGCCATTGAAGTGAAAGCGCTGGAAGGTGGCTCGCCGAGCCTGGTGGACTTCGTCGTCGGCAATACCAAGGCGCGCATGCGCATGGTGGCGCAGTACACCATCGCCGGCGCCCGCGCGGGCCTGGTGATCGGCACCGACCACGCCGCCGAGGCGGTGATGGGCTTCTTTACCAAGTTCGGTGATGGTGCCTGCGACCTGGCGCCGCTGAGCGGGCTGGTGAAGAACCAGGTGCGGGCGATTGCGCGCAGCTTTGGCGCGCCGGAATCGCTGGTGGAGAAGGTGCCGACCGCCGACCTGGAAGACCTGGAACCGGGCAAGCCGGACGAAGCGTCCCACGGCGTCACCTACCAGCAGATCGATGCTTTCCTGCATGGCCTGCCAGTCGATCAGGCGGCGTTCGACATCATCGTCGGCACCTACCGCAAGACCCAGCACAAGCGCGAACTGCCGTTCGCGCCTTGATCAGGCTGTAGAAAGACCTGTGGGAGCGGGCTTGCCCCGCGATGACGCTGGTGGACTCACCATCGCCATCGCGGGGCAATCCCGCTCCCACAAGGGTATTGCGTCAGGTATCGCTTACTTGACGATAACCTTGCCCTTCATCATCGAGATGTGGCCCGGGAAGGTGCAGAAGAAGCTGTAGTCGCCACCGGCTTCGAGCTTCGAGGTGTCGAACTTCACTTCAGTCTCTTTCTCAGGCGCGCCGATCATCGCGGTGTGGGCGATGATGTTGGCGTTGTCTGCTTTCAAGTAGCCCTTGTCGATGCCCTGGCTCATGCCTTCGGTGGCGATCGCCTGCATGTCGGCAGTCTTGCTGATCACCAGGTTGTGGCCCATGACGTTCTTCGGCAGGCTGCCGGAGTGGGTCAGCTTGACGGTGAACTCTTTGCAGCTCTTGTCGACGGTGAATTCTTTGCTGGTGTAGGACATCTGGTCAGTCGACTCGACGGTGACCGAGCATTCGGCTGCAAAGACAGAGGCGCTGGCGAGGGTCAGCAGGGATACCGCTACAGCTTTCGCAAACATCATGAATCTCCTTGGCAGGGTTTTATCAATTGCGAGACTGCCTGAAACCATGCAACCCAGCCCTGATGTGGGTCAAGGGGTGTCAAGTGGCCAGCCAGTTGAATTGTTCAATGGATTGTATACAACCAATCAAAGAGCACATCATGCCCTCTTGATAGACGATGGGACAACCTTTCATTTAGGAGTAACTGAAATGTCCCTCTCAAGTTTCATGAACAGCCTGCTCGCCGCCTACGCCCAGGGTGCCACCGGCGCGGCCTGCGAATTCTCCCGCCCGGAGTGAAGACAGCCTTGGAAGCTGCGGCCTTGCGCCTTACCCTGTCAGCCCTGTGAAGGGAGACAAGCAATGCCAGTACGTTCCGTTTGTGTGTTCTGCGGCGCCAGCACCGGCGCCAACCCGGCCTACCGCGAGGCGGCCATCGCCCTCGGCCAGGCCATCGCTCGCCGCGGCCTGACGCTGGTCTACGGCGGTGGCGCGGTCGGCCTGATGGGCATCGTCGCCGACGCGGCCCTGGCGGCCGGAGGCGAGGTGGTCGGGATCATCCCCCAGAGCCTGCTGGATGCCGAAGTGGGCCACAAAGGCCTTAGCCGCCTGGAGGTGGTCGACGGCATGCACGCGCGCAAGGCGCGCATGGCTGAACTCAGCGATGCCTTCATCGCCCTGCCGGGCGGGCTGGGGACGCTGGAGGAGCTGTTCGAGGTGTGGACCTGGGGGCAGTTGGGGTATCACGCCAAGCCGCTGGGCTTGCTGGATGTGAACGGGTTCTACGAGAAGCTGGGCGGGTTCCTCGACCATGTGGTCGAAGAGGGCTTCGTCAGGCCGCAGCATCGGGCGATGTTGCAGTTGGCGCAGCAGCCGGATGAGCTGCTGGACGGGATGGACAGCTTCATTGCGCCGGTGGCGCCGAAGTGGGTGGACAAGAAGCCTGATTGAGTCGAACGGGTGACCTGAACACCCGTGGGAGCGGGCTTGCCCCGCGATAGCGATGGTGAATTCACCGACCCCATCGCGGGGCAAGCCCGCTCCCACGAACTACATGGCGTCCTGCTTCAGCGCGGGATGACCGGCTGACGCGGCTTCTTGCCCTTGCCGCCACCCTTGGCCGCCTCTTTGCGCTCCTTGGCCGCCTGCTGGTTGCGGGCGAACGCTTCGGCCTTGGCCTTCTCGCGCTTGTCCCACGGCTTGCTGCCATCGCTGGCACGCGGCGGCAGGCCGGTGTGCTGGGTGAGAATCTTCTGCTCCTTGCCCACCTTGTGGCTGCCGGCCGGCGTGGAGTTCTTGCGCCGGGCACTCTGGTAGCTGTCGGTCTGCGGCTGGTGCAGCGGGATCAACTGGTGCTTGCCCGGGCCAATCAGGTCGGCGCGGCCCATGCGCTCCAGCGCCTCACGCAGCATCGGCCAGCCCTTCGGGTCGTGGTAGCGCAGGAACGCCTTGTGCAGGCGGCGCTGTTCCTCGCTCTTGACGATCTCCACCCCTTCGCTCTTGTAGGTGACCTTGCGCAGCGGGTTCTTGCCCGAGTGGTACATGGCCGTGGCCGAAGCCATCGGCGACGGGTAGAACGCCTGCACCTGGTCGGCGCGGAAGCCGTTGCCCTTGAGCCACAGGGCCAGGTTCATCATGTCTTCGTCGGTGGTGCCCGGGTGCGCGGCGATGAAGTACGGGATCAGGTACTGCTCCTTGCCCGCTTCTTTCGAGAACTTCTCGAACATGCGCTTGAAGCGGTCATAGGTGCCGATACCCGGCTTCATCATCTTGTCCAGCGGGCCACGCTCGGTGTGCTCCGGGGCAATCTTCAGGTAGCCACCGACGTGGTGGGTCACCAGCTCGCGCACGTACTCCGGCGATTCCACCGCCAGGTCGTAGCGCAGGCCCGAGGCGATCAGGATCTTCTTCACCCCCGGCAAGGCACGTGCCTTGCGGTACAGCTCGATCAGCGAGCTGTGGTCGGTGTTGAGGTTCTCGCAGATGCCGGGGAACACGCACGACGGCTTGCGGCAGTGCTTCTCGATCTCGTGGCTCTTGCAGGCGATGCGGTACATGTTGGCGGTCGGGCCGCCCAGGTCGGAGACCACGCCGGTAAAGCCTGGCACCTTGTCACGCATCTCTTCGATTTCGTGCAGGATCGACTCATGCGAGCGGTTCTGGATGATCCGGCCTTCGTGCTCGGTGATCGAGCAGAAGGTGCAGCCGCCGAAACAGCCACGCATGATGTTGACCGAGAAACGAATCATCTCGTAGGCCGGGATGCGCTCCTTGCCGTAGGCCGGGTGCGGAATACGTGCGTAGGGCATGCCGAACACGTAGTCCATCTCTTCGGTGGTCATGGGGATGGGTGGCGGGTTGAACCACACATCCACTTCACCGTGCTTCTGCACCAGGGCGCGGGCGTTACCGGGGTTGGTCTCCAGGTGCAGCACGCGGTTGGCGTGGGCATAGAGCACCGGGTCGTTACGCACTTTCTCGAACGATGGCAGGCGGATCACCGACTTTTCGCGGGTGATCTGCGGGCTGTCGAGGATCTGCACCACCTTGGCTTCGTTCGGGTCGTCCTGCTCGCCCTTGGCCTGCTCGATGGCACAGGCCTGGGTGTCCTGGGTGTTGACGTAGGGGTTTATGATCTTGTCGACCCGGCCCGGACGGTCGATGCGGGTGGAGTCGATCTCGTACCAGCCCTGAGGCGTGTCGCGGCGAATGAACGCCGTGCCGCGCACGTCGGTGATCTGCTCGATGGGCTCGCCCTGGGACAGGCGCTGGGCGACCTCGACAATGGCCCGCTCGGCGTTGCCGTACAGCAGGATGTCGGCGCTGGCGTCCACCAGGATCGAGTGGCGGACCTTGTCCTGCCAGTAGTCGTAGTGGGCGATACGGCGCAGCGAGGCCTCGATGCCGCCGAGCACGATCGGCACGTGCTTGTAGGCTTCCTTGCAGCGCTGGCTGTACACCAGGCTGGCGCGATCCGGGCGCTTGCCGGCCAGGCCGCCGGGGGTGTAGGCGTCGTCGGAACGGATCTTCTTGTCCGCGGTGTAGCGGTTGATCATCGAGTCCATGTTGCCGGCCGCGACGCCGAAGAACAGGTTCGGCTCGCCGAGCTTCATGAAGTCGTCTTTGGACTGCCAGTTCGGCTGGGCAATGATGCCTACCCGGAAGCCCTGGGCCTCGAGCAGGCGGCCGATGATGGCCATGCCGAACGACGCATGATCGACGTAGGCGTCACCGGTCACGATGATGATGTCGCAGGAATCCCAGCCGAGCTGATCCATCTCCTCCCTGCTCATCGGCAGGAACGGCGCTGGTCCGAAGCATTCGGCCCAGTACTTGGGATAGTCGTAGAGTGGTTTGGCTGCTTGCATGTCAGTGACCGGTTCTGGTGTGCAGGGAAATCGCGGGCGCGGAATATAGCACAAATTTTGACCAAATCCGACGGTGGTGGTCGGATTCATAACAGCTGAGGCATCGCCTTTGTGGGAGCGGGCTTGCCCCGCGATGGTGGCGGATGCTTCAACACCGTAATCGCGGGGCAAGCCCGCTCCCACAGGAGTCAGCCCGGCCCGATGGCGCTACTCGTCGTCGTCGAAGTTATACATGCCCGGCGCAAGGTTCTCAAAGCGGGTGTACTTGCCGATGAACGCCAGGCGGATGAAGCCGATGGGGCCGTTACGCTGCTTGCCGATGATGATCTCGGCCACGCCCTTGTGCTCGGTCTCGGGGTGATACACCTCGTCGCGGTAGACGAACATGATCACGTCGGCGTCCTGCTCGATCGCACCGGATTCACGCAGGTCGGAGTTGACCGGGCGCTTGTTGGGGCGCTGCTCCAGGGAGCGGTTGAGCTGCGACAGGGCGATGACCGGGCAGTTGAATTCCTTGGCCAGGGCTTTCAACGAGCGGGAGATCTCGGAGATCTCGTTGGTGCGGTTGTCACCGGCCGAGCCCGGGATCTGCATCAGCTGCAGGTAGTCGACCATGATCATGGCGATCTCGCCGTGCTCACGGGCCAGGCGGCGGGTACGGGCACGCATTTCCGAGGGGCTGATGCCGGCGGTGTCGTCGATGAACAGCTTGCGGTCGTTGAGCAGGTTGACCGCGGAAGTGAGGCGCGGCCAGTCGTCATCGTCCAGCTGGCCGGAACGCACCTTGGTCTGGTCGATCCGGCCGAGGGACGAGAGCATACGCATGATCAGCGATTCACCTGGCATCTCGAGGGAGAACACCAGCACCACCTTGTCGCTGCGCAGTACGGCGTTCTCCACCAGGTTCATGGCGAAGGTGGTCTTGCCCATCGACGGACGGCCGGCAACGATGATCAGGTCGGCAGGCTGCAGGCCGCTGGTCTTCTCGTCGAGGTCGGTGTAACCGGTGGAGACACCGGTGATGTCGCTGTCGGAGTTGAACAGCGTGTCGATGCGGTCGATGGCCTTGGTCAACAGCTCGTTGACGCCCACCGGGCCGCCGGTCTTCGGCCGCGCTTCGGCGATCTGGAAGATCTGCCGCTCGGCGTCGTCGAGGATCTCTTCGGCGTTGCGCCCCTGGGGGTTGAAGGCGTTGTCGGCGATGTCGGTGCTGATGCTGATCAGCTGGCGCAGCGTGGCCCGCTCGCGAATGATCGCGGCATAGGCCTTGATGTTGGCCACCGACGGCGTGTTCTTGGCCAGCTCGGCCAGATAGGCCAGGCCGCCGACCTGGGTGGAGACCCCTTCCTTGTCCAGTTGCTCGTGCAGCGTCACCACGTCGAACGGGTGGTTGGCGTCGACCAGCTTGTGGATGGCGCGGAAGATCAGGCGGTGGTCATGCCGATAGAAATCGCCATCCGACACCTGATCCAGCACCTTCTCCCAGGCGTTGTTGTCCAGCATCAGGCCACCGAGCACGGCCTGTTCGGCCTCGATGGAATGCGGCGGCACCTTCAGGGCAGCGGTTTGCAGGTCGAGCTGTTCGGGATGGGTAATCTCGTTCATGGCCACGAAAGAATTCTGGAAGATGAAAAAGACAAAGGGCACGGCCTGTAATAAACAGGACCGTGCCCGATGTTAACCGCCTGGCCCGCGAGGGACCAGCCGATTGCGCAGCTTAGGCAGCTACGACGACCACACGTACGGTGGCTTCAACGTCGCTGTGCAGGTGCACGGCTACGTCGTATTCGCCAACCTGACGGATGGTGCCGTTCGGCAGACGAACTTCAGCCTTGGCCACTTCAACGCCGGAGGCGGTCAGGGCGTCAGCGATGTCGTGGGTGCCGATCGAACCGAACAGCTTGCCTTCGTCGCCAGCGGTGGCAGTGATGGTCACTTCCAGCTCGGCCAGTTGGGCAGCGCGGCTTTCAGCCGATGCTTTCTTGTCTGCTGCGGCTTTTTCCAGCTCAGCGCGGCGCTCTTCGAACGCGGCCAGGTTGGCGGCGTTGGCAACGGTGGCCTTGCCGAACGGCAGCAGGAAGTTACGGCCGTAACCGGCCTTAACGTTTACTTTGTCGCCCAGGTTGCCCAGGTTGGCGACTTTTTCCAGCAGGATCAGTTCCATTTGGTAAAACCTCTTAACTTTTAACCTTCACCGTTCGCGGAATCGTCACCCTGCGAAGGGGACTTGCGACCGCGAAAATCAATCAGGCTGTCGACAATGGCCAAAACCACGAGCAACGGATACATCAGCTGCATGAGCAGCGGCAACGTCACGTACATCCCCACCAGCCAGAAGCCGGCCAGTCGCCCCTGCGCCACCAACCCATGAATCAGGGCGATGCCAGCCAGAAGCAGTACCAGGCTGGAAGCCGATGCCAGCACGATGAACTGTGACCCGATAAACGGACCCAGTGCCATCAGCGACACCAGTGCCAGCATGGGCACCGGCGGTAGCCTCAGTTCGCGAAACTCGCGGCCGAAACCACCGGGGTTGTACAACGCTGCCTGCCAATAGCGCGCCAGCATCAAAGCCAGCAGGCTGAACAGCTGCAGCATTACCGCACTGGAAGCGACCAGCAAAGGGCCGATCAGCTCACCAGGTAGTACGGGTTTGCCTTCGAACTGCGGCAGGGCTTTTTCAAGCGCCTTGGCCAACACCTCGAAGGTCTCGCGCAGCACCGCATCCAGGATCAGGCTGTACAGCAAGCCTAATACGACACTGGACAGCAGCACCCGGCTCCAGGAGTGCCCGGCACGCAACAGCGCAGCCAGGCCCAGCGTTCCCAAAAACACCAGCAAGGTGCTGGGTTCGCCGAAGTACAACATGACCACCGCCGGCAACAGGCCCCAGGCGATGACCGATGAAGCATCCTTGAAACCACGCCGCAGGAACACCAGGCTCCCGGCGGCGGCACTCAACCAGAACAGCAGCGGCAGTACCGCACTGATGACCACCACGAAGGTGGCCTGCACACGACCGCGCATGATGAAACTTGCCAACGCTCGCATGCTTATCCCTTGCTACTTAAGTCGACGACCCGGTCTCAGCGGCCGTGGCTGTCGGTGTAGGGCAGCAGGGCCAGGAAGCGGGCGCGCTTGATAGCGGTAGCCAGCTGACGCTGATAACGAGCTTTGGTACCGGTGATGCGGCTTGGAACGATCTTGCCGGTTTCGGATACGTAAGCTTTCAGGGTGTTGAGATCTTTGAAGTCGATCTCTTTCACGTCTTCAGCAGTGAAGCGGCAGAATTTACGACGACGGAAGAAACGTGCCATGTGATTGGCTCCTCAAAAGGTCCGTGGATTACTCGTCAGCGTTATCGCTGTTGTCGCTGTCATTGCTGTCGTCGCCATCGACGCCATCAGCACTGTCAGGACGTTCGCGACGCTCACGGCGCTCGCTGCGGTTCTCTTCTGCCTTGAGCATCTCGGACGGGCCGGTAACGGCTTCGTCACGACGGATGACCAGGTTACGGATCACGGCATCGTTGTAGCGGAAGTTGTCTTCCAGCTCGGCCAGGGCCTTGCCGGTGCATTCAACGTTCAGCATCACGTAGTGAGCCTTGTGAACATTGTTGATTGCGTAGGCCAGCTGACGACGGCCCCAGTCTTCCAGACGGTGGATTTTGCCGCCGTCTTCTTCGATCAGCTTGGTGTAACGCTCAACCATGCCGCCGACTTGCTCGCTCTGATCCGGGTGGACCAGGAAGATGATTTCGTAATGACGCATGAATGCTCCTTACGGGTTAGTAGTCTGCCAGCGAATCTGGTCAGACAAGGAGTGAATGACACTGTAAGTCTTGCCCCGGCGTGTAGGCGCATGCGCACCGGCCAGCTGGCAAGGGGCGCAATTGTAGAGAAGGCCGGGGGGACAAGCAAGGTGATTGGCGAATATTTGAACAGCCGGAAACATATTCGCGGAGCGGGGTTCGTGGGAGCGGGCTTGCCCCGCGACACGATGGCAAACCCACCACCGCCATCGCGGGGCAAGCCCGCTCCCACAAGCCCGCCCCGCAGACAACGAATCAGCGTTTGGCCTGGCGCTGACGCACGGCCTCGAACAGGCACACCCCGGTGGCGACCGAGACGTTCAGGCTGCTGACGCTGCCGGCCATCGGCAGCTTGACCAGGAAATCGCAGTGCTCGCGAGTCAGGCGACGCATGCCCTTGCCTTCGGCGCCCATGATCATCACCAGCGGGCCGGTCAGGTCCTGCTGGTAGATCTCCTGTTCGGCCTCGCCAGCGGTACCGACCACCCACAGCCCGCGCTGCTGGAGTTTTTCCAGGGTGCGGGCAAGGTTGGTCACGGCCACCAGCGGGATCACTTCGGCGGCACCACAGGCCACCTTGCGCACCACGGCAGTCAGGCTGGCCGACTTGTCCTTGGGGATCACCACCGCGGTAGCGCCCGCGGCATCGGCGGTGCGCAGGCAGGCGCCGAGGTTGTGCGGGTCGGTGACGCCATCGAGCACCAGGATCAGCGGCGGGGTTTCGGTGCGCTCGAGCAACTCTTCGAGCATCAATTCACCCCACACCTGGCTCGGGCTTACCTCGGCCACTACGCCCTGATGCACGCCCTCGACCCAGGCATCGAGCTCGCGGCGCTCGGCCTGGCCGACCTGGACGCGGTTTTCCGCGGCCAAGGCCAGCAAGGCCTGCAGACGCGGTTCGCTACGGCCTTCCGACAGCCAGATCTGCTTGACCCGCTTGGGATGGTGCTGCAGCAGTGCCTGGACGGCATGCACGCCGTAGATTTTTTCCAGCTGACTCATGACTTGTTCTTGCCTTTACGTGGCGCGCCGGACTTCGACGGACCCTTGCGATGCTTGGTCGGTTTGCCGGAAGCCGACTTGCTACCTTTTTCCGACTTGCTGCTGGCATGCCCGGTGCGCGCATCGCTCATCAGCGCTTTCTTCATCTCGCGACTCTTGCGCACTTCGGCGTTACGCTGGACGGCGTCTTTCGGGAAGTAGGCATCGGCGGTTTCGCCTTTGCGGCTGCGCGGTTTGGGCGAGATTTTCGCCTCGCCGGCAGGCGCTGGCTGCGCCGCCGACTCGGTGGCGGCACCGGCGCGCGCCTTGCGGCCAACCGGCGCGGTGACGGTCTGCTCGGACATCTCGAAGTCGATCTTGCGCTGCTCGAGATCGACGCGCATGACCTTGACCTCGACCGTGTCGCCAAGGCGGAAGCTGCGCCCGGTACGCTCGCCCGACAGGCGATGGTGAACCGGATCGAAGTGGTAGTAGTCACCCGGCAAGGCGCTGACATGCACCAGGCCTTCGACATAGATGTCGGTCAGCTCGATGAACAGGCCAAAGCCGGTCACCGCCGTGATCACGCCCGGGAAGATTTCCCCGACTCGATCTCGCATGTACTCGCACTTGAGCCAGTTGACCACGTCGCGGGTGGCCTCGTCGGCGCGGCGCTCGGTCATCGAGCACTGCTCGCCCATCTGCTCGAGGGCATTCTCGTCGTACGGGTAGATACGCGCCTTGGGGATGCTCATGGCGCCGGCACGCTTGACGTGCGGGGTATCGACCTTGGAGCGGATCACGCTGCGGATCGCACGGTGCACCAGCAGGTCCGGGTAACGACGGATCGGCGAGGTGAAGTGGGTGTAGGCTTCGTAGTTCAGGCCGAAGTGGCCATTGTTCTCGACGCTGTACACCGCCTGGCTCAGGGAGCGCAGCATGACGGTCTGGATCAGGTGGAAGTCCGGGCGCCCGGCGATGCTCGCCAGCAGGGCCTGGTAGTCCTTCGGCGACGGATCCTTGCCCTTGTGCAGGCTCAGGCCCAGCTCGCCAAGGAAGGCGCGCAGTTTTTCCAGGCGTTCCGGCGGCGGACCGTCGTGCACGCGGTACAGCGACGGCACGTTGTGCTTCTGCAGGAACGCGGCGGTGGCGACGTTGGCCGCCAGCATGCATTCCTCGATCAGCTTGTGGGCGTCATTGCGCACGGTCGGACGAATTTCGTCGATCTTGCGGTCTTCGCCGAAGATGATCCGGGTTTCCTGGGTCTCGAAGTCGATCGCGCCACGGGTGTGACGGGCCGCCAGCAGCACCTTGTACAGTGCGTACAGGCTCTTGAGGTCTGGCAGGACCGCACTGTACTCCTCGCGCAGGGCCTTGCCTTCGCGGGTACGGGCATGCTCGAGCATGCTGCTGACCTTGTTGTAGGTCAGGCGCGCGTGGGAGTGGATGACCCCCTCGTAGAACTGGTAGTCGACCATCTGGCCGGCCTTGTTGATGGTCATTTCACAGACCATGGCCAGGCGATCGACGTGCGGGTTCAACGAGCACAGGCCGTTGGACAGCTCCTCGGGCAGCATCGGGATGACGCGCTCCGGGAAGTACACCGAGTTGCCGCGCTGCTGTGCTTCGGTGTCCAGGGCAGAACCCAGGCGCACGTAGCTTGAAACGTCAGCGATCGCCACGTAGAGGCGCCAGCCGCCAGAGAACAGGCGCAGCTTGCCCAGCGGCTCGCAATAAACGGCATCGTCGAAGTCACGGGCGTCTTCACCGTCAATGGTGACGAACGGCAGGTGACGCAGGTCGATGCGCTTCTCTTTGTCTTTTTCTTCGACTTCGGAGCGGAACTTGCGCGCTTCCTTGATCACGTCCTGGGGCCAGACATGGGGAATGTCGTAGCTGCGCAGGGCGATGTCGATCTCCATGCCCGGGGCCATGTAGTTGCCGATCACTTCGACAACGTCACCTTGCGGCTGGAAGCGCGGGGTGGGCCAGTGGGTGATCTTGATCGAGACGAACTGGCCGATCTTCGCGCCGCCGTTGCGCCCGGCGGTGACCAGCACTTCCTGCTGGATCTTCGGGTTGTCCGGCGTCACATAGCCGATGCCGCCTTCTTCGAAGTAGCGGCCGACCACGCTCTCGTGGGCACGGGAGATGACTTCGACCAGCACGCCTTCGCGGCGGCCACGGCGATCGACACCGGAGACCCGGGCAAGGCCGCGGTCACCGTCGAATACCAGGCGCATCTGCGAGGGGCTGAGGAACAGGTCTTCACTGCCGTCGTCGGGGATCAGGAAGCCGAAGCCGTCGCGGTGGCCGGAGACACGGCCGCAGATCAGGTCGAGCTTGTCTACCGGGGCATAGGTGCCACGCCGGGTATAGATAAGCTGGCCATCACGCTCCATGGCGCGCAGGCGGCGACGCAGGGCTTCGATCTGGTCTTCTTCATACAGACCGAACTCTGCCGCCAGTTCTTCGCGGGCAGCAGGTTCGCCACGGTCGGCGAGGCGCTGCAGGATCAGCTCACGGCTGGGGATAGGATTGTCGTATTTTTCCGCTTCGCGAGCGGCCTCGGGATCGAGGGATTGCCAATCGGCCATCAGAAGGGGTTCACCTTGGGGTATATAGATATGAATTCTGGCATAGGCGTATTGAAACCGGAAATGTCAGCCTTGGACAGCCCCAGCACAGCGTCCGTCAGGCAGTAATAGGCCTGCGGAATCAACAAGTTGAATTTTTTGAAATTTTTTTCGCTCGGGGGGTTTACAGCCTCCAGGACCGCCCGTATAGTGCGCACCACAACGACGGACAACCCCGAAGTTGTAGTAGAGATGAACGGCGCTGTAAAGCATCTTGTAATCTCGAATGTGTGCCCAGGTGGCGGAATTGGTAGACGCGCTGGTTTCAGGTATCAGTGACTTAACGGTCGTGGAAGTTCGAGTCTTCTCCTGGGCACCAAGATTTTCAAGTAATAGATGACCAAGGATCTATTACTACTGTGTGAAAGCGAACGATAGTCGCCTCACCAGTTGATTCAAAGCTTTGCCCAGGTGGCGGAATTGGTAGACGCGCTGGTTTCAGGTATCAGTGACTTAACGGTCGTGGAAGTTCGAGTCTTCTCCTGGGCACCATATAAAAACCCACTAGCTTGCTAGTGGGTTTTTTCTTGCCTGCGATTTTTGGTTGCCCCCTCTCCCGCCGAAGGTTCTCTGGCGCTCGATCTGAAAGACACAGCAGGAATCACGACGAACACCCATGAATTTCCCGTCATGCGCCCATTTGAGAAACGATTTCGTTTACCATTGTTTCCAAATATGTAGCCGTAAGCGAGGAAGTACCCGCATGACGATCCGCCCGCAACCGCTGATGCGCACCCTGGCCGCTGCAGTGCTGAGCCTGGTGATCGGCGCTCCGGCCGCCCTGGCAGACGCCCCGGCCAGCCTGACCATGTACAACGGTCAGCACAAGGAAATCGGCGAAGCCATTGCCAAGGCCTACGAGGCCAAGACCGGCATCCACATCAATATCCGCAAAGGCAGCAGCAACCAGCTGGCCAGCCAGATCATCGAGGAAGGCGACCGCTCGCCCGCTGACATCATCTATACCGAAGAGTCGCCACCGCTGAACAACCTGGGCGAACTGGGCCTGCTGGCGAAGATCGACGACGCCACCCTGAACATGCTGCCCAAGGAATACGTGGGCGCCAATGGCACCTGGATGGGCGTCACTGCCCGCACCCGCGTGGTGGTGTACAACCCGAAGAAGATCGACGAGAAAGACCTGCCCACCACCGTGATGGACTTCGCCGACCCTGAATGGGAAGGCCGGGTCGGTTACGTGCCCACCAGCGGCGCATTCCAGGAGCAGGCCGTGGCCATCCTCAAGATGCACGGGCGCGAGGCCACCGAGGAATGGCTGACCGGCTTGAAAGCGTTCGGCAAGACCTACACCAACAACATGGTTGCCCTGAAGGCCGTGGAAAAAGGCGAAGTCGCCGCCGTGCTGGTGAACAACTACTACTGGTACGCCCTGGAGCGCGAACGCGGCAAGCTCGACTCCAAGCTGTACTACCTGGCCGATGGCGATGCCGGCAACCTGGTGACCATCTCCGGCGCTGCCGCGGTGAAAGCCAGCAAGCACCCGAAAGAAGCCCAGGCCCTGCTCAACTGGATGGCCAGCGAAGAAGGCCAGCGTGTGATCACCCAGACCACCGCCGAATACCCGCTGCACAAGGGCATGGTCTCGGACCGTGGCCTGAAGCCATTCGGGGAACTGCGCCCGCCGAAGATCTCGCCGGCCGACCTGGGCAATGCCGAGGAAGCCATCGAGCTCGAACGTGAGGTTGGTCTGCTCTGATGACCGCCGCCCTGCCCTCGCCCGCCCTCTCCCGCTTCGTCCCCAAGCGCAAGCGCCCGTCTGTCTGGGTGCTGCTGCCGGTGCTGTTCCTGGTGGCGATGAGCCTGCTGCCGCTGCTATATGTCGGGCTCAAGGCCTGGGAAGCCGGCGCGCACGAGGCCCTGCGCCTGCTCTGGCGCCCGTTCGTCTGGGGCCTGCTGCGCAACACCCTGCTGCTGATGGCCGGCGTCACCGCGCTGTGCCTGGTGGTGGGCGTGGCCCTGGCCTGGCTGCTGGAGCGCAGCGACCTGCCCGGCCGGCGCCTGTGGGGCGTGGTGCTGTGCCTGCCGTTTGCCGTGCCGTCGTTCGTCAGCAGCTTCACCTGGGTGTCGCTGAGTTCGGACTTCGAAGGGCTGGGCGGGGCGATCCTGGTGATGGCGCTGTCCAAATACCCGCTGGTGTTCCTGCCGGTGGCCGCTACCCTGCGCAACCTCGACACCGCGCTGGAAGAATCGGCGCGCACCCTGGGCTGCAGCCGCTGGGGCGTGTTCCGCAAGATCACCCTGCCACTGCTCTGGCCGTCGATGCTGGGCGGCGCCCTGCTGATCGCCCTGCACATGCTGGTGGAGTTCGGCGCCCTGTCGATTCTTGGTCTGCAGACCTTCACCACGGCGATCTACCAGCAGTTCGAACTGGAATTCAGCAACGCCAATGCCGCCATGCTTTCGGCAGTGCTGCTGGCGCTGTGCCTGGTGATGCTCTGGCTGGAGCTGCGGGTGCGCGGCAAGGCCCGCCATGTGCGGATCGGCCAGGGCGTGGCACGCCGCGCCCAACCGGTCAACCTGCGTGGCTGGATGCCACTGGGGCAACTGCTGTGCCTGGCGCTTGCGGTGCTGGGCAGCGGCATTCCACTGGCCATGCTCGGCTACTGGCTGAGTGTCGGCTCGTCGGCGGCCTTCCCGGTGGCGGCCATCGGCAAGGCACTGGCCACCTCGCTGTCGGTGTCGCTGGGCGGCGCAGGTTTCTGCGTGTTGCTGGCATTGCCGATCAGCTTCCTGGTGGTGCGCTACAAGGGTCGCCTGGCGATCTGGGCCGAACGCCTGCCGTACCTGCTGCACGCCCTGCCGGGCCTGGTGATCGCACTGACCCTGGTGTTCTTCGCCCTGCACTACGTGCCGGCGCTGTACCAGACCACTGCCCTGCTGATCCTGGCCTATGCCCTGCTGTTCCTGCCACTAGCCCAGTCGCCGGTGCGCACGGCGCTGAACAAGGCTTCGCCGACGCTGGAAGAGGCCGCGCGCACGCTGGGTGCAAGCAGCTTCGCGGCGTTCTGCCGGGTGACCCTGCCGATCATCTTCCCGGCCATGGCGGCGGCGTTTGCGCTGGTGTTCCTGGATGCCATGAAGGAGCTGACCGCAACCTTGCTGCTCAGCCCGACCGGGATGACCACGCTGGCAACCGAGGTGTGGGCCCATACCGCCAACGTCGAGTTTGCGGCGGCGGCGCCTTATGCGGCGCTGTTGATCGTGGTGTCGGGGTTGCCGGTGTATCTGCTGACTACGCGGATGTATCTGAACAAGGCATAAGGCCCTATCGCGGGGCAAGCCCGCTCCCACGCCGCCGTTTGTCGGTCGCGTGGGAGCGGGCTTGCCCCGCGATGCTTTTCAGGCCCTGAACTGGCCCAGACTTGCGCGCAACTGCGCGGCCAGGTCATCCAGCACCTTGCTGCTGGCCGTGGTCTGCATCACCACCTCGGCCGAGCGTTCGGCCTGGGCATGGATGTTCTCCACCCGCCCACGCACTGCCTGCGCACCATTGGCCTGCTGCTCCGCCGCACGGGTAGCCAGGCCGATCGCAGCATGCACCTGCTCCACCGCCGCCTGTACCGACTGCTGACGCCGCTCATTGTCGCGCAGCACCAGCAAACCTTCGCTGGCCTGGCGCCCGGCCTGGCTGATGGTGGCAACCGCCTCCTTGGCACCCTCCTGCAAGGCGGTGATGTGCGACTGGATATCGCCGGTCGAGCTCTGCGTCTTGCTCGCCAACGCCCGCACCTCGTCAGCCACCACGGCAAAGCCACGCCCAGTCTCGCCCGCCCGCGCCGCCTCGATGGCGGCATTGAGCGCCAGCAGGTTGGTCTGCTCGGCAATACCATGGATGACCGTCAGCACCACTTCGATCTGCTCGCTTTGCTTGGCCAGCCGCTCGATCACCTGGGAGCCGGTCTCTACTTCGCCGGCCAGGTTCTCGATCAGCCGCGCCAGCTGCGTAGACGCACGGCTGTTCTCATCGGTGGCCTGGCGGATATCCACCACCTGCTGCAAGGCGGCCTGCATGGCATGGCTTTCGGCCTGGGCCTCGTCGGCCATGCTCGACAGGTCGCGCAGGCTGGCGGCCACTTCATCGCGCTGCAGCGCCGCCGCGGCGTCGGCCCCGGCGTTGCGCTGGGCCATGCTGCCGATCTCCACCCCAGTGCGCTGGGCCACCTCACCGGCCTCACGCACGATGGGTTGCAGCTTGTCGACGAAGCGATTGACCGCCGAAGCCATGTCGCCGATCTCGTCGCGGCTGTCGAGGGTCACACGCTTGGTGAGGTCGCCCTCACCCGCAGCCAGGTCGTTGAGCGCGGCAATCAGCAGGCGCAGCTTGCTGAGCACCCGGCGCCCGAGCACCACGGCGACCACCAGCAATACCCCCAGCCCGACCAGCACCAGACCCAGGCCGATACGCCAGCGCAACTCGCCTGCGGCGTCACGCACGGTCTGCGCGGTATTGGCCTGCATCGCCGTGGCGCTGTTCTGGGCGGTTTCCAGGCGGGCGCGCAGGGCCTTGCCACTGTCGGCGGCGGCGGCCACCAGGCTGTCGCCGACCAACTGCTCACCGCTGCCGATCAACGCGGCAAAACGCTGGTCGAGCGCCTTGAGCTCCTGATCGACGCCCGCCGTGGAAACGCCCATCAGCACCTTGCCGATCTCGGCGCCATTGGGGCTGATGGACGCTTCGACGAAGTACACCGACGGGTCCTTGCGCGCCGCATCCAGCACCTTGTCCAGAGCCCGCTCGCCCTGGCCCTTGTCCATCAGTGCCTGGTTGATCGGGTTCTGCCGGTTGAGGTAGCGGGTCAGGTGCTGGCCCTGGGCATCGTCATAGATCACGAACAGTACGTTGGGGTTGCGCTGGGCGCGGCGGGCGAAGTCCGACAACATCGGCACGTCGTTATCCCAGATGGCGCGCGGCGCAACCGATGCCAAGAGTTCGGCCATGTCGTTGGCCGAGTCCTTGAGGTTCTTTTCCAGGGTCGCGCGCAGTTGTTGCTGCTCGCTCTGCAGCCGCTCGGAAAGGCCGGCGCTCAGGCGCTGGCGGGTACTGGCAGATAGGCTGTCGAGCCCGGCGCGCACATCCTGGCCGGCCTGCTCCAGTTCTGCGGCCAGTTTCTGGCTGTCATGCCCCAGGCGCGCGCCCAAATCGGCCTCCAGGGCCGTGACCGTGCTCCGTGTCAGTGCAACGGCGACCAGCACCTGCACCAGAAGAGCGATACCAAGCGCAACAAACACAGGCCGCAACAGGCGGCTTCGTAACAGTGAAAGGATGGCAGACACGTTGTAACCCTCGTGTTTCTGGCGCCATTACTTTGATGGCATCTACGGAAACTTCTTACAGCAAGGGTTGTGCCGAAGGCAGGAGGTATAAACGCCAAATAGATGCGGTGAATATGCGCGGGAGCGGCGGTGCGCCTATACGAGCTTGCCCCTCGAAGGCTGCATCGCGGGGCAAGCCCGCTCCCACGAAACCAGCGTAAATGAAAACGCCGCGAACCCTTGCGGGAACGCGGCGTTCGATCAGCCGGAAAGGCTAATCAGGCAAACGGATGACGCAGCACGATGGTCTCGTTGCGGTCCGGGCCAGTCGAGATGATGTCGATCGGCGCGCCGACCAGCTCCTCGATGCGCTTGATGTAATCGCGCGCGGCCTGTGGCAGCTCTTCCAGGGTTTTGACGCCCAGGGTCGACTCGCTCCAGCCTGGCATCTCTTCGTACACCGGCTCCAGGCCGATGTAGCTGTCGGCATCGGAAGGCGCGTCGATGACAGCACCGTTCTCGTTCTTGTAGCCCACGCAGATGTTGATGGTTTCCAGGCCGTCCAGTACGTCCAGCTTGGTCAGGCAGATGCCCGAGATGCTGTTGACGTCGATGGCGCGACGCAGGATGACCGCATCGAACCAGCCGCAACGACGGGCACGGCCGGTGGTGGAACCGAACTCGTGGCCACGCTTGGCCAGGGTGGCGCCGGTTTCGTCGAACAGTTCGGTCGGGAACGGACCGGAACCGACACGGGTGGTGTAGGCCTTGGTGATGCCGAGGATGTAGTCCAGGTACATCGGGCCAACGCCGGAACCGGTGGAGATGCCGCCAGCGGTGGTGTTGGAGCTGGTGACGTACGGGTAGGTACCGTGGTCGATGTCCAGCAGCGAGCCTTGGGCGCCTTCGAACATGATGTCCTTGCCAGCGCGGCGCAGGTTGTGCAGCTCGGCGGTAACGTCGAGCATCATCGGCTTGAGCTGCTCGGCGTAGGCCATGCACTCGTCCAGGGTCTGCTGGAAGTCGATGGCCGGCTCTTTGTAGTAATTCACCAGCTGGAAGTTGTGGTAGTCCAGCAGCTCACCGAGCTTGGCGGCGAAACGCTCGCGGTGGAACAGGTCGCCTACACGCAGGCCGCGGCGTGCGACCTTGTCTTCGTAGGCTGGGCCGATGCCGCGGCCGGTGGTGCCGATCTTGGCTTCACCACGGGCTTTTTCACGGGCCTGGTCGAGGGCCACGTGGTACGACAGGATCAGCGGGGCAGCCGGGCTGATGCGCAGACGCTCGCGCACCGGTACGCCCTTCTCTTCCAGCTTGGTGATTTCGCGCATCAGCGCATCCGGGGCAACGACCACGCCGTTGCCGATCAGGCACTGTACGCCTTCACGCAGGATGCCCGACGGAATCAGGTGCAGAACGGTCTTCTCACCGTTGATCACCAGGGTGTGACCCGCGTTGTGGCCACCTTGGTAGCGCACGACGGCGGCAGCATGTTCGGTCAGCAGATCGACGATCTTGCCTTTGCCCTCATCACCCCACTGGGTGCCCAGGACGACGACATTCTTACCCATAACACTTGTCCTCATTCACGCAAACTTGGTTGCCGGCCCATCGCCGGCGAAGAATCTCAATGGGTCAGCGGCAGAACCTGCCAGCGCCCGTCTTGCTGAATCAATTGCCGATCACAATCCGCCTCAAGGGCAGCACTCAGCGGCTGGCCAGGCAGAGCCTGGACCACACGCTGGCCCTCGTTGCGCAACTGGCAGACTTGCTGCCAGAGGGCCGCATCACCGCTGTCGGGCATCCAGATGCCGCCAGCCGGGAGTACGACCTCCGCTCGCCCCAGTGTGACCAGGGTCTTCAAATCCGTGGAGAAACCGGTGGCCGGGCGTGCCCGGCCGAAGTCGGCGCCGATGTCGTCGTAACGCCCGCCCTGGGCGATCGATTGGCCCTCGCCAGGCACGAACACGGCGAACACCACGCCAGTGTGATAGTGGTAACCGCGCAGCTCGCCGAGGTCGAAGTACAGCGGCAGCTCCGGGTAGCGCGAAGCCAGGCGATCAGCGATCGCCAGCAGGTCGTCCAGCGCTGCCAGCACGCTGGCCGGGGCACGGCCCAGGCGCACGCGGGCTTCGGCCAGCACTTCGCGACCACCGCACAGCTCGCACAGGGCGCGCAGCATGTTGCCAAGGTCCTGCGGCAGGTTGGCGGTCAGCGCCTGAACTTCGTCGACCGCCTTACGCTGCAGGGCGTCGAACAGCTGCTGCTCGACATCGCCCGACAGGTTGGCGGCGCGGGCCAGGCCACGGTAGATGCCGACATGGCCGAGGTCCATGTGCACATCCGCCACGTCGGTCAGTTGCAGCGTGGCGAGCATCAGGCTGATGACTTCGACATCGCTGGTGGGGCTGGCGTCGCCGTACAGCTCGGCACCCAACTGGATCGGGCTGCGCGAGGTGGACAGCGCGCGTGGCTGGGCGTGCAGCACGCTACCGGCATAGCACAGGCGGCTCGGGCCTTCGCGACGCAGGGTGTGGGCGTCGATACGCGCTACCTGCGGGGTAAAGTCGGCACGGAAGCCCATCAGGCGCCCGGACTGCGGATCGACAACCTTGAAGGTGCGCTCGTCCAGGTCCGCACCGGCACCGGTCAGCAGCGACTCCAGGTATTCGATATGGGGGGTGACCACCAGCTCGTAACCCCAGCTCTGGAACAGGTCCAACACCTGCCGACGCGCGATCTCGATGCGCGCAGCCTCAGGTGGCAGTACTTCCTCGATGCCATCTGGCAAAAGCCAGCGGTCTACCGTTGCCATTACGCCATTTCCCCTTTGGTCCGGGCGGCCACCCTGCGGGCAAGCCTTGAGTGAAACGGGCCCTGGCGGACAGCAGCGGGCAGGACCGAACCCAGCGCAGCCACCGTTACCAACACCCTTGAATACCTTGCGCCGGGGCCTGCCATCGGCCAACCAACCTTACAGACGCAAAAAAGCCGGGAATTTCCCGGCTGCCGCATCATACACCCCTTTTCATTCAGGATGCACCCCGCCAGGCATTTTAGCTGCCGGGCGGGGTGCGCCCATCTTGAGAGCAACCTCAGGGCTTGCTCTTGTCCAGGAAGCGGAAGAACTCGTTCTTCGGGTCCAGGACCAACACGTCGCTCTTGCTGGAGAAGCTCTCGCGGTACGCCTGCAGGCTACGGTAGAACGCGTAGAAATCGGCGTCCTGGGTGTAGGCCTTGGCGTAGATGGCAGCCGACTGGGCGTCGCCATCACCGCGGGTCTCTTCCGCTTCACGATAAGCTTCGGCCAGCAGCACGCGGCGCTGACGGTCGGCGTCGGCACGGATGCCTTCGGCCAGCTCGTTACCCTTGGCGCGGTGCTCGCGGGCTTCACGCTCACGCTCGGTGCTCATGCGGTCGAACACGCTGCGGTTGACTTCCTTGGGCAGGTCGATGGCCTTGACGCGAACGTCGACCACTTCGATACCCAATTCCTTGCTGGCCATGCGGTTCAGCGAGGCGGTGATGTCAGCCATCAGTGCGTCACGCTCACCCGACACCACTTCGTGCAGGGTGCGCTTACCGAACTGGTCACGCAGGCCGCTTTCCAGACGACGCGACAGGCGCTCGTCGGCGATCTGCTTCATACCCGAGGTAGCGGTGTAGAAGCGCTCGGCGTCCTTGACGCGCCACTTGGCGTAGGCGTCGACCATCACTGCTTTCTTCTCCAGCGTCAGGAAACGCTGGGTCGGGGCATCGAGGGTCATCAGGCGGGCGTCGAACTTGCGCACCTGGTTCACGTACGGCACCTTCACATGCAGGCCAGGCTGGACATCGGCCTTGACCACGCGACCGAACTGCAGCAATACCGCGCGCTCGGTTTGCGAAACGATGTAGAAGCAGTTCCAGGCGACGATCGCCAGCACCACGGCGCCAATCAGGGCGAACAGCGATTTATTGCTCATCAGCGGCTCTCCCTGGAACGCAGCGGCGGTTGTTGTTGCAGGTCCTGGGCGGCACGTGCGGCGGCGTCATTGACCGACGGCGTTACGCTGCTGGCTGGGACTGCAGTGTTGCTGCGACCGCTTTCGACCATCTTGTCCAGCGGCAGGTAGAGCAGGTTGTTCTGCCCGTCCTTGGTTGCCACCAGGACTTTGCTGGAGTTGCTGTAAACCTCCTGCATGGTCTCGAGGTACAGACGCTGGCGGGTAACCTCTGGTGCCTTGCGGTACTCGGCGACCAGCTTGGTGAAGCGATCGGCCTCACCCTTGGCGCGGGCGATGACTTCATCGCGGTAGCCATTGGCGTCCTCGATGATGCGCTGCGCCTGACCACGGGCTTCCGGCACCACGCCGTTGGCGTAGGATTCGGCCTGGTTGCGGGCACGCTGCTCGTCTTCACGGGCACGGATCACGTCGTCGAAGGCTTCCTGCACTTCACGCGGGGCTGCCGCGCTCTGCACGTTGACCTGGGTCACGGTGATACCGGTACGGTAGGTGTCGAGGAAACGCTGCAGACGTTCGCGAATGTCCACGGCCATCTGCTCACGGCCTTCGGTCAGCACCTGGTCCATCGAGGTGGAACCCACCACGTGGCGCAGGGCGCTGTCGGTCGCATGCTGCAGGCTGACTTCCGGCTGGTCGACGTTGAGCACGAAGTCCTGCAGGTTGCTGATGCGGTACTGCACGGTCAGCGGCACTTCGACGATGTTCTCGTCTTCGGTGAGCATCTGGCCCTGCTTGGTGTACGCCCGCTCGCGGGTCACGTTTTCCATGTACTTGCGGTCGATCGGCGGGAAATAGATATTCAGGCCAGGACCGACGGTTTCGTAGTACTTGCCGAAGCGCAGCACGACTGCCTGCTCCTGCTCGTCCACCACGTACACGGCGTTGTACAGCCAGATCGCCGCCAGCACCGCCAGGCCTACGCCCAGCAGGCCCAGGCCGCCACCTTTGCCGATATTGCGGTCGCTGTTGCCACCGCGCTTCTTGCCACTGCCGAACATGCCGTTCAGGCTGTCCTGCAGCTTGCGGAAGGCCTCGTCCAGATCCGGTGGGCCTTTCTTGTCGCCACCGCCGCCACCGCCACCGCGACGACCGCCCCAGGGATCCTGATTGTTCGAGTTGCCACCCGGCTCGTTCCAAGCCATAGCGCTCTCCATCTGATAAAGCAAAGACGCGCCCACGGCGCGCCGTCCAATGCTACAGAATGCCTGTCACTGCTGCCCGGCGACCTCGACGAGCATTTATTGCAAAGTGTGTTGCTCGACAAACACTTGCGGCTCCATGCCTTCGCGGCTGACCAGGCGATTCAACTCGACCCTGGGCAGTCGCACGCTCAGCAGGCTGCGCCCTTCTTCATCATGCTCTTCACTCTGCACGGCACCCAGCGCGAAGAATTGCGCGCGCAAGCGGGCAAAACGCTGCTCCAGGCACAGGGTTCCGACATAAAGATCTTCCCCCAGCAATTCGGCAACTGCCTGGCCAACCAGCTCCAGGCCTCGTCCGTCACGTGCCGATACCCAGACCCGCTGCGGCTTGCCGTCGGCATCGCGCTGGATCTGCGGCTCGACATCTTCGAGCAGGTCGAGTTTGTTATACACCTCGAGGATCGGCAAGCCTTCAGCGCCAATCTCGCCCAGCACCGCCAACACCTGCTCGATCTGCTCCATGCGCTCGGGCTCATGGGCATCGATCACATGCAACAGCAGGTCGGAGTTGCTCGACTCTTCGAGCGTAGCCCGAAATGCCTCGACCAGCTTGTGCGGCAAGTGGCGGATGAAACCCACGGTGTCGGCCAGCACGATCGGCCCGAGGTCGGCCAGCTCGAGGCGGCGCAGCGTAGGGTCGAGGGTGGCGAACAGCTGGTCCGCGGCATAGACCTCGGACTGCGTGAGGGCGTTGAACAGGGTCGACTTGCCGGCGTTGGTGTAACCCACCAGCGACACGGACGGGATGTCGGCACGCTTGCGCCCGCGACGGGCCTGCTCGCGCTGGCTGCGTACCTTCTCGAGGCGGCCCTTGATCTGGCGCAGGCGCACCCGCAACAGACGGCGGTCGGTTTCCAGCTGGGTTTCACCCGGGCCGCGCAGGCCGATACCGCCCTTTTGCCGCTCGAGGTGGGTCCAGCCGCGTACCAGCCGCGTGCTCATGTGCTCGAGCTGGGCCAGTTCGACCTGCAGCTTGCCTTCGTGAGTACGCGCCCGTTGGGCGAAGATATCGAGAATCAGCCCGGTACGGTCCAGCACGCGACACTCGAAAACACGTTCGAGGTTACGTTCCTGGCTGGGCGTGAGGGTGTGATTGAAAATCACCAGGTCAACTTCTTCGGTTTTGACCAGGTCGCGCAACTCCTCGACCTTGCCGCTACCGATCAGAAACTTGGCGGTGGGCTGATGCCGTGACACTGTCGCCAGTGTAACGATCTCGGCTCCGGCCGACAGCGCCAGCTCCTGAAACTCCTGCGGATCTTCGCGCGCCTCAGGGTTCTGACCTTCCAAGTGAACGAGCAGCGCTCGCTCACCACCACCGTGGCGCTCAAAGAACAATGCAGGCTCCTACTGTTTTCAAGCGTTGCCTTGCTCGCTGTCGCCGTGCTCGCCATCGGTCGGGCTAGGCAGACGAACTGGACGGGCAGGTACGACGGTCGAGATCGCGTGCTTGTAGACCATCTGGCTGACGGTGTTCTTCAGCAGCACGACGAACTGGTCGAACGATTCAATCTGGCCCTGCAACTTGATCCCGTTGACCAGATAGATCGAAACCGGGACCTTTTCTTTTCTCAAGGTGTTCAAGTAAGGGTCTTGTAGCGAATGCCCTTTTGACATATGCCGCACTCCTGTAAGGATCAATAGTAAAAAACTAGAAAATTCAGTAATTGCTGCCGCCTCTCGCAAGAATAGACGGCAATAAGCAGGGACTCAGCTCAATATGGAGACGGCCCCAAGGTATTTCAAGGTGCGGGACAGATTGTCGCAGGCCAGGCTATCCAGCCAGTGCACGTCGGACCAACCGCGCAACCAGGTGAATTGGCGCTTGGCCAACTGACGCGTGGCAATGATACCGCGTTCACGCATCTCATTCTCAGTTAGCTGGCCGTCCAGGTAATCCCAGACCTGCCGATACCCCACTGCCCGTATAGACGGCAGCCCGGCGTGCAAGTCACTTCTGGCTCGCAGCGATCGGACCTCGTCGACGAAGCCCTGTTCCAGCATCTGCGAAAATCGTAACGCAATTCGCTCATGCAAAATGTGACGATCTGTAGGCGCTATGGCCAGGCTGGCGACAGTATAGGGCAAATGCCCGCTCACGCCTGCGTCTGCGCCGCGACTTTCGGCGAATTGTCGCTGACGGTGGGCGGTCATGCTTTCGCCGCTCACCCGATACACCTCAAGCGCACGAATCAGACGCTGCGGGTCATTCGGATGGATACGCGCCGCCGACTCGGGGTCCACCTCGGCCAGTTGCCGATGCAACTCCGCCAGGCCCAGCTCACTGGCCTGAGCCTCAAGCTCGGCGCGAACACTTGCATCGGCCGGCGGCATGTCGGCCAGGCCGTCGACCAAGGCCTTGTAATAAAGCATGGTACCGCCGACCAGCAGCGGGATCTTGCCGCGCGCGGTGATCTCGGCCATGGCCTCGAGCGCATCGGTGCAGAACTGCTTTGCCGAATAGCTCTCGGCCGGGTCGAGGATATCGATCAGCCGGTGGGGATGGGCGGCCAGCACCTCTTTGGAAGGTTTGGCGGTACCAATATCCATGCCGCGATAGACCAGCGCCGAATCGACACTGATCAGCTCGCACGGCAGCACCTTGGTCAGCTCGATGGCCAGGTCGGTCTTGCCGGCCGCCGTCGGGCCCATGAGGAATATCGCCGGGGGTTTCATGCTCATCTCATCGCCCCCGCAGGAACAGCTTGTCCAGGTCGTCCAGGCCCATCTGGGTCCAGGTCGGCCGGCCATGGTTGCACTGGCCGCTGCGCTCGGTGTTTTCCATGTCGCGCAACAGGGCGTTCATTTCCGGGATCGCCAGGCGCCGGTTGGCGCGCACCGCACCGTGGCAGGCCATGGTCCCGAGCAACTCGTTCAGGTGCGCCTGGATGCGGTCGCTGCTGCCGTACTCCATCAGGTCGGCGAGTACGTCCTGCACCAGGCGGTTGGCCTCGGCCTGCTTGAGCAGCGCCGGGATCTGCCGGATCGCCAGGGTTTCCGGGCCCAGGCGCTGCAGCTCGAAGCCCAGGCGCTGGAACCACTGGGCGTGCTCTTCGGCGCAGTCGGCCTCGCGCTGGCTCAGCGCCAGCGATTCGGGCACCAGCAGCGGCTGGCCGCTCAGACCTTCGCTGGCCATGGCCACCTTGAGGCGCTCGTACATGATCCGCTCGTGGGCGGCATGCATGTCCACCAACACCAGGCCGATGGCGTTCTCGGCCAGGATGTAGATGCCTTTGAGCTGGGCCAGGGCATAGCCCAGCGGCGGGATATCACCCTGGCTGTCCGGCAACGCGCCCGGCGCAGCCGTGGCGTTGTCCAGCGGCGCATAGAATTCGCGGTAGACCGCCTGGGCCTCACCAACAGCGAGCGGCTGGGACGGGCGCGGGGTGTATTGATACTGATAGCCCGCACCCGCGCCGCCCGAGGAGAACGGCTGACGCGCCTCGCCCTGGGGCTGCTCCAGCACCGGCGAAGCCAGGCGCATTTCGCCCTGGGGGCCAAATTCCCCGGCCTGCTGGCCGCTCGGGCGAATCAGTTCGGCGGTTGCCGCAGGGGCCGCGAGCTGGTCCTCAGGCCGCACATCAGCCAAGGCCCGGTGCAGGGTGCCATAGAGGAAATCGTGGACCATCCGCCCTTCGCGGAAGCGCACTTCGTGCTTGGTCGGGTGCACGTTGACGTCGACACCGGTCGGGTCGAGTTCAAGGAACAGCACAAAGGTCGGGTGCCGGCCGTTGAACAGCACGTCGCGATAAGCCTGGCGCACCGCGTGGGCGACCAGCTTGTCGCGCACCGCGCGGCCATTGACGAAGAAGTACTGCAGGTCTGCCTGGCTGCGCGAGAACGTCGGCAGGCCCACCCAGCCCCACAAGCGCAGGCCGTTGCGCTCGACGTCGATCGGCAAGGCCTGCTCGAGGAAGCCCGGGCCGCAGATAGTACCCACACGCCGCGCCCGGGCCATTTCGTCGCCAGCCTCGTGCAGGCTGAAGATGGTCTTGCCGTTATGGCGCAGGTGGAAGCCCACGTCGAAGCGCGCCAGCGCCAGGCGCCGGATGACTTCCTGCAGGTGATCGAATTCGGTTTTCTCGGCCTTGAGGAACTTGCGCCGGGCCGGGGTATTGAAGAACAGGTCACGCACCTCCACCGAGGTACCGACCGGGTGCGCGGCAGGCTGCACGCGCGGGAGCATGTCGCGGCCTTCGGTCTCCACCTGCCAGGCTTCGCCGGCGTCGGCGGTGCGTGAAGTCAGGGTCAGGCGGGCCACCGAGCTGATCGAGGCCAGGGCCTCACCGCGAAAGCCCAGGCTGAGCACGCCTTCGAGGTCTTCCAGTTCACGGATCTTGCTGGTGGCGTGGCGCGCCAGGGCCAGCGGCAGGTCGTCCGGGGCAATGCCGCTGCCGTTGTCGCGTACCCGCAGCAGCTTCACGCCGCCCTGCTCGACCTCGACCTCGATGCGCCGGGCGCCGGAGTCGAGGCTGTTCTCCAGCAACTCCTTGGCCACCGAGGCCGGGCGTTCGACGACCTCGCCCGCGGCGATCTGGTTGGCCAGCCGCGGGCTGAGCAGCTGGATGCGCGAACCGCCATTCATTGCTGCGACGCCAGGGTGGTACCCGGAATGTCGAGGTGCTGGCCGACTTTCAGCTCATCGGTCTTCAGGCTGTTGCTGCTGCGCAGGCTGGCAACGCTGACCTGGTAGCGCACGGCGATCATCGCCAGGGTCTCGCCGGGGCGCACGGTGTGATCGCGCGGGCCCTGGGCAATCTTGCCGCTGTCACGCAGCCAGGCGATGTAGGTGCCCGGTGGCGGGTTCTGCTGGAAGAACTGGCGCACGCCGGTATGGATCGAACGGGCCAGCGCCTGCTGATGGCTGCGCGTGGCCAGCTTGGCCGCCTCGTTGGCATTGGAGATGAACCCGGTTTCAACGAGGATCGATGGAATGTCCGGCGACTTCAGTACCATGAACCCGGCCTGCTCGACGCGCTGCTTGTGCAACGGTGTCACGCGCCCCATGTTGCCCAGCACCTTTTGCCCGACGTTGAGGCTGGAGCTGAGGGTGGCGGTCATCGACAGGTCGAGCAGTACCCCGGCGAGCATGCGGTCCTTGTCGTCGAGGCTGACGTTGCCGGCGCCGCCGATCAGGTCGGAACGGTTTTCCGTGTCGGCCAGCCAGCGCGCGGTCTCGGAGGTGGCACCGCGGTCGGACAGGGCGAATACCGAGGCGCCGAAGGCGGCCTTGGACGGCGCAGCGTCGGCGTGAATCGAGACGAACAGGTCAGCGCCCTTCTTGCGGGCGATCTCGGTGCGCTTGCGCAACGGGATGAAGTAGTCGCCGGTACGGGTCAGCTCGGCGCGGTAACCCTTCTCGCTGTTGATCTGACGCTGCAGCTCCTTGGCGATGTCGAGCACGATGTCTTTCTCATGCTGCCCGCGCGAGCCCGAGGCGCCTGGGTCTTCGCCGCCATGGCCGGCGTCGATGGCAACCACGATGTCGCGCTTGCCGGCCGGTGCCGGTGGCAGCTTGATCGCCGGTTGCACCGGGGTCACCGGCACCGCCGGCGTGGTCGCAGGCGGCTGCACCGCAGGGGGCGGCGTCGGGTTGCTGGCGGCGATGGCGTCGGCTTCCTGGTCGTACAGGTCGACCACCAGGCGGTTGCCATACTGGGCATTCGGCGCCAGGGTGAAGCTCTTGGGCGATACGGCCTTTTTAAGGTCGATCACCACGCGCAGGTCGGTGGGCGTGCGCTGGGCCGAACGCATGCTGTTGATCGGCGTGTTCGAGGTGGCCACGTTCAGCGGCCCACCCAGGGTGGCACCGTTGATATCGATGACCAGGCGATCCGGCGCGGTCAGGGTGAAGACGCTGTGCTGTACAGGCCCGGACAGGTCGAAGACCAGCCGCGTGTTGTCCGGCGCACGCCACAGGCGCACGCTCTTGACTTGAGTGACAGCCGCCAGAGCGTCAACGGTCACCGTTGTCAGCAGCAGCCCAACGACAGCGACCAGTGCGCGTATGCGCATACCTTTCCCCACTTACTGTTTGATTTTCTTGGCCAGATCGGCACACCAGGCTTCGCCGCGTGCCCCCTGCGGCGACAGGTTCAGCGAGCGCCCGCCCGCTTGCGGGCTTATGGTAATGGTCAGGTCGGGCTTTGGCAAAACGCCCGCACCTTTATCGGGCCACTCGAACAGGCACAGGGCGTCGCCCTCGAAGTAATCGCGAATCCCCATGAATTCAAGCTCTTCCGGATCGACCAGGCGATACAGGTCGAAGTGAAAAGCGCGAATGTCGCCGATCTCGTAGGGTTCGACCACGGTGAAGGTCGGGCTCTTGACCGGTCCGGTGTGGCCCAGGCCACGGATCAGGCCGCGGGACAGGGTGGTCTTGCCGGCGCCCAGGTCGCCCTCGAGAAAGATCACGCCATGACCGCCGGTCACTTCAGCCAGCTTCGCGCCGAAGTCGACGGTGGCCTCTTCATCGGCCAAAAACAGGGTTATGCCAGACACGCTGAATGTTCCTCCAACAATTCTCTAATGACCGCAACCAGATCGCTGGCCGCCAGGCCTCTTCCCTCAACCCCCAGCCGCTCGCCGGCACGGGCATGCAGCCACACCCCCAGGCAGGCTACCTGCCAGGCGTCCAGCCCTTGGGCCAGCAGCGCTGCCAGCACCCCGGTGAGCACATCCCCCAGCCCCGCGCCGGCCATGGCCGGATGGCCGTGATCGCACAGCGCCAGCCGCCCGGCTGGGTCAGCCACCAGCGTACCGGCGCCCTTGAGCACACAGACGCTGGCATATTTGCGCGCCAGCTTGCGCGCGGCACCGGGCCGGTCGGCCTGCACCGCTTCGGTGGAGATCCCCAGCAGGCGCGCCGCCTCCCCCGGGTGCGGGGTCAGCACGCTGCCGCTGGGCAGCGCCAGCGGCGATCGCGCCAGCAGGTTGAGCGCATCGGCATCCCAGACTTGCGGCAGGTGCGCGTTGGCCACCGCCGACAACAGGCTGCGCCCCCAGGCCGCCTGGCCCAGCCCTGGCCCGACCACCAGCACCGAGGCGCGCTCCAGCGGCCCCATCAGCTGATTGGCCGAGCTCACGCCCAGCCACATGGTCTCGGGCAAACGGGCCAAGCCGGCGCCGACATGTTCCGGGCGCGTGGCCACACTGACCAGCCCGGCGCCACAACGCAGCGCGGCTTGCGCACTGAGCATCACCGCCCCGCCGGTCCCCAGGTCGCCACCGACCACCAGCACGTGGCCGAAGTCACCCTTGTGGGCGCCGGCAGCACGCGGTGGCAGGCCGGCCAGGGTCAGCCGATTGAGCGGTTGTGGGGTATTACCGGGGTGTTTGGTCTGAGGCATGGGGTCAAAGGCTCCGATGTCTGGCAGAATTATACGCACCTACACCCGTAATGCCTTGCCCATCCATGCCCGCCACGCTTCCAGACATCAACACATTGGCCCAATCGATCAAGGATTGGGGCCAGGAACTCGGTTTTGCCCACGTCGGCATCGCCGGGGTGGACCTTGGCGAGCACGAACAGCACCTGCAGCGCTGGCTCGCGGCCGGCTACCAGGGCGAGATGGAATACATGGGCGAGCACGGCACCAAGCGTTCGCGCCCCGCCGAGCTGATCCCCGGCACCCTGCGGGTGATCTCGCTGCGCATGGACTACCTGCCGGGCGACACGCAGATGGCCCAGCGCCTGGCCCAGCCGGAAAAAGCCTATATCGCGCGCTACGCGCTGGGCCGCGACTACCACAAGCTGGTGCGCAAGCGCGTGCAGCACTTCGCCGACCGCATCCAGGAGGCCATCGGCCCGTTCGGCTATCGCGCTTTCGTCGACAGCGCCCCGGTGCTGGAGAAGGCCCTGGCGCAGGAGGCCGGCCTGGGCTGGATCGGCAAGAACACCTTGCTGCTAAACCGCAAGGCCGGCAGCTACTTCTTCCTCGCCGAGCTGTTCGTCGACCTGCCGTTGCCGATCGACGGCGTGCAGGGCAGCGACCACTGCGGCCGCTGCCAGGCCTGCCTGGACATCTGCCCGACCCAGGCCTTCGTCGGCCCTTACCAGCTCGATGCACGGCGCTGCATTTCCTACCTGACCATCGAACTGCGCCACGCCATTCCCGTGGAGCTGCGCCCGCTGATCGGCAACCGTGTGTTTGGCTGCGACGACTGCCAGCTGGTCTGCCCATGGAATCGCTTCGCCAAGACCACCACCGAGGATGACTTCATGCCGCGGCGCGGCCTGGACAACGTCGAGTTGGCCGAGCTGTTCCTGTGGGATGAAAAGCGCTTTCTCGGCAGCACCGAAGGCTCGCCGTTGCGGCGTGCGGGGTATGAGCGGTTTTCGCGCAACCTGGCGGTGGGGCTGGGCAACGCGCCCACCACGATCCCGGTTGTAGAGGCGCTGAAAGCGCGGCGCAATGACCCGTCGGCGCTGGTGCGCGAGCATGTGGAATGGGCGCTGGGGCGGCACGGCGCCCTGTAGGAAATCTTCCAACCCTTCGGCGTGCGCGACCGCACAACGTGGGAGCGGCGGTGCGCCGATGCGACTTGCCCCGCGATCTCGGCTAAGCCGGTGCATCCAATCGCGGGGCAAGCCCGCTCCCACGCACTGCTGTTACAGAGACCGCAACCCGTCACTGCTGGTCGTTGTAGTGGAACTTGGGCATTTCCCAGTGGAAACGGATCGCCAGCAAGCGCACCAGGAACCCGCCAAACAGGGTCAGCAGCATCGCCTGCTCGGCCGGCACCTTGAAGTACACGCAGCCCAGGTAGAACCACGCCGCCGCGAACGACACGCTGGCGTACAGCTCGCGCCGGAACACCAACGGGATGTCGTTGCAGAAGATGTCCCGCAGGATGCCGCCGAACACCCCGGTGATCACCCCGCTGATCGAGGCAACCAGGAAGCCCTGCCCCATCTCCAGTGCAGTCATGCAGCCGATCAGGGTGAACGCCACCAGGCCCAGGGCATCGAGCACCAGGAACAACGAACGCAGATGGCGCATCAAGGGTGCGATGAAGATGGTCACCAGCGCGGCAAAGCTGGTCAGCACCAGGTATTCCGGGTGTTTTACCCAGGTCAGCGGATAGTGCCCGAGCAGCACGTCACGCACCGAGCCGCCACCCAGGGCGGTGACGCAGGCAATCAGCACCACACCGAACCAGTCCATGCCGCGTCGGCCGGCAGACAGGGCGCCAGTCATGGCTTCGGCGGTGATGGCGATGAGGTAGAGCATCAACAACATGGTGCAGGTCCGTGCGGGAAAGGCGCGCAGTCTACCCAGTCGCGCGAGGCACCAAAAGAGGGCGCGCCGACGATTGTCGGCGCGCGGCAGGGTCAGGCCTTGATGAAGTGCTCGCGGTAGTGACGCAGCTCGGCGATCGACTCGCGAATGTCGTCCAGGGCCAGGTGGGTGCTGCCCTTCTTGAAGCTGTCACGCACGTCCGGCGCCCAGCGCGCGGCCAGCTCCTTGAGCGTGGAGACATCGAGGTTGCGGTAGTGGAAGTAGTTTTCCAGCCCGCGCATGTGCCGGTACAGGAAGCGGCGGTCCTGGCAGATGCTGTTGCCGCAGATCGGCGACTTGCCCTTGGGCACCCACTGCTCCAGGAAGGCGATGGTCTGTGCCTCGGCCTCGGCCATGCTGATCTTGCTCTCGCGCACGCGCTGGGTCAGGCCCGAGCCGCCGTGGGTGCGGGTGTTCCATTCATCCATGCGGGCCAGCACTTCATCGCTGTGATGAATGGCGATCACCGGGCCTTCGGCCAGGGTGTTCAGCTCGCTGTCGGTGACGATGGTGGCCATCTCGATGATGACGTCGCTGTCCGGGTCCAGGCCGGTCATTTCCAGGTCGATCCAGATCAGGTTCTGTGGGTTCTGCATGAAAGTGCTCCTCGAATAGGCCGTCATATTAGCCCAGCCAGGCGGTGCGTGGGCGGGCCATGCTAAACTGCCGCGGTTTTCTCACTGCCTCGCCGATACGGAACCTTCATGGCCAAACGCCAGCTCAACCGCCGCCAGAACTGGCGCATCGAAAAGATCCAGGGTGAACGCGCCGCCCGCGCCGCCAAACGCGAGCAGCATGTACTGCAAGAGCTCGAAGGTGGCGACCTGGGGCCGGAGCAGTTGGGCCTGGTGATCGCCCACTTCGGTGTGCAGGTCGAGGTCGAGGCCCAGGACGGCGACGCCGCCGGCCAGGTATTCCGCTGCCACCTGCGGGCCAACCTGCCGGCGCTGGTCACCGGCGATCGCGTGGTATGGCGCGCCGGCAACCAGGGCATCGGCGTGATCGTCGCCCAGATGCCGCGCAGCACCGAGCTGTGCCGGCCGAACAATCATGGCCAGCTCAAGCCGGTGGCGGCCAACGTCGACCTGATCGTCATCGTCTTCGCGCCAGCACCGGAACCGCACCCCAACCTGATCGATCGCTACCTGGTGGCTGCCGAGCATGCTGGTATCCGCCCACTGCTGCTGCTCAACAAGGCCGACCTGATCAACGACGAGAACGCCCCGACGCTCAACGCCATGCTCGAGGTGTATCGCGGGCTCGGCTACCCGTTGCTGGAAGTGTCGGCCCACCAGGGCGATGGCATGCAGCGCCTGCAGCAGACGCTGGATGGCCATATCAGTGTGTTCGTCGGCCAGTCGGGCGTGGGCAAGTCGTCGCTGGTCAACAGCCTGCTGCCTGACGCCGGCACCCGCGTCGGCGACCTGTCCGAATGGTCTGGCCAGGGCACCCACACCACCACCACCGCGCGGCTCTATCACTTCCCCAACGGCGGCGACCTGATCGACTCCCCGGGTATCCGTGAATTCGGCCTGGGCCATGTCAGCCGTGACGACGTGGAAGATGGCTTCATCGAATTCCGCGAGCTGTTCGGCCATTGCCGCTTCCGCGACTGCAAACACGACCGCGAACCGGGCTGTGCGTTGCTCAAGGCACTGGACGAGGGCAGCGTGACGCAGCAGCGGATGAACAGCTACCGCTCGATCATCGCCAGCCTGCCGCAAGACAGCTACTGAAGCTGCGGCAGATTACTGGGCTCGCAAGCCCTGTGGGAGCGGGTTCACCCGCGAAGCAGACGACGCGGTGCATGGCACCGGCTTTGCCGGTGTTCGCGGGTAAACCCGCTCCCACAGGTCCGCGCTGAATCAGCCAAAAGGCGCCTGGCTACCACAAAGCAAAACGCCCGTGACTGCATATGCAATTACGGGCGTTTTGCCAGGCAGCACCCGGCTTACTGGTTCTTCTGCTCATCCATCTTCAACACACCATCCTCGAAGATGTTCAGCTTCTGACGCAGTTCACGGGGCTGCATCGGCTCCTGCGGCGCCGGAGCCGCGGCACCTGGCGCAGCCGGGGCTGGCGGCGTCGCTTGCGGCTGGGCCTCGGGTGCACCCTGCTCACCCTCGATGGTGCGCTGGGCCTTCTTGGTCAGGACGATGATGTCGATACGGCGGTTGACCGGGTTGAACGGGTTCTTGCGGTCGAACAGCGACGACGACGCATACCCCACCACCCGCGCCACCTGGTCATCGGGGTAACCACCGGCGACCAGCGCACGACGCGCGGCGTTGGCACGGTTGGCCGACAGTTCCCAGTTACCGTAGTCGCCGGTGCCGGAGTACGGCTTGGCATCGGTGTGGCCACTGACGCTGATCTTGTTCGGCACCGCCTTGATGGTGTCGGCCATGGCCAGCAGGATATCTTCGAAGTACGGCTGCAACCGCGCACTGCCAATGTCGAACATCGGCCGGTTCTCGGCGTCCATGATCTGGATGCGCAGGCCGTCCTGGGTGATCTCGAACAGGATCTGGTCCTTGAACTTCTGCAGCTGCGGGTTTTCCTCGACCTTGTTCTGCAGCTCCTGCAGCAGCAGCTCCAGGCGCTCGCGCTCGACCTGCTCGGCCATGGTCTCGACCTTGTCCTTGTCCAGCTGGATGCTGGTATCAGGCGTCGGCTCGGACTTGGTCTCGGGGTTGATGGTCTTCTCGGGGGCCAGCTGTGGCGAGCCACCCAGGTCGATGATGTAGGGCGTGCCGCTTTCGGAGAAGCCGATCGGGTCCTTGAAGTAGCCGGCAATGGCGATCTTCTGCTCGGGCGTGGCGGTGGAAAGCAGCCACAGCACGAGGAAGAACGCCATCATCGCCGTGGCGAAGTCGGCGAAGGCGATCTTCCAGGCGCCGCCATGGTGGCCTCCACCGAAGCGCTTTACGCGCTTGATGATGATGGGCTGATTGTTTTCCATGGCTTAACGACCGCGGACCGCTTGTTCCAGCTCGGCGAAGCTTGGACGGTGCTTGGGGTACAGCACCTTGCGCCCGAACTCGACAGCCAGCGAAGGCGGCATGCCCGAGGCGGACGCGACCAGCGAAGCCTTGATCGACTCGTACAGGTTGAGCTCTTCCTTGGCATCGTGCTCCAGGCACTTGGCCAACGGGCCGAAGAAGCCGTAGGCCGCCAGAATACCGAAGAAGGTACCGACCAGCGCCGCACCTACGTGCAGGCCGATCGACGCCTGGTCGCCTTCACCCAGCGACGCCATGGTCACCACGATACCCAGTACCGCCGCGACGATACCGAAGCCGGGCATGCCGTCGGCGATGCCGTTCACCGCGTGGGACGGGTGCTCCAGCTCTTCCTTCATGCTCAGCAGTTCCATGTCGAACAGGCCTTCGAGCTCGTGGGGAGCCATGTTGCCGGTGGACATGATGCGCAGGTAGTCGCAGATATAGGCGGTCATGCGTTCATCGCCCAGTACCGCGGGGTACTTGGCGAAGATCGGGCTGGCGGCGGCGTCTTCAATGTCACCTTCGATGGCCATCATGCCTTCGCGGCGACTCTTGTTGAGGATCTCGTATACCAGGCCCAGTACTTCCAGGTAGAAAGTATGGGTGAAACGGCTGCCGAACATCTTCAGCGACTTCTTGACCACGTGCATGGTCATGTAGCCAGGGTTGGCCTGAAGGAACGCACCGAACGCGGCGCCGCCGATGATCAGCACTTCGAACGGCTGAATCAGCGCCGCGATCTTGCCGTGGGAAAGCACGTAGCCGCCGAGCACGCTCGCGAATACGACGATGATGCCGATAATTTTAGCCATAGGTTCAAAGCACTTGCTGTCGTGGTCAGGGTCGGGGACGGGAGCTTTAAAACTCTTCTTCTACTTATCGGCACAACTGCGCCAGACTATAGCCACTCATCGCGAAAAGCCAGTTCGGACTGATGTCAAAATGCCAATTGAAACCAAGGTGCCAAGTAAGGTTCCAGCGACGCTAGAGGCCTGGGTAAAGCTGCTCGATGGGGTGCGCCTGCCGGTGCCGAAAGAGAGCCACGACCAGGTGGTCAAGGCCATCGGCGACAGCCGCCGCTCGCTGCGCGAGATCGCCGAACTGCTGCAGGACAGCCCCGCCCTGGTGCTGTGCGTGATGCGCGAGGCCAACCACCCGGCCAGTCCCAGCCAGGCCGAGCCCGCCGAAAACCTGGAAGTCGCCCTCAATCGCCTGGGCCTTGAACGCACCAGCCAGCTGCTGGCGCGCCTGCCCACCCTGCCCGGCGACGACATCCCGCCGGTGCTGCGCCAGTTCCTGCTGATCAGCCAGCATGCCGCGCAACAAGCCAACGGCCTGTTCGCCAGCCGCCTGGCGCGGCTGTGGCAGGACATCCACTGGGGCAGCCTGCTGTTTCTCTCGCCGCTGTGGCCGCTGGCCCTGGCCTACCCGAAACTGCTGGACACCTGGGAACTGCGAGTTATCCACAAGGGCGAGGACGCAGCCCTGGTCGAACATGAGCTGTTCGGCGTGCGCATCATGGCGCTGTGCCAAGCCGTGGCCGAGCACTGGCGCCTGCCTGGCTGGGTCACCCAGGGCTATCGCCTGCTGATCGACGAGCGCGAGCAACTGGCCCAGGTTCTGGCCATCGCCCGTGAACCCGAGCCCCTGGCACAACAGCAGCGCCTGGACGAGGAGCCGGCCCTGCGCCGCTGGTTCAACCAGCCGCCCAATACCGTCCTGCTCGCCAATGGCCTGGCGCTGGCGGCCCAGGTCGGCTGGGACAACCCACACCTGCTGCGCTGGCAACTGCTGACCGCGCTGTACCTGCAGACATCGCTGGAAGATGTGCAGCAGCAGGTCCACCAACAGGCCGCGGCCAGCGCCCGCCACCATGCGCGCCACGCCCTGTTCCACCCAGCCGAAGCGCTGATCTGGCCCTGGCACCAGCGCCGCCCGCACCCGGACATGCTCACCCCGCCGCCGCCCAGCGCCGACGCGCTGGCGCACTGGCGCACGCTGTGCCAGGAACTGCTGGCCCAGCCAAGCCCGTTCTCCAACACCGTGCACCTGGCCACGCAAGCGCGCGAAGCGCTGCTGGCGTGCGGCATGCAGCGCATCATGCTGCTGAGCCTGGACAAGGCCAGCGACTACCTGCGCGTGCAGCAGACCGCCGGCCTGCCCAAGGAAGCCGACGCCATGGCGCTGGCAATCGCGCAGAACAAACTGCTGCAAAAGCTGATGAGCAAAGCCGGGCAACTGCGCCTGACGCCCGACAACCATGCCCAGTTCGCCGCACTGCTGCCGGCCCCGTTGCGGGCGTTCTTCCGCAGCGAGCACCTGCTGCTGCGCTCGCTGGCCGTCGGTGAGCAGGTGCTGATGCTGGCGGTGGTCGACCAGGGCGGCAAGCCGCTGGCCGATGTCAGCGTGCAAGCCTTCGGCAAGACCGCGCAATGCATCGAGCGCGCCCTGGCCGTGTTTGCCAACCGCAATGCCTGAGCCTTGCGCTACAATCGCTGCTCTTTCCACCCTGGAGACCGTGGATGACTGACTTTTCCGGCTTGCCCCTGGTGATCGAAGCCGAGGACCTGCTACCGCGCCTGGCTTCGCCACAGCTGATCCTGGTCGACCTGAGCAGTGCCAATCGCTACGTCAGCGGGCACATCCCAGGGGCCCGCTTCGTCGAGGGCAAGCGCACCCAGCTGGGTCAACCACCAGCACCCGGCCTGCTGCCAGCACTGGGCGACCTGGAGAAACTGTTCAGCGAGCTCGGCCACCGCAACGATGCCGTCTATGTGGTCTACGACGATGAAGGGGGCGGCTGGGCCGGGCGCTTCATCTGGCTGCTCGACGTGATCGGCCACCCGCACTACCACTACCTCAACGGCGGCATCCAGGCCTGGCCGGCAGACAAGCTGTCCACCGAGGCGCCGGCCCCCGCCAGCACCCCGGTGCGCCTGCAGTTGCACAGCGAGCCGACCGCCACCCGCGAATACCTGCAAAGCCGCCTGGGCGCCGACGACCTGGTGGTCTGGGACGCCCGCGGCCCGCAGGAGTTCAGCGGCGAAAAAGTCCTGGCCGCCAAGGGCGGGCACATCCCCGGCGCGATCAACTTCGAGTGGACCGCCGGCATGGACCTGAACGACCACCTGCGCATCCGCAAGGACATCGCGCAAGTGCTCGAACAACTGGGCATCACCCCAGACAAGGAAGTGATCACCCACTGCCAGACCCACCGCCGCTCCGGTTTCACCTACCTGGTGGCCAAGGCCCTCGGTTACCCACGCATCAAGGCTTACGCCGGCTCGTGGAGCGAATGGGGCAACCACCCCGACACGCCCGTAGAAGTTTAAGGACGCTCAATGAAATCCCGTTTGTTCATCATCAGCCAGCACCTGCTGCCGCACCACTTGCTGTCGCGACTGGCCGGCTGCGTCGCCGAATGCCGCGCGCGCTGGTTCAAGAATGCCTTCACCGCCTGGTTCGCCAAGCGCTACCAGGTGAACATGTCCGAAGCGCTGGTCGAAGACTTGACTGCCTACGAGCACTTCAACGCCTTCTTCACCCGTGCCCTCAAGCCCGGCGCCCGCCCGCTGGACGAAACCCCCGGCGCCATCCTCTGCCCGGCCGACGGCGCGGTCAGCCAGCTTGGCCCGATCGAGCATGGCCGCATCTTCCAGGCCAAGGGCCACAGCTTCAGCGCCCTCGAGTTGCTGGGCGGCGACCCGGCCCTGGCCGCGCCTTTCATGGGCGGCGAATTCGCCACCATCTACTTGTCGCCCAAGGACTACCACCGCGTGCACATGCCGCTGGCCGGCACCCTGCGCGAGATGGTCTACGTGCCGGGCCGGCTGTTCTCGGTCAACCAGACCACCGCAGAGAACGTCCCCGAGCTGTTCGCCCGCAACGAGCGTGTGGTCTGCCTGTTCGACACCGAGCGCGGGCCGATGGCGGTAGTGCTGGTTGGCGCGATGATCGTCGCCTCGATCGAGACCGTCTGGGCCGGCCTGGTCACGCCGCCGAAGCGCGAGCTCAAGACCTTCCGCTACGACGAAGCCAGCCGCGCACCGATCCACCTGGAGAAAGGCGCCGAGCTGGGCCGCTTCAAGTTGGGCTCCACGGCGATCGTGCTGTTCGGGCCGGAGCAGGTGAAGTGGGCTGAAAACCTCGGCGCAGGCTCTGCCGTACGCATGGGTGAACTGCTGGCGCAGCCAACCCAGGCCTGATCCGCCGCCGCAATGAAAAAGGCCCTGCATCTGCAGGGCCTTTTCTTTTGGTGCATGGCGTATCAGGCGCGGCGTTCGTGCATCCGTGCCAGCTGGCGCTCCAGCATCGATGGGTACGGTTCCATCAACCGCTCCACGCAGCTCGCGCCCTCAGGGCTGGCGATCGGGCGGATGCGCGCACGCTGGCGCACCAGGGCATCGTCGCTGATTCGCCGCTCCACCAGCAGCAGGTTGCGGCTGTGCTGCGACAGCGCCAGGGCGTCCTGGGCCTGCTCGGTCATCAGCAGGTCGACCTGGTCCAGGCCCTGCAAGTCATCGGCCAGCACCAGGCCCAACTGCAGCTGCAGGGTGATGCCGCTGTCGGCCACCTCGATCTGCAGGGCATGGCCCAGGGCACGCAGCAGCTCACCGCAGCAGATGGCGTTGGTCAGGTAGTCCTCGCCACAGTCGCGGCTGTGGAACAGCAGCAGGGTGCCGCCGTCGCTCAGCGTGTGCAGTTCGCCTTCGTACAGCGAGGCAGCCTGGTCGAGGCAGTCGTTGTAGCGTTCCAGCAACTCGGCAAGGCGGGTGCGCGGCAGGCGGCGCAGTTGCTCCTGGGAGCCCAGCTGCACGGCCAGCACGGCGCTGCTCTGGGGTTCGTTCGACTCGACAGCGCTCAGTTTGGCGGGGGCGGTTTCTTCGTCCATCAGACCGGCAAAGGCCTCGTCATCGTCGTCAGTTTCCTGCACCGCGACCTTGGCGCGCGGGGCGGCCTTGGGCGCTACCGGGACATCGTCGAAGTCGTCTTCTTCCTCGACCTCCGGCTCAGGCGGCGGTGGCGGGGCAAGGCGGGCGTGCAGCTGGCGGGCCAGGTCGCCGATTTCGTCCTGGCGGTCGATGGCCGGGGTGTAGGGGTGCGGGTCACGCAGCCAGACCCGCAGTTGCAGCAGCGGGGTGGAGATGAAGCGGCCCAGGCGCAGGCTCAGGGTGAGGGCCAGCGCCAGCAGGATGGCGGCAAGGATGCCCATGCTCTGCAGGCTGATCAGCATCGGCTGCTGGAACTGGCTCATGTCCAGGCTGATGCGCAGCTGGCCGGCGGTCACGTCCTGGAAGGTGATCTTGGTCTGGTACACCCCCTCTGCCTCGCCCAGCAGGCTGTTGCGCGGGCGCTGGCCGGCCTCGGCGAGGATGCGGTTGTCCACGCTGTAGATGGCGGCGTGGGCCACCAGCGGGTTCTTCACCAGGTTGCCGAGCAGCACGTTGAGGCTGAGGATGTCGTTGGACACCAGCAGTTCGGTGGCGGAGGTGGCGGTCTGCGTGGTCAGGCTCTGGCCAACGGCATCGGCCTGCTCATGCATGGCCTGCTTGAACTGCAAACCCATCACGCAGGCATAGATCACCAGGGCCAGGGCCACCAGGAAGATGTTATGGCTGGCGATACGCAGGGCCAGCGGGATTCGGCGCTGGCTGAGGGCTCGGTAGATCATCAGGAAGAAGTTGTCGGTTTTGACGGGCGTAGGCCGGTTCACAGAGCGCGGCTCTTAATGGCGAGAAAGTGCTGCGCAGTATAGCGAGCAGAGTTTTGTCGGCAAAGTATCGTTGGCGCCCGATGGTCACGGAAAATCGGTAGAATGCGCATTTTTCATCGAAGTCGGAGCCCGGTCTTGCGCGAAATCGTCCTGATCAACATCACTGGTGAAGACCGTCCAGGTCTTACCGCTGCCATCACCGGCGTCCTGCTCCAGGGCGGTGTGAACATCCTCGACATCGGCTTGGCGGTGATGCACGGCACGCTGTCGTTCGGCATCCTGGTCGACATTCCCGACAACGAAGTCGCCACCTCGCTGCTGCAGAGCGTGCAATCGAAGGCCCACGATCTGAACCTGCAGGCGCGCTACACGCCGATCTCCGAAGCCGATTACCAGCACTGGGCCGACAGCCAGGGCGAGGCGCGCCATATCGTCACCCTGCTCAGCCGCCGGGTCACCCCGGAGCAGTTGCAGCGGGTCAGCGCGATCATCAGCCAATACGGCCTGACCATCGAGCGCATCGAGCGCCTGTCCGCCCGTGTGGCGCTGAATGCCGATGCCGATAACGGCAAGGCCGCGCTGGAGATCTCCGCGCGTGGCGAACCGACCGATGCCCAGGCCCTGCGTGCCGACTTCTTTGCCCTGTGCGAAGAACTGAACATCGACATCGCCTTCCAGCGCGACGACCTGTTCCGCCGCAACCGCCGCCTGGCCGTGTTCGACATGGACTCCACGCTGATCGAAGCCGAAGTGATCGACGAGCTGGCCAAGGCAGCCGGCGTGGGCGAGCAGGTGGCAGAAATCACTGAGCGTGCCATGCGCGGCGAGCTGGATTTCCGTGCCAGCTTCAAGGAGCGCATGGCGCTGCTCAAGGGGCTCGACGTTGGCGCGCTGGATGAAATCGGTGCCTCGCTGCGCCTGACCGAAGGTGCCGAGCACCTGTTCGCCGAACTCAAGCGCCTGGGTTACAAGACCGCCATTCTGTCTGGCGGCTTCACCTATTTCGCCAAGCAGGTCCAGGCGCGCCTGGGCATCGACTATGTGTTCGCCAACGAGCTGGAAGTGGTCGACGGCAAGGTGACCGGTGTTGCCGTCGAGCCGATTGTCGACGCGCAGCGCAAGGCTGAGCTGCTGCAGAAGCTGGCTGCTGAAGAGGGCCTGCAGCTGGAGCAGACCATCGCCGTGGGCGATGGCGCCAACGACCTGCCAATGCTGTCGCTGGCCGGCCTGGGTGTGGCGTTCCGCGCCAAGCCGCTGGTGCGCCAGTCGGCCAAGCAGGCAATCTCAACGCTGGGGCTGGATGGCGTGCTGTATTTGCTGGGCCTGCGCGATCGCGACGCACGCGGCTGATGATTGACCGCCCCCTTCGCCGGCGTGCCGGCGAAGACAGAGGCAATGAAAAAGCCCGCATCGCTGCGGGCTTTTTCATGTCTGGCGGATCAGAACCGATAGACTTCCATATCGGTGCGGATCGGTGAAGCCATCGGGATCTTCGACTTCTCCGGCTCCTTCTTCACCTGTACCGGCGCCGCCTGCTTGCGGGGCGCTTCCTCGGCGATGGCAGGCTGGTTGGCCAGCGGCTTGACCGCACTGCTGAGCTGCTCGGCGAGCTTCTGCAGCAACTGGCCCTGGGCCTGCACCTGGGCCGATTCGCTGCCCTGGTGCGGTTGCTCGAGGTGAACGATACGGTTATCACGCACCTGGCCACGACGGTCCAGTACACGCCATTGCGCATCCAGGATCGCCGGTTGGTTCTTGCCCGAATCCAGGCGAGTGATGGTCAGCAGCACCTGCACGTCCGGGGTGAAACCCGCACTGGCGGGCGCCAGGACCACGCGCTGGCTGTCCAGGCGCCAGGCCAGCTGGCGCACCAGCAACTGATCGATGTCCGACGAAAGGCTACCGGCCCAGCGACCGTCGGTCGCCGCAGTCAGGCTGCCATCGGTCTGGCGCTGCAGGAAGGTTTCGCGTTGCAGGTAGTCGGCCACCGAAACAGGGCCAAGCACCACCGCCATGCCCGCCGCCTGGGAAGGCTGGCCAGGGTCACCGCTGTCGAGCTGATACAAGGCGACCGGCTGATGCATGCTGCACCCGCTCAGGCCCAGCAGCCCAGTCATCAACAGCGCAAATGGAAGGCGCAGAAATTTCATTCATCCCATCCAGGCGGTCGCCTCAAGACTGACCGCAGTGATACTCACGTAAATTCATCCGGGCACTCGGCCACGCCGGCGCCACAAGAGCACTATCATCCGCGAAATAGCGGCCCGACTCCAGCATTTCCGCCTGCAACGGCGCCGAAAGCGCCGCTGCAGACGCGCTACCGGCTTATGCCGGGGTCTCCACCAGCAGTGCATCGACACGCTGGAAGCCGCGTGGCAATTTGCTACCACGGCGACCGCGCTCACCCTTGTAATGCTCGAGGTCATCCGGCTTCAGAGACAGGGTACGCTTGCCAGCCTGCAATACAAGGGTCGCCCCCTCGCTGACCACCGCCAGATCGGTGACATATTCTTCACGGCTGGCCACCCGGTCGCCCGGCACGCCGATGATCTTGTTGCCCTTGCCCTTGCCCAGCTGCGGCAGGTCGGCGACCTTGAACACCAGCAGGCGCCCTTCGGTGGTCACTGCCGCCAGCCAATCCTGCTCGCGCTCGGCCACCGGGCGCGGGGTCATGACCTTGGCGCCGTTCGGCAGGCTCAGCAGGCCCTTGCCGGCCTTGTTCTTGGCCTGCAGGTCTTCACCCTTGACCACGAAGCCATAGCCGGCGTCGGACGCCACCACGTACAGGGCATCGTCGTCCGGCAGCAGCACGCACTCGAAGGTAGCGCCTGGCGGTGGCGTCAGGCGGCCGGTCAACGGCTCGCCCTGGCCACGGGCGGACGGCAGGCTGTGGGCAGCCAGCGAGTAGCTGCGCCCGGTGGAGTCGATCAACACGGCAAACTGGTTGGAGCGCCCGGCGGCAGCGGCCTTGAAGCCATCGCCGGCCTTGTACGAAAGCCCCGTGGCATCGATGTCGTGGCCCTTGGCGCAGCGCACCCAGCCCTTCTCCGACAGCACCACGGTGACCGGCTCGGTCGGCATCAGCTCGTTTTCCGACAGGGCCTTGGCTTCGGCCCGCTCGACGATCGGCGAACGACGGTCGTCGCCGTAGGTTTGGGCATCTTCGATCAGTTCGCTGCGTACCAGCTTGCGCAGCTTGGCATCGCTGCCCAGCAGCGTGGTCAGACGCTTCTGCTCCTTGAGCAGGTCGTCGGTTTCGCCACGGATCTTCATCTCTTCCAGGCGCGCCAACTGACGCAGACGCGTTTCGAGGATGTAGTCGGCCTGGATCTCGGTCAGCTCGAAACGCTCGATCAGCGCCTGCTTGGGGTGCTCTTCGGTGCGGATGATGTGGATCACTTCATCCAGGTTGAGGAACGCCTTGAGCAAGCCTTCCAACAGGTGCAGACGCCGCTCGACCTTGTCCAGGCGGTGCTGCAGGCGGCGACGAACGGTAGCGACACGGAATTCCAGCCACTCCAGCAACAATGCACGCAGGCTCTTGAGCTGCGGACGACCGTCGAGGCCGATGATGTTGACGTTGACCCGGTAGGTGCTCTCAAGGTCGGTGGTGGCGAACAGGTGCTGCATCAGTTCGGCGGCATCGACGCGGTTGGAGCGCGGGATGATGACGATGCGGCAGGGGTTCTCGTGGTCCGACTCGTCGCGCAGGTCAGCGACCATCGGCAGTTTCTTGGCCTGCATCTGCGCGGCGATCTGCTCCAGTACCTTGGCCCCGGAGACCTGGTGGGGCAGCGCGGTGACGACGATATCGCCGTCTTCGACGCGGTACACCGCACGCATGCGGATCGAGCCCTTGCCGCTCTCGTACATCTTGAGGATGTCGGCGCGCGGGGTGACGATCTCGGCCTCGGTCGGGTAGTCCGGCCCCTGGATGTGTTCGCACAGCTGCTCAAGCGTGGCCTTGGGCTCGTCGAGCAGGCGCACGCAGGCACTGGCCACTTCGCGCAGGTTGTGCGGCGGCACGTCGGTGGCCATGCCCACGGCGATGCCGGTGGTACCGTTGAGCAGGATATTCGGCAGGCGCGCCGGCAGTACCGCTGGCTCCTGCAGGGTGCCGTCGAAGTTCGGCACCCAGTCGGCCGTGCCCTGGCCCAGCTCGCTGAGCAGCACTTCGGAGTAACGCGACAGACGCGCCTCGGTATAACGCATGGCGGCGAACGACTTCGGATCGTCCGGCGCACCCCAGTTACCCTGGCCGTCGACCAGGGTGTAGCGGTAGCTGAACGGCTGGGCCATCAGCACCATGGCTTCATAGCAGGCCGAATCACCGTGGGGGTGGAACTTGCCGAGCACGTCACCGACGGTACGCGCCGACTTCTTGTGCTTGGAATCGGCATCGAGCCCCAACTCGCTCATGGCATAGACGATACGGCGCTGCACCGGCTTGAGGCCGTCGCCGATGTGCGGCAGCGCGCGGTCCATGATCACGTACATGGAGTAGTTGAGGTAGGCCTGTTCGGTGAATTCAGCCAGGGAGCGGCGTTCGACACCGTCCAGGCTGAGTTCGAGTGAGTCGCTCATGCGGGCCTCGTCATTTCAGGTTCTGGCGCAGCAGCATGGTGCCGCCGCGCTGGGTAAATTCAAGTTGTTTGAGGGCGCTCATGCCCAGCAGCACGGCCTGGCCGTCGAGGCCGGGCACCACCAGGGCGCGCACGTCGCGCAGGTGGATATCGCCCAGCAGCAGGCTGTCGATACGGGTGCGGTAACCCTCGGTACGGCCATTGGCGGTGCTCAGCGTCACTGGCGCGCCACGGGCAAGATCCAGGTCGCGGGCCAGCGCCTCGGGGATGGCCACGTCGGTGGCCCCGGTGTCGAGCATGAAATGCACCACCCGGCCATTGATCGCGCCATCGGCGACAAAATGCCCCTGGCCGTTGCTCAACAGGCGCACTTCGACGAAACCATCGCCCTGGGTGCTCTGCACTTCGCTGTTGGGGTTTTCCTGGCGCTCTTCCCACTGGCCGAAAAACCGCGTGGCGAGGAACATCGCCGCCACCCAGGCGAGCACCATCAGCACCCTGCCCGCACGTTTGCCCGGTACCTGGCTCATGGTTTGCCGCTCCAGCCGCCCTGTGGCGCGGCGAAGCGCCAGACGATCGGCCGCGCTTCACCATCGGCGCGCACGCCGTTGTTGTTGTCCAGGCCAATCCAGGCGCCGTCCTTGTCGATCACCAGCGCTTCGGCCAGGCCGTAGGGTTGATCGTACTGACGGGGCGCCAGCAACGCGTCGGCGGCAAACGACCAGCAGCGCTCGACCGCGCCGCTGTCGGCATCGCGCCGGCAAATGCGGTAGGCATTGCGCTCCAGGGTGAACAGCTTGCCGTCGAACAACGCCAGGTCGGCGAAGTCCCGCGACAGGGCGCGAGCGCCCGGGAATTGAGCTGGCTGCATCTCGACGCCGGCCTCGCTGAATATCACGCAACTGCGCCCGCAGTCCCATACCGACTGCTGGCGCCGCACCGAAAGCAGGCCACGGCGCTCGCGCTCGGCGGCCAGCCACAGGCGGTCGCCCGCCGGGTTGATCGCCAGGCCTTCGAACAAGGCATTGAAGTGCAGCAGCATGCCACTGCCACGGGCCTGGCGGACCATCGCCTGATCGATTTTCAACCAGCTCGGTTCACCTTCGGCTGGCAATTGCAGCACTGCTGCGTGCGCTTCGCTGACGACATAGAAGTTACCGGCCTGATCACAGGCGATCCCTTCGAAATCCAGCGCCCCGCCACGGATGAACGATGCGGCCCAGTTGCGCGACTTCAGCCCCCACGGCAGGCCGGTGTCCGGCGCCGCAGGCGGAGTGAACACCAGCGCTTCGGCGCGCCAGGTGCTGTCGCCCCGGTCGAGGCGATAGATGCGGTCATCGTCGCGGTCGGACACCGCCCACAGTGCCCCACGGCACATCGCCAGGCCGGACAGGTTGCCGCCATGCATGCCTTCGACCGGATGCTCGCGGGTGAGCTTGAGCTCCGGCCAGTCCTGCGCCAGGGCCGGCAACATCGACAACGCCAGGCAAAGTGCCAGGAGCGGACGAATCAAACCAGGACCTCGGCCAGGTTGCCTTTGGTCTCCAGCCAGTTCTTGCGGTCACCGGCGCGCTTCTTCGCCAGCAGCATGTCCATGATCTCGGTGGTACCCGCCAGGTCGTCGAGCGTGAGCTGGACCAGGCGCCGGGTGTTCGGGTCCATGGTGGTTTCGCGCAGCTGCGGCGGGTTCATCTCGCCCAAGCCCTTGAATCGGGTGACCTGCGGCTTGCCGCGCTTCTTCTCGGCAACCAGGCGATCGAGGATGCCATCACGCTCGGCTTCGTCGAGGGCGTAGTAGATCTCCTTGCCCAGGTCGATGCGGTACAGCGGCGGCATGGCCACGTAGACGTGACCGGCCTCGACCAGCGGGCGGAAATGCTGGACGAACAGCGCGCACAGCAAGGTGGCGATGTGCAGGCCGTCGGAGTCGGCGTCAGCGAGGATGCAGATCTTGCCGTAGCGCAGTTGGGTCAGGTCGGTGGCACCCGGATCGACGCCGATGGCCACGGCAATGTTGTGCACTTCCTGGCTGGCCAGCACTTCACCGCCATCGACCTCCCAGGTGTTGAGGATCTTGCCGCGCAGCGGCAGGATCGCCTGGAACTCCTTGTCCCGCGCCTGCTTGGCCGAACCACCGGCGGAGTCGCCCTCTACCAGGAACAGCTCAGCGCGCATCGGGTCCTGGCCCGCGCAGTCGGCCAGCTTGCCCGGCAGTGCCGGCCCCTGGGTGACGCGCTTGCGCTCGACCTTCTTGCTTGCCTTCAGGCGGCGGCCGGCGTTGCTGATGGCCAGCTCCGCCAGTTGCATGCCCAGCTCGGGGTGGGCGTTGAGCCACAGGCTGAACGCGTCCTTGACCACACCCGAGACGAACGCCGCCGCCTCGCGGGACGACAGGCGCTCCTTGGTCTGGCCGGAGAATTGCGGCTCCTGCATCTTCATCGACAAGACGAAGCTGATGCGCTCCCAGACGTCCTCCGGGGCCAGCTTGACCCCACGCGGCAGCAGGTTGCGGAACTCGCAGAACTCGCGCATGGCATCCAGCAGGCCCTGGCGCAGGCCGTTGACGTGGGTGCCGCCTTGCGCGGTGGGGATCAGGTTGACGTAGCTTTCCTGGATGCTGTCGCCGCCCTCGGGCAGCCACAGCAGGGCCCAGTCGACCGCCTCTTTATTACCGGCCAGGCTGCCGCAGAACGGCTCGTCGGGCAGGCGCAGGTATTCGCTGACCGAGTCGACCAGGTAGGAACGCAGGCCGTCTTCGTAGTGCCACTCGACCTTCTCGCCGGTGCCCTTGTCTTCGAAGCTGATCGACAGCCCTGGGCACAGCACGGCCTTGGCCTTGAGCACGTGCTTGAGGCGGCTGATGGAGAACTTGGGCGAGTCGAAGTACTTGGGATCAGGCGTGAAGTACACGCTGGTGCCGGTGTTGCGCTTGCCGACGGTGCCGACCACTTCCAGCTCGCTGGCCTTGAAGCCATCGGCGAAGGTCATCTGGTATTCGTTGCCATCGCGCTTCACGCGCACCCGCACCTGGGTGGACAGGGCGTTGACCACCGAAATACCGACGCCGTGCAAACCGCCGGAGAACTGGTAGTTCTTGTTGGAGAACTTGCCGCCGGCATGCAGCTTGGTGAGGATCAGTTCGACACCGGACACGCCCTCTTCGGGGTGGATGTCCACCGGCATGCCGCGGCCGTCGTCGCACACTTCCAGCGAGTGGTCGGCGTGCAGGATCACCTGCACCGAACGGGCGTGGCCGGCCAGGGCTTCGTCGACACTGTTGTCGATGACTTCCTGGGCCAGGTGGTTCGGCCGGCTGGTGTCGGTGTACATGCCCGGGCGTTTGCGGACCGGGTCAAGGCCCGAGAGGACTTCGATGGCGTCTGCGTTATAGGCGCTAGCGCTGGGATTGGCCATGGGGTCTCGTCGTCAGTCAGGTGAATGCAAAAAGCTCAAAGTACAGAAAAATCCAGCGCCGCATACTGCCCACGGGCAATACCGGCAAAGGTCAGCAGCGCCGGGAGCTGTTCGGCGAAGCCTTGGTAGCTGTGGTCGCCGCCGGCCTGGATGCGCAGGGCACAGGCTCGGTAATAGCCCTCGGCCTGGCGATAGTCCAGTGTTTCATCGGCGGTCTGCAACCACACTTGATAGCGGGCGGCGTCCGTGGGCGGTGGCACTTCGAGCTCGGCCAGGGCCTGCACATGGTCGTGGGTCAGCTCCCAGGCTTCGTCGGTATACAGGTTGCGCTGGGTGCCGAGATAACCATCGAACAGCCGGTGCGGGGCGACCGCCGGGTTGATCAGCAGGGCCTTGAGGCCGTGGCGCTCGGCCAAGTGGGTGGCATAGTAGCCGCCCAGCGAGCTGCCGACCAGCAAGGGCGCGCCGAGCTCGCCGATGGAGGCCTCCAGCTGGGCGATGGCCTGGCGCGGGTGGTGATGCAGGGCCGGGACGCGCAGTTGCTCAGCCAGGCCGAGCTGCTGCATGACCGCCTCGAGTTGGCGGGCCTTCTTCGACAGCGGCGAGCTGTTGAAGCCATGGATATAAAGGATGGAACCCGACATGCTGCCCCCGGACGCAAAGACGCGCAGTGTAGCCTGTTCGAAGGGCATTGGCGCAGTGTGGGGATTTTCGCAACACATTCTTCAATGAAGACTACATTCACCGTGGGAGCGGGCTTGCCCCGCGATTGCAGAGCCAAAGCCGCCATCGCAATCGCGGGGCAAGCCCGCTCCCACGCACCTGACCACTGACCCGATCAGTAACCTGGGCTGTTGAAGTCCAGCGTCACCACAAAATCCCGCGCCCGCTCCACCCCGGTCTCCAGCCGCCCGTCGGCATGCAGGCGCAACCAGCGATACCCCGGCTGCTCTTCACTCACCTGGAAGTCCTCGCTGCCCGGCGCGAACTGGATGCAGGTCGAGGGCGTGGCCAGCAAGCGCAGACCCTCGCGCAGCTGGTCGAATTCCTGGTGAACATGCCCCCAGAGCAGCGCTTTCACCTGTGGATAACGTTTCACGCGCATCAGCAGTTGGTCAGCATTGCGCAATCCGATAGGCGCCATCCACGCACAACCGATATCCACCGGCTGGTGGTGGCAGCACACCAGGCAATGCCGCTCACCGGCAGTGGCCAACGCCTGGTCCAGCGTGGCCAGCTGGTCTTCTGCCAGCAGCCCGAACGTGGCACCGACCACCGCCGAATCAAGCATCACGATGCGCCAGGCGCCGATATCGGTCACTGCCGTGATCAGCTCCGGCGCCACCTTGGCCATTACCTGGGCTTCGTCATGATTGCCCGGCAACCAGCGTGCCGGCGCACCGAACACGGCGGTCAGCCCGCGGAATGCTTCATAGGAGGCCACACTGGCATCCTGGGACAGATCCCCCGTGCACAGCAGCAGGTCTATGCGCGGCTGTTCACGGCGCACCTGCGCCACCACATGCTCAAGGCTGTCGCGGGTATTGAGCCCCAGCAGCGTCCCGACGGGATCGGCGAACAGATGGGCATCGGTCAGTTGCACCACATGAACGGGTGGCTCTGCGAAAAGTGCGTGCGGCAACGGCCGTCTCCTCGAACGGATTCAGCACGGATTATGGCGATGGATCGCTGTGGAGCAAATACTCGAAGCCGACGGGCGTCACATTTCAGCGCACGGTCGCCAGTTCGTGGCCACAGGCCAGGCAGTGGCTGAGCCATTCGCCGAGGAACAGGTTGAGCTGGGCCTTCTCGTCAGGCTGGTGCATCGCCCTGTTGGGGTACGGGTAGATGCTGTGCAGGCGGCGGGTATGCTCGGCGCTGACCACTTCGGCCATGCGCGCGTCGTGATACACCTGCACCTCAAGCTCGGGCACCGGCAACCACGGCAGGCTGTGCTCCTGGCGCACCCGCAGGGTGGTGGTATAAGGGCAGGCCAACAGCACTTCGAGCACCAGCACGCCGAGCATCTGGTCACCCTGGGTCATGCCGATGCGCCGCGAGCTTTGCGTGGTGCGCATCTCCGGCAGCAGGCGCATCAGGCGGGCGTAGTTGGCCTCACAGGCCGTCTGCAGCCCGACCAGGTCGACTCGATAGCGCTCGCGCAGCAGGTTCACTTCCACATACCTCGTACTTCATCACGGTTCAGTGCCAGCCATTGCAGGCCGATGATCGTGGCAGCGTTGTGAATCCTGCCATCGCGCACCGCTTGCAACGCATCCTCGAATGCCCAGACGCGCACCCGGATATCCTCGCTCTCTTCTTCAAGGCCATGCAGGCCGCCCGCACCTTCGCTACTGCAACGCCCAAGGTAGAGATGGACAAATTCGTCGCTGCCGCCGGGTGACGGGAAGTACTTGGTGATCGGCCAGAGCGCCTTGAACGTCAGGCCCGCTTCTTCTTCACCTTCGCGACGGGCAACTTCTTCAGGGTCTTCCCCAACTTTGTCGATCAGCCCAGCCACCATTTCGATGAGCCAAGGGTTGCCGACCTTGTCCAGGGCACCCACGCGAAACTGCTCGATCAATACCACTTCGTCGCGCTGCGGATCGTAGGGCAGCACACAGACGGCGTCGTGCCGCACGAACAGCTCGCGGGTGAATTCACGGCTCATGCCGCCAGCGAACAGCTCGTGACGCAGGTGCAGCTTGTCCAGTTTGTAGAAACCCTTGAACAACTGCTCGCGCCGGGCAATCTCGACCTTCTGGGGCACCGAATTCAACGTATCCGTCATGCAAACTCCTCATTACCTCGTTTACCGCATCGCGCAATCCTACTCTGCGCGCCGCCCGGTTTCATCCCTTTGTGGCGACCGTTCGGGCACTCGGGACAGGCGCTACGCTCTCTGTTAGCTTAGTGGCGAACTGAAGGCCGCGCAGGCGGTCCAAGGCCGATCATCACCGTTGTGCAAGGATCATCATGACGCTAGTCAAACTGACTTCCGTGGCCGTGCTGGCAGTCGCCCTCAGCGCCTGCCAGAGCCTGTTCACGCCCAACTACCGGGCACCGCTCGAGGTCAAGCGCGATGCCTGGGAGCATGTAAAACCCGGCTGCAGCGAGAGCGACTGCCCGCTGGTGAACATCGACACCGTGCACTTCCCGGCGCTGCCCAAGCTCGACGCCATCGTCGAAAAACGCCTGCTGCAACTGACCGAGGACAACCAGCGCGGCACCCCGCCAGCCTCGCTGCAGGCCTATGAGCAGCAGTACCTGGCCCGCGCCGACAAGCGCAACAGCAGCTACCTGCAAGCCAAGGTACGCGAGCAGCATGACGGGCTGGTGATCATCGAGCTGTCCAGCTACCTCGACAGCGGCGGCGCCCACGGCATGCCCGGGCGCGGCTTCATCAACTACTCGCGCAAGCTGGACAAGGTACTGACCCTGGACGACATGCTGGTGCCCGGCCAGAAAGAGACCTTCTGGAAGACCGTCGAGGAGTCCCACCGCGCCTGGCAGATCAGCACCGGCGTGGACAAGGACCCCGAGTTCGTCAAGACCTGGCCGTTCAAGCCGTCGCCGCACATCGCCCTGACCTACGGCGCGGTGATCGTGAAGTACGAGGTCTATGCCATCGCGCCCTACTCCATGGGCCACGTCGAGCTGAAGATCCCCTACCCACGCCTCAATGGCGTGATCAGGCCCGAGCTGTTTCCCGGCCGCGGCTGATCGATAGCACCCCATGCAGTACCCCTGCCAGCAGCAGTGCCGGCAGGGTCGCCCCCAGCTCCGGTGCCTGGTTCGCCATCAGGTGATAAGCCGCCACCCCCACCGCCCAGGCCAGCAGCGCCTGCCAGTGCAGCCCTTCGACCAGCGCCGGCATGCGCCGACGACGAACCACGAAGTGGTCCACCAGCACCACGCCGAACAGCGGCGCGAACACCGAGCCGATCAACAGCAGGAAGTTCTGGTACTGGGCCAAGGGCGCCAGCAGTGCGATCAGGGTGCACAGCACACCGATGGCCAGCGCCAGGTGCTCGACCTTCATTTTCACCAGCAGGCCGGTCGAAACCGCTGCCGAGTGAATGTCGGCAAAGGCGTTCTCCGACTCGTCGAGCAGAATCAGCAGCAGCGGAATGCCCAGCCCGGCGCCAGCCAGGGCCAGCAGCAGTGCATTCACCTCGCCACTCGGGGCGAAGGCCAGGGTGTAGGCCACGCCCAGGCTCATCAGCCAGGCATTGCCAATGAAGAAGCCCAGCGCGGTACCGCCAAACACCCGGCTGGCGCGCTTGCCGAAACGCGAATAGTCGGCGATCAACGGCAGCCACGACAGCGGCATGGCGATGACGATATCGAAGCCCAGCGCCAGCGACAGCGAGCCATCGCCTGGGCGCCGCCACAGTTCGGCCAGGTCCGCCTTGGCGAACAGGTTCCAGGTCAACCACAGGCAAGCGCCGAGCAGCAGCCAGATCCCCCACTTGCGCAGCACCTTGCGCACGAACGCCAAGGGCCCGCTGACCGCCAGCAAGGTGGCCAGGGCACCGAAGCACAAGGTCCACAGCAGCGGGCTGTTCCAGCCACTGTCCTCGCCGAAGGTGCGCGCGCCCAGCAGGCTCGCGGCATCGCGCATGACGATGATCTCGAACGAGCCCCAGCCCACCAGCTGCAGTAGGTTGAGCAGCGCCGGCAGGCGCGCGCCGTGGCGGCCCAGCGACAGGCGCAGGGTGGCCATGGCCGACAGGCCGGTGTCGCTGCCGATCACCCCGGCGGCCGCCAGCAGCAGCACGCCTACTGCCGTGCCCAGGGTGATCGCCAGGATCGACCCGGCCAGGCCCAGGCCCGTGGCCAGCAGCCCGCCGACCTGCAGGACCATCAGGCCGATGCCGAGGGAGAACCACAGCGAGAACAGGTCGCGGGCGCCGAATTGGCGGTGATGGGAAGGGACCGGGTGGTCGGGGGAGAAGTGGCTGGGTGTTGTCATGATTGTTCGCCGGATGACTGGACTAAGTTGGCAAACGTGGGAGCGGGCTTGCCCCGCGATGGCGTCGGCAGACCCGACATCGCCATCGCGGGGCAAGCCCGCTCCCACGTTGCGTTACAGCTGACGCGTCAGACTTTCTGGTACAGCTGGCTGCCTTCCTGGCGGAACCGCTCGGCCTGCTCGCGCATGCCCTGCTCGGCCGTCACATCGACGGTGTCGATCTTCGCGGCATACTCACGCACTTCCTGGGTGATCTTCATCGAGCAGAACTTCGGCCCGCACATCGAGCAGAAGTGCGCGACCTTGGCCGACTCCTTGGGCAGCGTCTCGTCGTGGAACGAGCGCGCGGTGTCCGGGTCCAGGCCGAGGTTGAACTGGTCTTCCCAGCGGAACTCGAAGCGTGCCTTGGACAGCGCGTTGTCGCGGATCTGCGCGCCCGGGTGGCCCTTGGCAAGGTCGGCGGCATGGGCGGCGATCTTGTAGGTGATGATGCCGGTCTTGACGTCATCCTTGTTCGGCAGGCCCAGGTGCTCCTTGGGCGTGACGTAGCAAAGCATGGCGCAACCGAACCAGCCGATCATCGCCGCACCTATCCCTGAGGTGATGTGGTCGTAACCCGGGGCGATGTCGGTGGTCAGCGGGCCTAGGGTGTAGAACGGCGCCTCGTCGCAGCACTCCAGCTGCTTGTCCATGTTCTCCTTGATCAGCTGCATCGGCACGTGGCCCGGGCCTTCGATCATGCACTGCACATCGTGCTTCCAGGCGATCTTGGTCAGCTCGCCGAGGGTTTCCAGTTCACCGAACTGGGCGGCGTCGTTGGCGTCGGCGATCGAGCCCGGGCGCAGGCCGTCGCCCAGCGAGAAGCTGACGTCGTAGGCCTTCATGATTTCGCAGATCTCGTCGAAGTGCGTGTACAGGAAGTTCTCTTTGTGGTGCGCCAGGCACCACTTGGCCATGATCGAACCGCCGCGGCTGACGATGCCGGTGACCCGCTTGGCGGTCAGCGGCACGTAGCGCAGCAAGACGCCTGCGTGGATGGTGAAGTAGTCCACGCCCTGCTCGGCCTGTTCGATCAGAGTGTCGCGGAACAGCTCCCAGGTCAGGTCTTCGGCAACGCCATTGACCTTTTCCAGGGCCTGGTAGATCGGCACGGTGCCGATCGGTACCGGCGAGTTGCGGATGATCCACTCGCGGGTTTCGTGAATGTGCTTGCCGGTGGACAGGTCCATGACCGTGTCCGAACCCCAACGGATGCCCCAGGTCAGCTTGGCCACTTCTTCCTCGATCGAGGAACCCAGGGCGCTGTTGCCGATGTTGCCGTTGATCTTCACCAGGAAGTTGCGGCCGATGATCATCGGCTCGAGTTCGGTGTGGTTGATGTTGGCCGGAATGATCGCGCGGCCACGGGCGATTTCTTCGCGGACGAACTCGGGGGTGATCTCTTTCGGGATGTTGGCGCCGAAGCTGTGGCCGGCATGCTGCTGGTCCAGCAGGCCGGCGGCGCGGGCTTCCTGCAGTTTCATGTTCTCGCGGATGGCAACGTATTCCATCTCGGCGGTGATGATGCCCTGGCGGGCGTAGTGCATCTGCGATACGTTGGCGCCGGGCTTGGCGCGGCGCGGGTTGCGCACATGGGCAAAGCGCAGCTTGGCCAGCTCGGCATCGTTCAGGCGCTGCTGGCCGAAGTTGGAGCTCAGGCCTTCCAGGCGCTCGGTGTCGCCACGGGCGTCGATCCACGCCGAGCGCACGTCGCCCAGGCCCTTGCGCACGTCGATGACGACGTTGGGGTCGGTGTACGGGCCGGAAGTGTCATACACCAGCACCGGGGCGTTCTTTTCGCCGCCGAAGTCGGTGGGGGTATCGTGCAGGCTGATTTCACGCATGGGCACGCGGATGTCGGGGCGCGAACCCTCGACGTAGACCTTGCGCGAATTGGGCAGGGGTTGTACGGACTGTTGGTCGACTTGGGCCGACTCGCTCAGGCTGATAATTTTTTCTTGTTTGCTCATCACAGGCTCTCCAGACAGCTTCCTAGCGGGCGGAATGTCGGGGTGAACCTGAAAGGCGCGGACGCACCCGTGGTGACGAGTGCAGTGCCGGATATGGGGTGCCATGAGCTGCATGCAGCTGTGACGATCCCGGACCTGGCACAAGAGGCTCCCGGGATGTGAGAGCAATCTTGTTCCCTACGCAGGCGCTAACCTGATCAGGTTCAACGGGATCCGCAACTTTGCGATCTCAGCCTTTGCATCAAGGCACCCCGACAAGAACCTGCGCAGTCTAAGCTGGAGTGGTCGGCAAAGCCAAGCGGGTATTTGGGGGGCATGACAAAAGGCACAAACAGTGGATTGTTGATGCCTGCGCGTGGCACTACACTGGCGCACCGCTCGATACCCGACAGTACAGTAATTAAATCTTGATCAAGGATTGCCCTATGCTGCGCAAACTCTCACTGGCGATTGCCGTGTCTTGTGCGACCCACGGAGTGGCGTGGGCAGTGGATACGCCCACCACGGTCAAGACCGACCTGGTCAGCGTCTACCAGGAAGCGGTCGACAACAACGCCGACCTGGCCGCCGCCCGCGCCGACTACGGCGCCCGCCGCGAAGTGGTGCCACAGGCCCGCGCCGGCCTGCTGCCCAACCTGTCGGCCGGTGCCGAAATGATGAACACCCGGACCAAGCTCGACGACCCGTCGATCACCTCCAACCGCAGCGGCAATTCCTGGAGCGCCACCCTGGCGCAGCCGATCTTCCGCGCCGACCGCTGGTTCCAGCTGCAGGCCGCCGAGGCCGTCAACGAGCAGGCCGCGCTGGAACTGTCGGCCACCGAGCAGAACCTGATCCTGCAAACCGCCGAGAACTACTTCAGCGTGCTGCGCGCCCAGGACAACCTGGCCTCGACCAAGGCCGAGGAAGCCGCGTTCAAGCGCCAGCTGGACCAGTCCAACGAGCGTTTCGACGTCGGCCTCTCGGACAAGACCGACGTGCTGCAATCCCAGGCCAGCTACGACACCGCCCGGGCCAACCGGATCATCGCCGAGCGCCAGGTGCAGGACGCCTTCGAGGCCTTGATCACCCTGACCAACCGCCAGTACAGCTCGATCCAGGGCGTGGTCCACACCCTGCCGATCCAGGTGCCGATCCCCAACGACGCCAAGGCCTGGGTCGAGACCGCCGGGCGCCAGAACCTCAACCTGCTGGCCACCAACCACGCGGTCGATGCCGCCGAAGAGACCCTGCGCCAGCGCAAGGCCGGCCACGCGCCGACCCTCGATGCGGTGGCCAAGTACCAGAAGGGCGACAACGATAGCCTCGGCTTCACCAACCCTTCGCAGAACGGCATCCGTTACGGTGGCGACGTGGAGCAGACCAGCGTCGGCCTGCAGTTGAACATCCCGATCTACAGCGGCGGGCTGACCAGCTCGCAGGTGCGCGAGGCCTACCAGCGCCTGAGCCAGAGCGAGCAGCAGCGCGAGAGCCTGCGCCGCCAGGTGGTGGAGAACACCCGCAACCTGCACCGCGCGGTGAACACCGACGTGGAACAGGTGCAGGCGCGCAAGCAGTCGATCATCTCCAACCAGAGCGCGCTGGAAGCCACCGAGATCGGCTACCAGGTGGGTACCCGCAACATCGTCGACGTGCTGGATGCCCAGCGCCAGCTGTACACCTCGGTGCGCGACTACAACAACAGCCGCTATGACTACATCCTCGACAACCTGCGCCTGAAGCAGGCGGCGGGGACCTTGAGCCCGCAGGACCTGCAGGACCTGGGGCGCTACCTGAAGGCCGACTACAACCCGGACAAGGACTTCCTGCCACCGGACCTGGCGGCGGCGGCGGCGAAGAATTTCGAACGCAGGCCTTGATATCGGCGCTGGCCTCTTCGCGGGTAAACCCGCTCCCACAGGTACATCACATGGCTCAAGGCCGGTGGCGTACCTGTGGGAGCGGGTTTACCCGCGAAGAGGCCAGTGAGCATGTCAGCGAATGAACTGCCCCAACCCATCCAGCAACCGCTGCAACGCCCCCTGATTAGCCTGCATCACCGCCCTGCCCGCCTCGCCCATGCGCCGGGCATCCTGCGGCAGCTCGACCAGGCGGCGCACCGCGCCGGCCAGCCCCTCGGCATCGTCCACCTGCTGCAACGCCCCCGCATCACGCAGCATCGCGCTGATCTCGAGGAAGTTGAACACATGCGGCCCCATCAGCACCGGCAACGCCAGCGCTGCGGGCTCCAGCGGGTTGTGCCCGCCGGTGGCCACCAGGCTGCCACCGACAAAGGCGATGTCGGCCAGGGCATAGAGGAACAGCAACTCGCCCATGGTGTCGCCCAGCAGCACCTGGGTCTGGGCCTGAACCGCCTCCCCCGTGGAACGGCGCACCGTGGCGAATCCGGCGCTGCAAAGTGCATGCACCGCATTGAAGCGCTCGGGGTGGCGCGGCACCAGGATCAGCAGCGCATCGCCGTGCACCTGGAGCAGTTGCCGGTGCGCGTCGAGGATCAACGCATCCTCGCCGTCATGGGTGCTGGCGGCGATCCACACCGGGCGCTGCGCCGCGCCCCATTGCTCGCGCAACGCCTGGGCGCGGGGCAGCAGCTGCTCATCGACTTTCAGGTCGAACTTGATCGACCCCGTCACCTGCACGCATTCGCTGCGCGCACCAAGGCTGCGAAAGCGCTCGGCCTCGGTCTCGGTCTGCACGGCGATCAGGCTCATTTCCTCGAGCATTGGCCGAGTCAGGCCGGCAAAGCGGGCATAACCACGCGCCGACCGCTCGGACAACCGCGCATTGGCCAACGCCACCGGGATGCCGCGCTTGGCACACTGGTGGATATGGTTCGGCCACAGCTCGGTTTCCATGATGATGCCCAGTTTCGGCCGCACATGGTCGAGGAAGCGCCCGGCCGCCCAGGGCAGGTCATAGGGCAGGTAGCAGTGCTGCACCCGCGGCTCGCCGTCGAACATGGCGCGGATGCGCTCCGACCCGGTCGGGGTCATGCAGGTCAGGGTGATCGGCAGGTCCGGGTACTGCTTGAGCAGCGCGCGAACCAAGGGCGCGGCAGCGATGCTCTCGCCCACCGACACCGCATGCACCCAGATCCCGCCCTGTTTCAGCGGCGGCAGCTTGCAGGCGAAGCGCTCATTGATACGTGCACGGTACGCCGGCGCCTTGCGCCCACGCAGGAACAGGCGCAGCGCGACCAGCGGCAGGCCCAGGTGAAACAGCAGGGAGTAGAGGGTTCTGTTCATGGCGGCGGAGTTTACCCGATCGCACGCAGGTGCACGGCAAAACGCTCGGCCAACCATTGCGCCGCCGGCCCCAGCGGCTCGTCACGGCGCCAGGCCAGCTCGGCCACCAGCGCGGGCGGGCGCCACTCGCTGTCCAGCTCGACCATCTGTGCCTGGTAGGTGGGGTACTGCACCACGTGGCGCGGCAACCAGGCCCAGCCCAGGCCGCGCATCAGCAGCTCGGCCATGGCGTAGAAGCTGTCGGCACGCCAGACCTGCGGGCTGATCGCCTCGCCGCCCGGATAACCGCTCTGCTGTGGGGTGATCAACAACTGGCGATGACGCGCCAGCTGCTGACGGCTGACCTTGCCCTGCCCTGCCAAGGGGTGGCCGATGGCGCACACGGTGACCATCTCGACGCTGCCCAGGGCGCGCCGCTCCAGCGAGGAGGGAATGCTTTCGTGGTGGAAGAACAGGCCCAGGTCGGCACGTCGCTCCACCAGCTTGCGCGCCACATCGCCCTGGGCACCGCTGGCCAGCTGCACTTCCAGGTAGGGGTAGTGCGCGGCCAGTTCGTCGAGGCTGTCGATCACCGGCTGATAGGGCATGGCCTCATCCTGGGCTACCCGCAGCAAGGCTTCCTGGCCGCGCATCAGGGCCAGCGCCCGGCCGTCCAGGCGTTCGCACTGGCGCAGCAGTTCGCGGGCGTCTTCCAGCAGTGCCGCGCCGCTTTCGGTCAGCCGCGGCTGGCGGCCACTGCTGCGCTCGAACAGGGTCACGCCCAGGTCGGTCTCAAGCAGGGCGATGGCGGTGCTCACCGCTGACTGCGCCTTGCGCTGCTCCCGCGCCACGGCGGAGAACGACCGCAGTTCAGCGGTGCGCACGAACAGGCGCAGTTGCTCCAGGTTCCAGTGTTCGGTCATGGCCAACCTATCTCCATTAAAGATAGGTAATGACTTTACCCCATCCCAGCATCCCCTAGAATGCCCGACCAGCAACGGAGGAACCGAACCATGAACGCCTATACCTATCTCGCCATCGCCATCTGCGCCGAAGTCATCGCCACTGCTTCCATGAAAGCGGTCAAGGGCTTGAGCACGCCGTTGCCGCTGCTGCTGATGATCTGTGGCTATGGCGTGGCGTTCTGGATGCTCACCCTGGTGGTGCGCAGCATCCCGGTGGGCATCGCCTATGCAATCTGGTCGGGGCTGGGCATCGTGCTGATCAGCGTCGCAGCGCTGGTGATCTATGGGCAGAAGCTGGATGTGCCGGCTATGTTGGGGATGGCCATGATTGTCGGCGGGGTGGTGGTGATCCAGGTGTTCTCGAACACTGCCGGGCACTGAGACCGGTCGCATTTTTTGCGTGGGAGCGGGCTTGCCCCGCGATGACGATAGCGGGATGCCTACCTGATCGCGGGGCAAGCCCGCYCCCACGACCAGCGCCCTTGCACAGCCTGTATACTGCGCACCTTGTCCCAGCTTTAGAGGTGCCCGCATGCCATCCGCCATTTCCACCGACGTGCTGATCGTCGGTGCCGGGGTCGCCGGCCTCTGGCTCAATGCCCGCCTGCGCAAGCAGGGTTATTCGACCGTGCTGGTGGAGCGCGCCAGCCTGGGCGGCGAGCAGACCATCAAGTCGCAAGGCATCATCCACGGCGGCACCAAGTACGCCCTGCATGGCGCCCTGACCGGCGCCTCCGAGGCCATCGCCGACATGCCGCGGCGCTGGCGCGAAGCCCTCGCCGGCACGGGCGAGCTGGACCTGACCGGCACCCGCCTGTTGTCCGATGCCCACTACCTCTGGTCCCCCGGCACCCTGGCCGGCAACCTCACCAGCTTCTTCGCCAGCAAGGCCGTGCGTGGCCGGGTCGACCAGGTCAAGGGCGAGCAACTGCCGCCGGCCCTGCAGGACCGCGCCTTCAAGGGCAAGGTGTACCGCCTGGCCGAACTGGTCATCGACGTACCCAGCCTGCTGGCCAACCTGGCGCAGCTGGCCGGTGACAGCCTGCTGGCCGGCGAGCGCATCGAACCGTTGCGCGAGGGCGACGAACTGGTCGGGTTGAACGTCGATGGCCGCGAGATCCGCGCCCAGCGCATCGTCCTCAGTGCCGGTGGCGGCACCGAGGACCTGCTGCACGCCCTCGGCCTGAACCAGCCGACCATGCAGCGCCGTCCCCTGCACATGGTCCTGGCCAAAGGGCCGAACCTCAAGCCGCTGTATGCCCACTGCCTGGGCGGCGGGCCCAAGCCGCGCATCACCGTCACCACCCACCCGGCGGCCGACGGCCAGTGGGTGTGGTACCTCGGTGGCGACCTTGCCGAAGCCGACGGCGTCGCCCGCGAACCGGCCGCGCAGATTGCTGCCGCGCAAAAAGAGGTTGCCGGCCTGTTGCCCTGGGTCGATCAGAGCCTGATCCGCTGGGCCACGCTGCGCATAGACCGTGCCGAACCTGGGCAATCAGGCCTGGTGCGCCCGGACAACGCCTTCCTCGCCGAGCAGCAGCGCCTGCTGGTGGGCTGGCCGACCAAGCTGGCCCTGGCGCCGGACCTGACCGACCGCGTGCTGGCCAGCCTCGAGCGCGACGGCATCCGCCCGGCCGCCCACCCCGACCTCACCGACCTGCCGCGCCCGCCACTGGGCGTACCGGCCTGGGAGCAACTGCTGCCATGAGCCTGCCAACCCTGCACGATCATCACCGCGCACTGGGCAGCACCGGCCTGCGTGTTTCGCCACTGGGCCTGGGCACGGTCAAGCTCGGCCGCGACCAGGGCGTGAAATACCCCAACGGCTTCACCATCCCCGATGACCAAGCCGCCCGCCTGCTGCTCGCCCAGGCCCGCGAATTGGGCATCAACCTGATCGACACCGCACCGGCCTATGGCCGCAGCGAGGAGCGCCTGGGCCCGCTGCTGCGTGGCCAGCGCGACCAATGGGTGATCGTCAGCAAGGTCGGTGAAGAATTCGACGACGGCCAATCACGCTTCGACTTCAGCGCCGCGCACACCCGCCGCTCGGTGGAGCGCAGCCTCAAGCGCCTGGAAACCGACCGCATCGAACTGGTGCTGGTGCACTCTGACGGCAACGACCTGGCGATCCTCGAGCACGAAGAGGTTTATGAAACCCTTGCCGCCCTCAAGCAGGAGGGCAAGATTCTCGGCTATGGTTTCTCAGGCAAAACCGTTGCCGGTGGCCTGAAAGCGTTGGAACAGGGCGATTGCGCCATGGTCACCTACAACCTCAACGAGCAGGCGGAGCGCCCGGTGCTGGACTACGCTGCCGAGCACGGCAAGGCCATCCTGGTGAAGAAAGCCCTGGCCAGCGGACATGTCTGCCTGGCACCCGGGGTCGACCCGGTGCAGGCCAGCTTCGAGCTGCTGTTTGCCCACCCGGGTGTGAACAGTGCCATCGTCGGCACCATCAACCCGCTGCACCTGGCCCACAACGTGGCCACCGTCGCCCGCATCCTGGCCCGGCCCTGAGCCGCCCGGGCGGGGGCCCAACGCAAGGAGGAGCCTCGTGCCGCGTACGCTGATCCGCAAGAACCCGAGCAACTTCAAGACGCTGCCGCTGCACGTCGAGGCCACCCCCGATGGCCTGACATACCAGAGCATCGGCATGCCGCTGAACTTCGCCCAGACCCTGCAGCGGCGCAAGGCCATCCAGGTCGCCGACTCCGAGCACTTCGTGGCCGAGCTGGCCAACCTCGGCGTGTCGGTGCGCCTCACGCTGAACTGGCAGGGCCGCGACTACTGGGTGCTGGTGCGCCAGCGCCGCCAGGACCGCGGCGATGTGGTACTCAAGCTGATTTCCGGCTATGTGCCCGCCCACGAGTTGAACCTGCCGCTACTCACCGCCATTCAGGAAGTGGCCGAGGAATGCCTGCTGGAAACACCCGAGGGCTGGCTGGGCGGGCGCTTCAACGATACCTGGCTGCCGGCGCCCTACGCCGCCGCCCTGCACTACCGCGAAGCACCACCCTTCGTGCTCTCGCCCGAATCCGGCGCCGCCCGCCCGGTGCACTGTGCCAAGCTGATGCTGCTGGAGCGGCCACGGGCCTACGTGCACCTGCCGACGGCCTCGCTGCAGTTGATCTATGACCTGCGCCTGCAGGTGCCCAGGGAAGCCAAGCCGTTGAGCCTGTTCCACGTCGATGAACGGCTGGAGGGTGACCAATTGGTGGCGCGGCTGAACCGCAAGCGCCCGGACCTGTACCTGATGCCTTTGAAGGATGGCCAGCCGCTGCCTGAGCTCTACACCCTGAAGAAGGACCAGCTGCTGCCAGCGAGTACGCGCGGGGTGTGGCTGGCAGAAAGCTTTGCGCGCCAGGAGGGTTGGGTGGTGCGCGATGAGCGGGTGCGCTGGCGGGATTGGCTGAAGCAGCAGGGGCTGGCCCAGAAGCGCAAGCCGGAAACGCACCTGCAGCGTTTCAGTGACAAGGCCCGCGAGTTGCTTGAGCGGGCGCGGGGCACTCTGCACAAATGATCGCGGGGCAAGTCGCACCGGCGCACCGCCGCTCCCACGAGCGTTAAAGACCGTGGGAGCGGGCTTGCCCCGCGATTGCTACAGCATCAGTGCTTGCGGATCTTCTCGACGATGGCGGTGGTCGAGCTGTTCTCGACCAGCCCCAACACCTTCACTGTACCGCCGTAGGCCTTGACGATATCGGCGCCGACCACCTGGTCAATGCCATAGTCGCCGCCCTTGACCAGCACATCCGGCTTCACCTGGCGCAGCAGGTTCTCCGGGGTGTCTTCAGGGAAGCTGATCACCCAGTCCACCGCACCCAGCCCGGCCAGCACGGCCATGCGCCGGTCGACGCTGTTGATCGGCCGGCCCGGGCCTTTCAAGCGGCTGACCGAGGCATCGTCGTTGATCGCGACAATCAGCCGGTCGCCTTGGGCGCGCGCTTGCTCCAGGTAGGTCACGTGGCCTGCATGCAGGATGTCGAAGCAGCCATTTGTGAAGACGATCTTCTCGTTGTGTGCACGTGCATCGTCGATCGCCAGCAGCAACTGCTCCAGGCCCAGCACGCCCCGCTCGGAACCTTCTTCGCGCTGGATGGCCCGGCGCAGTTCCGGGGCACTGATGGCCGCCGTACCGAGCTTGCCGACCACGATGCCAGCGGCCAGGTTGGCCAGGGCGACGGCGTGGGGCAGCTCTTCACCGGCAGCAATGGCGGCGGCCAGGGTAGAGATCACGGTATCGCCGGCACCGGTGACATCGAACACTTCACGGGCCCGAGCCGGCAGGTGCAAGGCCGGGTGGCCGGTGCGCAGCAGGGTCATGCCGTGCTCGCCACGGGTCACCAGCAGCGCACCCAGGTCGAGCTCGTCGAGCAGGGTGAGGCCCTTGGCGACCAGTTCGGCTTCGTCGGCACAACGGCCGACGATGGCCTCGAACTCGCTCAGGTTGGGCGTGATCAGGCTGGCGCCACGGTAGATGGAAAAATCCTTGCCCTTGGGGTCGGCCAGCACCGGAATGCCCTTGGCCCGGGCGGCCTGGATCAGCGCCTGGTGGTTCTTCAGCGCGCCCTTGCCGTAATCGGAGAGCACCAGCACCTTGATGCCTTCGAGCAGGCCATCGACCTCGGCGCCCAGCGACAGCGCGTCGGTGGCGAAGGGTTCTTCGAAATCGATGCGCAGCAGTTGCTGGTGACGGCTCATGACCCGCAGCTTGACGATGGTCGGCTGGTGGGCGATGCGCTGGAAGATCGAGCGCACACCGGCGGCCTGCAAGCTGTTGGCGAGGCTGTCGGCAGCCTCGTCCTGGCCGGTGACGCCGACCAGCGCGGCTGGCGCGCCCAAAGCGGCAATGTTCAACGCGACGTTGGCCGCACCGCCGGGGCGATCCTCGATCTGATCGACCTTGACCACCGGCACCGGCGCTTCAGGCGAAATACGTGAAGTACCGCCATGCCAGTAGCGGTCGAGCATGACATCGCCGACCACCAGTACCGGGGCTTGATCGAAACGCGGCATGGACAACTTCATGGGCAACCCATATGAAAAAGTGAACAGGGGCAGGATATTAGCACAGGGTCGAGGATGGCTTTACGGCCAGCTTCACTGTGGACAACTGCAGTGACAATCGGGGCCATGCAGGCCCCGATCTTTGAGGTTTCAGGTGATATCGGCGTTTTCCGGCGCATCCAGGCCCATGGCATGCAGGCGGGCATAATAGCCATTGGCCGCCAGAAGCTCGGTGTGGGTCCCACGCTCCACCAGCCGCCCCTGGTCCATCACCAGGATCATGTCGGCCTTCTCGATGGTCGACAGGCGGTGGGCGATCACCAGGGTGGTCCGGCCTTGCATCACATGGTCCAGGGCCGCCTGGATATGCCGCTCGGACTCGGTATCCAGGGCCGAGGTGGCCTCGTCGAGGATCAACAGCGGTGCGTTTTTCAGCAGTGCCCGGGCAATCGCCAGGCGCTGGCGCTGGCCGCCGGAGAGCAGTACGCCGTTCTCGCCGACCTCGGTATCGAAGCCCTTGGGCAACTGGTCGACAAACTCCTTGGCATAGGCATCGGCAGCCGCGGCTTCGATGTCGGCGCGCGGCGCGCCGGCGAGGTCGCCGTAGGCGATGTTGTTGGCCACGGTGTCGTTGAACAGGGTGACGTGCTGGGTGACCTGCGACACGTGCCGGCGCAGGTTGCGCAACCGGTACTCCTCGATCTCCACGCCATCGAGCAGGATCTGCCCTTCGCTGTGGTGATAGAAGCGCGGGATCAGCGCCGCCAGCGTCGACTTGCCGCTGCCGGAGCGGCCGACCAGGGCAATCATCTGCCCAGGCTCGGCGGTGAAGCTGATATCGCTGAGCACCTGGCGCTCGGTGCCGGGGTAGGTGAAGCTGAGGTTGCGCACTTCCAGGCGGCCTTCGACCCGCGCCTTCTCGACGGTGCCGGTATCGACCTCTGGTTCTTCGTCGAGCTGCTCGAAGATGCTCTCGGCACCCGCAAGGCCTTTCTGGATGGTCGAGCTGACTTCGGAAAGCTGGCGGATCGGCTTGGGCAGCAGGCCCGCGGCAGTGATGTAGGCAACCATGTCACCAGCCGACGCATCGCCGCGCAGGAACAGCACCAGGAACATCAGCGCGGCCATGGCGGTGTAGATCACCAGCTGCAGCATCGGCGTGTACAGCGCGCCGGTCTTGGTCATGCGCAGTTGCTTGTCGGTGTTGCTCTGGCTGGCGTTGTCGAAACGCTGCTGCTCGTAGGCCTCGCCGCCGAAGCTGCGCACCACCCGGTAGCCCTGGATGGTCTCGGACGCGACGTGGGTCACGTCGCCCATGGCCACCTGGATCTTCTTGCTCTGCTTGCGGAATTTCTTGCTGGCGGTACTCACCATCACCGCGATCACCGGCAGGATGGCGAGCATGACCAGGGTCAGCATCCAGTTCATCCACAGCAGGTAGACGAACAGGAAGACCACGGTCAGGCCTTCACGGATCACCACCTTGATCGCATCGGTGGCAGCACCGGTGACCATGGTCACGTTGAAGGTGATGCGCGAAATCAGGTGCCCGGAGTTGTGGTTGTCGAAATAGCGGTTGGGCAGCACCAGCAGCTTGTTGAACAACTCGACCCGCAGGTCGTGCACCAGGCACAGCGAAACCTTGGCCAGGAAGTAGTTGCCCAGGAACGAGCCCAGGCCCTGCCAGGCCGCGATCAGGATGATCAGCAGCGGCACGGCCTGCAGCAGCTGCAGGTCGCGCAGGTAGGGTACGTTGGGGAACAGGACGGCCTCTGGGTTGCTAAGGCCGTCGACGAAGTACTTGAGAATGCCGGCCAGCATCGGCTGGGTAGAGGCGAAGATCACGAAACCGACGATGCTCAGCAGGAAAATGCCGACGTAGGGTTTCACGTAGCTCAGCAGCCTGAAGTAGATCTTCAGGCTGGAGGAGTTCTCCGCCGGGAGCGGTGTTTCGGCCATCATCGAGCTCGCTGTTCAGGTTGAACCGGCGATTTTACCACAGGGTTGTTGCCGTACATGTGCCCAGGGCAACAACATCACCAGCGCCACTGGCAGCCAGCTGATGAACCATTCGGCGCGAGGGGTGCCGGTCAGGCTGGCGGCGTCGAACTGCATGGCCAGGGTGGAGAACACCCAGAAGCCGAACAGGACCTTGCCGAACAGCGTGGCGCGGGCCCGCACGATCTCGCCCAGGGCGAACAGCCAGACCGCCGTCCACAGCAGCATGCCGGGCAAGCCCAGCTCCACGGCGATATGGGTGAACATGTTGTGGGTGTGGTCGAACTCCTGGCCCGCCGCCTGTACCCGGTAGAAGGCACCCAGGCCAAGGCCGGTCAGTGGGTGTTCGCTGATCATCTGCATGGCCGCCTGGAAGATCTCCGGCCGGTACGATGACCCCCGCTGGGTGATCAACCCGTACATCAGGTAGAAGGCCACGGCGGTCGCCAGGGCCGCCAGCAGTGCGAACAGGGCGCTGCTGCGAGTGCGATGCCACAGCGGCGCCAGGATCACCGTCGCCACCAGCGCCAGGGCCGCACCACGGCTCTGGCTGAACAACACGAAGGCCCCCAGGCATGCCAGGGCAAGCGCCCAGGCCAGTTGCAGACCGCGCTGGCGCGGGTTGCCGTACAACAGCCACAGCGCCGCCGCTGCGACTACATAGCCACCCAGGATCGGGTGGGAAATTTCACCGATACCCTCGATACGGGTCACCAGTGGCTGGCCCTGCAGACCGTAGAAGCGCACCACCGAAATCAGCGCCGCCAGCGCCAGCAACCCGCCGCCCAGCATCAGCAGGCGCCAGATGCGATCGATACCCGCCTGTGCCAACAGGGGGAAGGCCATCAGGAAAAGCACGATGTACATTAGCCGCTTGCCTTCGCGCGAGACATCCTCGGCGGTGGACCAGGCCAGTGTCACGGCACTCCAGGCCAGCAAGCCCAGCAGCGCGAGCCACAATGCCGGCTGGCGCCGCCAAGCTTCGATGAACACCTGCCGGGCCGACCAGGCCAGGCCCAGGGTGGGCAACCACAGGAACAGGACCAGGCCCTGTTGGTAAACCTTGTTGCTCGGCGCCAGTGCGATCGCCGCCAGGAACCAGACAAAACCCAGCCCCAGCCAGGCCTTGGCCCAGCGCTTTTCGTACAACATCCCTTTCCCTCGTTGAAACCCGAATACACCGGCATGGTGCTAACAGATAATTTTCGGCATTATTGCCGGTCATTTTGCCTGCCCATGAAGACAAGGCCAGAACTCATGCAATGCTCCCGGCTCTCCCAGACCGACTTCGATCGGCTGATACTCGGCGCCAAGGTGCTAGAGGCAGATAGCCATGGTGCCAAAGTCTACCTGCTTGAAGATGGAAATATCCTCAAGGTTTTTCGTCGCAAGCGGCTGATTTCATCTGCGCTGCTGCGCCCCTACTCGCAGCGCTTCATCGACAACGCCCTGCGCCTGGCGCAACTGGGCCTGCCAACCCTGGAAGTGATCAGCCATCACAAGCTGCCACTGCCTGGCCGCACCGCCGTGCTGTATCGCCCGCTGCCGGGCGACACCCTGCTGGGCCTCTCCCGCCAACCCGGCTTCAGTTGGGACGAGCTGTTGCCGCAGCTGATCGAGCTGGTCCGGCGCCTGCATCGCTCGGGTATCTACTTCCGCTCGCTGCACCTGGGCAACGTGGTGCAGACTCCCGAAGGGCTGCTGGGGTTGATCGACGTGGCCGACATGCGCTTTCTGCGCGCGCCCTTGTCATCGCGGATGGTGCGACGCAACGTGCAGCACATGGCGCGTTACATCGAGCGCGAGCAACTGGACCAGCAGTTCCCCCTCGCGCAGTTCCAGGCGGCCTTGATCGGCCACTGATGCTCAGCCCCCCAGCAGGCTTGCCGAGCCGGCCTTGAACGCCGCCCAGCCCTGCTCGGGCGCCAGCGCCTGCCATTGCTCCCGCGCCACTGCCGCGCCATCGCGCGTGGCGCAGCTGGCGATGGCCTCGGCCCAAGAGGGCTGGTCGCCGACCGGCAGATAAACGCCCGCGTCACCCAGTTGCTCACGGAACACCGGCAGGTCGCTGCAGACCACCGGCACCCCGGACAGCAGCGCCTCCTGCAGCACCAGCCCGAGGCCTTCCGAGCGCGAGGGCACCAGCAACCAGTCGAACGCCGGATACAGCCGCGCCAGATCGTCACGATGGCCGCAGAAACGCACGCTGTCGGCCACCCCCAGCGCCTCGGCACGGGCCTGCAAGTGCGTGCGCAACTCGCCATCCCCCAGGATTGCCAGCTGCGCGCCCGGCATCCGTGCGTGCGCCTCGGCGAAGGCTTCCAACAGCATCGCAAAGCCTTTGCTCTCCACCAGCCGCCCCACCGCGCCCAGCACCGGCCCGCCTTCCGGCAGCCCCAACACCTGGCGGGCTTGTTCACGCCCCAGCAACTGCTGGCAAAACGCCTGCGGGTCAAGGGCGATCCGCACCGTCTGCACCGGCCGCCCAAGATCCTGCTCGAGCGCACGCGCCAGCGTGGCCGACACCGCCGCGACCCGCAGGCGCTCGGCCGGGAACTGGCGGAACAGGCCCACATCCTTGGCATTCAGGCGGGTCGTGCCATGGAACAGCACAGCCACCTGCACGCCTGGCAGGCGGTGAAGCAGCGGCAGCAACAGGCGGGCGACCCCGACCCCGTCCAGCAGCAGCACATCGGCAGCCGCCTCACGCAGCGCGCGCAGCATGCGCCAGCGCACCCAGGACAAAGCCAGGCGGTGGGGCATGCGCCCCTTGAGTACACGCGACGGTAAATGCCAACTACGTGTCTCGCCGACACCGCTGCACAATCCATCGCCTAGCAACAGCCAGTTGCGGATCTGCGCCCCTTTCGGGGCGTGCGCCAGCAGCTGGCGGTGGACAGTGTGTACGGACATGAACGGCGAGCCACCCGACCACATCACATTGACGATATTCAACGGTATCGCGCCCCTACGGTCATACGAATGGGCCAGCCAGCTCTTCGATCAGCCGATGCGCATCAGCACTCGCTGCCAGAAGGTCAGCGGCGGATGCGGCCGCAGAGGGGGCTCCATGTGTTCGACAATACTTCGGCCGACCTGGGCAAAGCTGAAGCGCGACGTTGCCAGTTCGCGCCCGTTGTCGGCAATGCGTGCCGCCAGTGCCGGATCGTCGCGCAGTTGCCGCAACTTGGCCTGCAGCACCGGGATGCTGTCGTACAGCACCACGTTATGCATGTCGACCAGGCCCAGCGCACGATTCTCCTCCTCGCCCTGATCGTAGGCCAGTAGCACGCACCCGCAGGCCATGGCCTCGAAGTTCTTGATCATGTATTCGCCCATACCGACGTCGGCACTGACGAAAAAGCGGATGCGATTGAGGGTATTGCAGTAGTCCTCACCGGACTTGGTGCGGGTCACCACCAGGTTTTCCACCTGCCCCAGCTCGTCCAGCAGCGCCTTGCGGCCGCTGTAGGCAACGCTGTTGGTACTGCCGACAAAAGCCAGCTCGATATCGCGCTCACGCCCCTGGTCGGTCAACAGCTGCTCGTCGTAGCCCTTGGGCACGAACACGGCGTCGAAGCCTTCCTGGCGCAAGCGCTCACTGACCATGTAACCGGAGCTGATCACCCGCGCCCACGGCAGCTGCCGGTAATGCGCACTGAACTTGCCGGTGTACTTGCAGGGGATGTAGTTCTGGTAGGCGTCGTGCTCGAGAATCACCAGGTTGGGGATGCTACGAATGAACGCGACCTGGCGAATCTCCTGCTTGAAGCGCAGGAAGAACACGATGCGGTCATAGCGCGTGGCGTCGACTTCGCGCTTGAAGTAGCGGCGCAGGTTGCGCTGGTCTTCGTCACTCAGCCAACGCAGGTCGCAGTCGCAGTGGGCCGCGACGCCGTCATACAGGCGATCGAGAATCGCCCGTTGTTCCTTCTGCACCAGAAATAGGACTTTCATTGCGTTCCTTGGGCGCTCGGCGCTATCGCGGTCATCATGGGTCAGGCTCACAGGTCGCGGCGCCAGAACAGCTCGTGCCGGCGAACGGCCTTGCGGAAAAATTCATTCTCGCCATAGGGCGATGGCTGGCGGCCCGCCAGCCAGCGTTGCAGCAGGCGGCGCAGGCGGCGCTTGAAAGCGGCCGGGGGCTGCAGGTCGTGCATCATGCCCAGGGCCATGGCTTTGTCACGCTGGGTCGCGGTGTCCAGCACCAGGCTGCAGGGCGCCCAGGCTTCGGTGCTTTCCAGCTGAGGCGGCAAGGCCACGCCATCACCGCTGTCGCCCATCGGCCAGCGGTCGTTGTCGTGCAGGTGGTTGGCGTAGCACAGCAGGGTTTCCGGCTGCCAGGCCAGGCCTTGCAGCGCTTCGCGCACGGCGGCCTGGGCGCAGATGTGGTCGGGGTGCGGGTCGAGGGTCGGGTGCGGCATCACCAGCACTTGCGGCCTGGCCAGCTCCAGCAGCGCGCGCAGGTCGGCCAGCAGGTTGTGCCAGGTAGGCGCACCGTCGGCATCGGCGGGCAGCGGGAACGGGTTGAAGCAGCGGAACGGGCGGATATCGGCCATGTCCGCTTCACGTGAACCCTGTGGCTGATCCGGCGCCGCCTGCATGGCGGGCAATTGCAGGCAGAAATAGCCCAACTGCACGCAACGCGATTCCGGCACACCCGCCCAACGCGGCACGGCGATACTGTCCCAGGCCCGCAGCCGGCCCTTGAGCCGCGCGGCCTCGGCCTTTTGCATACCCATCTGCTGGTAATGCTCGGCTTCGATCTCGCCAGCGGTCAGGGTGACTACCCAGGTTTCCTCGGCCTGGCTGTACAAGCCATAGGCAGCCAGCTCTGCATCGTCGGCGTGGGGCGCGATCACCATCACCCGGCGCTTGCGCAACTCGATGGCCGGGGTTATCCACAGGCGCGGCGCCCCCTGCAGCCGGCAATGGCGCCCGCGCAGGTGCAAGGTGCCCGCCGCCAGCGGCTCGGCCAGGCCAGTCAGGTTGAGATAACGCACACCGTTGGCGCCGCGCTCGAAGGTCTGCACGTCACGCTTCGTGCCGCCCAGCAGCTCGACCCGCGGATCGAGGAAGCGCCCCAGCCAGCCACTCTTGATGCCAACTTCAAGGACCAGCGTCTCATTGCCCTGCAAGGCAGCATCGGTGCGCAGCAGATCACCTTGCAGCGTCGCGTCGGCTTCGCGGGTCTGCTCGCCGAAACGGTAGGCGTAGTCTTCATCGGGCGCATAGAACAGGTGGTCGGCGAACCAGGCTTCATGCGCGGCCCACAGCAGCGGCAGCAGCAACAGCGGCAGCCACCACCAGCTGAACAGGCCCAGCGCGACCAGCAGCACCAGCCCGGCCAGCAATCCCAGGCGTTTGTTGCGCCGATGGCGCTTGAGCAGTTGCTGCTTGCGGCTCACGACTGGAACACCGGCACAGGGTTGCACCAACGGTCCTTGTATTCACGGTCGGCACGGCCAAAGGAGAACCGCAGCGCCTTGCCACGGCTGTTGGCATCCTCCCAGGCGGCCTGGGTGTTGAGGAAACTCAGCACGCTGCCGGGGCTGAACGCCTTGGTCTCGGGGTCGACGCCACCATTGACGTACTCCACGCTGATCCACTGCGGCGCCTCGACGCGGTACACCAGCTGGATGGCGATGGGGGCGTCGTTGAGGAACAGCACCGAACCGACCAGCAGCTCGCGCAGGCGCTCGACCACCTCGGCCATGTGCGTCGCACCGGTAGCCGGGAAGCCCCAGCGGCGCTGGAACAGGTCGCAGTACATGGCGGCGATCTGCGCCGAGGTGAAGTCACCGATCGGCCGCACCTGCCCGCCCGCCTCTTCCAGCAGGCGCAGCTCGCGGCGCTGGTTGTAGCGGAACTTCTTCGACAGGTCCTCATGGGCACGGGCCATGGCCAGCTGCTCGGGCTGCGCCTTCAGGCCGCTGAAGCGGCCCTGGTTGAGCTGCGACAGGTAGCGCCCGGCATGGCGCAGCGGCGCGGCCGCATCGGCGGCGGCCGGCAGGATGATCTCGGCGTTGCCCAGGTCGAACAGGCCCTTCTTGCCATGGCGCTTGAGCACGTCCTTGGACAGCGCCAGGTGGCGCCCCCACACCGGCACGGCGGCCTTGATTTCACCAGCCTGTGGATAACCGAGGTAACGCACCGGGATCTGCGCCAGGTCGGCCAGTTGCTCGATCACCTGCGGATGGGTGGCGACACTGCCGCCAAAACGCTGCCAGGCCTCGTTGTAGGCAGCCGCATCGATGACCTGCCAGCCGCGCTCGCGCCAGCCCTGGATAAAGTTGAGCATCAGGCCTCCGCAACCAGTGCACGGACTTGCGGCAGTTGCCAGAAGGTTTCGCGTACCGCCCGATCGCTGAACCGCTCACCCAGGCGCTGCAGCATGTGCTGCGCACAGGCTGCCTGCTGCTGCGGGTCCAGCCCGGCCAAGTGCTTCAGGCCCTGGGCCAGCTGCGCGGTATCACCCAGCGGGAACAACACGCCTACACCTTCGACCACCTCGCGCGCACCGCCGCAGGCCGTGGCCAGCAGCGGTACGCCGGCGACCATGGCTTCGAGCAGGACCATGCCGAACGGCTCGTGGTCGGAACTCAACGCAAAGACATCGAACGCCTTGAAATAACGACGGGCATCCGGCACCTGGCCGAGGAAGTCGACCTGCGCGGCAATCCCCAGCTCAGCGGCCAGCGCCTTGAGCTTCGACTCCAGGCGGCCCTTGCCCAGGATCACCAGGCGCGCACCGGCCGGCAGCCCCGGCAGTGCTTCGGCAAAGCCGCGCAGCAGGGTGGCCTGGTCCTTGTCCGGATGCAGGCGGCCGACATTGCCGACCACCCAGGCCTGCTCGTCGAGCCCCAGGGCCCGGCGTGCCTCGCTGCGCGGCACCAGGCTGGCCTGCAGCGCCTCGACATCGATGCGGTTGTAGAGGGTCTGGATGCGCTCGGCGGGCCACTGCGCCAGGCAACGGCGCATGTCATCGCGCACGGCGTCCGACACACCGAGCAGGCTCAGGCGCTGGCGGAACAGGTTGGCGAACAGCCGCCGGCCCTTGCGCTCGTAGTCGCCGAAGGCATGGTGCACACCGATCACCGGCAAGCCGGTGCCCAGCAGCGCTACGTAGATCGGCTTGAAGCGGTGGGCAATGCAGAAACTGAAGTTGCGCTGCGCGGCGATCTTGCGCAGCGCAGCGATGGCGCCCAGCTTCAGGCCGCGCACGGCCTTGGAGCTGAACTCCAGGAACAGCACCTCGTCCGAGGCGCAGCCCGCCGCTACTTTCGCGTCGGCTGCCCCGGTGAGGAACACGGTGGTGACCTTGTAGCCGCTGCCCTGGAACAGGCTGGCGTACTGACGGGCGCAATCGAGGAACGGCCCGTCATAGCCATGGCAGAACTGCAGGATCCGCGGTTCAGAGCGGCTGGTCATAAGGCGCCGCGCCGTCCTTGACCACCAGGATGTCTTCCATGATCAGGTACTGCAGGTCCGAACCGAAGAACATGTTCAGGGCATCGGTCGGCGAGCAGATCATCGGTTCGCCACGGCGGTTGAGCGAGGTGTTCAGCGACACGCCGTTGCCGGTGAGGTTTTCCAGCGCCTTCATCATGTCGTAGTAGCGCGGGTTGTACTCGCGCTTGAGCACCTGGGCACGGGAGGTACCGTCCTCGTGGACCACTTCCGGCACGCGGGTCTTCCACTCTTCAGCCACTTCGAAGGTGAAGGTCATGAACGGCGCCGGGTGATCGATCTTGATCATCTGTGGTGCGACGGTGTCGAGCATCGACGGGCAGAAAGGCCTCCAGCGCTCGCGGAACTTGATCTGGTGGTTGATGCGGTCGGCCACGCCCGGCACGCTCGGGCAGCCGATGATCGAACGACCACCCAGGGCACGCGGGCCGAACTCCATGCGGCCCTGGAACCAGGCCACCGGGTTGCCGTCGACCATGATCTTGGCGATCTGCTCGGGCATGTTCTCGAGCTTGCGCCATACCGGTTTGCTCGGGTGGCGGGCGCAGGCGGCGATCACGTCTTCGTTGGAGTACGCAGGGCCGAGGTAGACGTGCTCCATCTTCTCGACCGGCACGCCACGGGCGTGGGACACATAGGCCGCCGCGCCGACAGCGGTACCGGCGTCGCCGGAGGCCGGCTGCACGAACAGCTCCTTGACGTCCGGGCGGGCGATGATCTTCTGGTTCAGCTTGACGTTCAGCGCGCAGCCGCCGGCGAAGGCCAGCTTGCCGGTTTCTTTCAGCGTGTCGCCCAGGTAGTGGTCGATCATCTGCAGGGCCAGCTTCTCGAACAGCGCCTGCATGCTCGCCGCGTAGTGGATGTAAGGCTCGTCGGCGATGTCGCCTTCGCGTTTCGGGCCCAGCCACTCGATCAGCTTGGGCGAGAAGTAGAAGCCCTTGCCCTTCTCTTTATAGCGGCGCAGGCCGATGACGTTGGCGTACTCGGTGTTGATCACCAGTTCGCCGTTTTCAAAGCTGGCCAGGCGCGAGAAGTCGTATTTGCTGGCGTCGCCGTACGGCGCCATGCCCATGACCTTGAACTCGCCGTCGAGCATCTCGAAGCCGAGGAACTCGGTGATCGCGCCATACAGGCCGCCCAGCGAATCCGGGTCGAAGAATTCCTTGATCTTGTGGATCTTGCCGTTTTCGCCATAGCCGAAGAAGGTGGTGGCGTACTCGCCCTTGCCGTCGATGCCGAGGATCGCGGTCTTCTCCTTGAAGCCCGAGCAGTGGTAGGCACTGGAAGCGTGGGCCAGGTGGTGCTCGACCGGCTCGATCTTGATCTTCTTCGGGTCGAAGCCCAGCTGCTCCAGGCACCAGACGATCTTCTTGCGGTAGCGCTTGTAGCGGCGGTTGCCCATCAGCAGCGCGTCGAGGGCGCGGTCCGGGGCGTACCAGTAGCGCTTGGCGTAGTGCCAGCGGGCCTTGCCGAACAGGCTGATCGGGGCGAAGGGAATGGCCACCACGTCGACGTCCGACGGCTTGATGCCGGCCTGTTCCAGGCAGAACTTCGCCGACTCGTAGGGCATGCGGTTCTTCGCATGCTTGTCACGCACGAAGCGCTCTTCTTCGGCGGCGGCAATCAGCTTGCCGTCGATGTACAGGGCCGCGGAAGGGTCATGGCTAAGGGCGCCGGACAGGCCAAGAATCGTCAGTGCCAAGGGGTTAGCCTCTCAAATCGGTAGAAGTGCGCCAGCGGCCCGATGGGCGGATGGCGGCTAAAGGGCGGGATTATAACGCAAAGCGCAGCCAACGCGATGAGCTGGACGTGGGAGCGGGCTTGCCCCGCGATGACGGTGCCTGCAGCGACGCCATCGCGGGGCAAGCCCGCTCCCACGAAGCTCGAATTGGCCGGTTATTCGGCAATCAACCAGTCCATGCGGTAGCTGCCAGCGGTCTGCGCCAGCTCTTTGGCCAGCCACGGCAGCAGCGCCTTGAGTTCATCTTCAAGCCCCCACGGCGGGTTGGCGATGGCCAGGCCCGAACCGTTCAGGCCCTGCGGGCTGTCCTGGTGATGTACGTACAGTTCCACCCGCAGCAGCTTGGGCGCGCCGGTGCTGGTCAGGTCCTGGTAGAAGCGGGTCAGCGAGCGCTGGTCCTTGATCGGGTACCAGATCGCCGCGACGGTCTGGCGCATGCGGCCGATCGCCTCTTTCATCGCTACGGTGCAGCGCTTGAGCTCGTCGGCCTGCTCGAACGGCGGGTCGATCAGCATGATTGCGCGCTTTTCCTGTACCGGCAGCAGGGCCCGCGGAATGTGCCAACCCTCGCCCAGGTGCACGGTGACGCGCGGGTCCTTCTTCATGTTCTCTTTGAGCAGCACGCCGTCTTCGGGGTGCTTTTCGTTCAACTGCGCACGGTCCTGCTCGCGCATCAGGCGCCGGGCCAGCTCGGGCGAGCCCGGGTAGTAACGCAGCTCGCCGTTCTTGTTCAGGCGCTTGATGACGCCCATATAGTCGGCGGTGATGGCCGGCAGGTCATCGCGATTCCACAGGCGGGCAACGCCTTCGAGGTATTCACCGGTGCGGCTTGCCTGGTCGCCCTGCAGGTCGTACAGACCAAGGCCTGCGTGGGTGTCGATATAGGCGAACGGCTGCTCCTTGCGCGACATCAGGGCGATGAGGCGGGTGAGCACGATGTGTTTGAGGACGTCGGCGTGGTTGCCGGCGTGGAAGGCGTGACGATAGTTCATGGCGGCTCCTGCGAAGGCAGCAAGTTTACCCTGCCTTGCGGGTGGCAAAAAGCATCGCGGGGCAAGCCCGCTCCCACAAATGCCCGAAGACACGTGGGAGCGGGCTTGCCCCGCGATAGGGATAACGCCGATTCAGCAGGCGTTACTTGTCGGCGTGATACTGCGCATCAGCGGTTTCAAAACGCGAAACCATGCTGTTCGTCGGGCTGCCCAGCTTGCTCACCAGGAAGATGGCGATGCTGGCGAACAGGAAGCCAGGGATGATCTCGTACAGGCCCAGGCCGACGTAGTTCTTCCACAGGATCACGGTCAGCGCACCGACCACGATACCGGCCAAGGCGCCGTTGCGAGTCATGCCCTTCCACAGTACCGAAATCAGCACCACCGGACCGAAGGCGGCACCGAAGCCAGCCCAGGCGTAGGCCACCAGGCCCAGCACGCGGTTTTCAGGGTTGGAGGCCATGGCGATGGCGATCAGCGCAACGGCCAGGACCATCAGACGGCCGACCCACACCAGCTCCTGCTGCGAAGCGTTCTTGCGCAGGAAGCTCTTGTAGAAGTCTTCGGTCAGGGCGCTGGAGCACACCAACAGCTGGCAGCTCAGGGTGCTCATCACCGCCGCCAGGATGGCCGACAGCAGCACACCGGCGATCCATGGGTTGAACAGGATCTTGGCCAGCTCGATGAACACGCGCTCATGGTTCTCGGTGACCGGGCCGGCGAGGTCCGGGTGCGCCGAGAAGTAGGCGATGCCGAAGAAGCCCACGGCACAGGTACCGGCCAGGCACAGGATCATCCAGGTCATGGAGATGCGGCGGGCCTTGGCGATCGACTTCACCGAGTCAGCAGCCATGAAGCGCGCCAGGATGTGCGGCTGGCCGAAGTAGCCCAGGCCCCAGCCCATCAGCGAGATGATGCCGATGAAGGTCGCGCCCTTGAACATGTCGAAGTGCGCCGGGTTCACCGCCTCGATGGCGAGGAAGGTGGTGTCGAAGCCACCGGTGGAGATCAGCACGATGATCGGGGTCAGGATCAGCGCGAAGATCATCAGCGAGGCCTGCACGGTGTCGGTCCAGCTCACTGCCAGGAAACCACCGATGAAGGTATAGGCGATGGTCGCGGCGGCACCGGCCCACAGGGCGGTCTCGTAGGACATGCCGAAGGTGCTTTCGAACAGACGGGCACCGGCGACGATGCCGGAGGCGCAATAGATGGTGAAGAACACCAGGATGACGATGGCGGAGATGATCCGCAGCAGGCCGGTCTGGTCTTCGAAGCGGCTGGAGAAGTAGTCCGGCAGCGTCAGGGCGTCACCGTTGTGCTCGGTCTGCACGCGCAGACGGCCGGCGACGAACAGCCAGTTCAGGTAGGCACCGACGGTCAGGCCGATGGCGATCCAGGCCTCGGAAAGGCCGGCGAAGTAGATGGCGCCCGGCAGGCCCATCAACAGCCAGCCGCTCATGTCCGATGCGCCGGCGGAAAGCGCGGTTACCACGCTGCCGAGGCTACGGCCGCCGAGAATGTAGTCGGAAAGGTTCTTGGTGGAGCGATAGGCGGCGAAGCCGATCAGCACCATTGCCGCGATGTAGATCACGAAGGTGATCGTTAGTGGATTGCCCATGAGTTGTGCCCTGGCGTTGTTTTTATCTCTTGCGACCCGCCGTGCACGACGGCGGTTGCACCCAGGCGGCGAATCCTATGCAACAACGTGAACGAGGTGCAACCACTTTTCATTTGCAAGTTGCACCCAATCCTGCATTTTCCGATAAAAGCGTGTTTTTGCTCCATTTCGGAGCAAACACAGCGTTTTCCATAACAAAAAATACCGAGAAAGACCTTTTCCGCTGTACGGAAACGCCCTTCAGACGAGTTGCACCTTCGCCACGGAAATTTCGGGTTGCACCCGGTTGCACCCGGATTGTCCTACAGGCTAATCTTGCCTTCAGCTTAGGCCACACCCGTGGCAATAACGAGGATAAGAAATGGCGACTACCACCCTTGGGGTCAAACTCGACGACCCTACCCGTGAGCGACTCAAAGCAGCTGCGCAGTCCATCGACCGCACGCCGCACTGGTTGATCAAGCAAGCGATCTTCAACTATCTCGAGAAGCTCGAGGGTGGCGCCACCCTGAACGAACTCAACGGCCACGTCGCCAGCCTCGGCGACGACGCCGGTGAAGTCGCCGCCGACCACGCCCACCAGTGCTTCCTGGAGTTCGCCGAAAGCATCCTGCCGCAGTCGGTGCTGCGCTCGGCGATCACCGCCGCGTACCGCCGCCCCGAGCAGGAAGTGGTGCCGATGCTGCTGGAGCAGGCGCGCCTGCCGGCCGCCCAGGCCGAAGCCACCAACAAGCTGGCCGCGAGCCTGGCCGACAAGCTGCGCAACCAAAAGAGCGCCGGCGGCCGCGCCGGCATCGTCCAGGGCCTGCTGCAGGAGTTCTCGCTGTCGTCGCAGGAAGGCGTGGCGCTGATGTGCCTGGCCGAAGCCCTGCTGCGCATCCCCGACAAAGGCACCCGTGACGCCCTGATCCGCGACAAGATCAGCACCGGCAACTGGCAGCCGCACCTGGGCAACAGCCCGTCGCTGTTCGTCAACGCCGCCACCTGGGGCCTGCTGCTCACCGGCAAGCTGGTCAGCACCCATAACGAATCCGGCCTGACCTCCTCGCTCACCCGCATCATCGGCAAGAGCGGCGAGCCGATGATCCGCAAGGGCGTCGACATGGCCATGCGCCTGATGGGCGAGCAGTTCGTCACCGGCGAAACCATCGCCGAAGCCCTGGCCAACGCCAGTAAGTTCGAAGCCAAGGGCTTCCGCTACAGCTACGACATGCTCGGCGAAGCCGCGCTGACCGAGCACGACGCACAGAAGTACCTGGCTTCCTACGAACAGGCGATCCACTCGATCGGCAAGGCCTCCCATGGCCGCGGCATCTATGAAGGCCCGGGCATCTCGATCAAGCTGTCGGCCCTGCACCCGCGCTACAGCCGCGCCCAGTACGAGCGCGTGATGAACGAGCTGTACCCGCGCCTGCTGTCGCTGACCCTGCTGGCCAAGCAGTACGACATCGGCCTGAACATCGACGCCGAAGAGGCCGACCGCCTGGAGCTGTCGCTGGACCTGCTCGAGCGCCTGTGCTTCGAACCATCGCTGGCCGGCTGGAACGGCATCGGCTTCGTTATCCAGGCCTACCAGAAGCGCTGCCCGTACGTGATCGACTACGTCATCGACCTGGCCAAGCGCAGCCGCCACCGCCTGATGATCCGCCTGGTAAAAGGCGCGTACTGGGACAGCGAGATCAAGCGCGCCCAGGTCGAAGGCCTGGAAGGCTACCCGGTCTACACCCGCAAGGTGTACACCGACGTGTCCTACGTCGCCTGCGCCCGCAAGCTGCTGGCCGTGCCGGAAGCCATCTACCCGCAGTTCGCCACCCACAACGCCCACACCCTGTCGGCCATCTACACCATCGCCGGGCAGAACTACTACCCGGGCCAGTACGAGTTCCAGTGCCTGCACGGCATGGGCGAGCCACTGTACGAGCAGGTTGTAGGCAAGGTCTCCGAAGGCAAGCTGAACCGTCCGTGCCGCGTGTACGCACCGGTCGGCACCCACGAAACCCTGCTGGCCTACCTGGTCCGCCGCCTGCTGGAGAACGGCGCCAACACCTCGTTCGTCAACCGCATCGCCGACCACTCGATCTCGATCCAGGAACTGGTCGCCGACCCGGTCGCCAGCATCGAGCGCATGGGCACCCAGGAAGGCAGCATCGGCCTGCCGCACCCACGCATCCCGATGCCGCGTGAACTGTACGGCAACGAGCGGGCCAACTCGGCCGGTATCGACATGGCCAACGAACACCGCCTGGCGTCGCTGTCCTGCGCCCTGCTGGCCACCGCCCACAACGACTGGAAAGCCGCCCCGCTGCTGGCCTGCGCCGCCAGCGAGCAAGCCGCCGTTGCGGTGCTCAACCCATCGGACCACCGCGATGTGGTCGGCCACGTGCAGGAAGCCACCGTTGCCGACGTCGACAACGCCATCCAGTGCGCGCTGAACGCCGCACCGATCTGGCAGGCCACCCCGCCGGCCGAGCGCGCCGCGATCCTGGAACGTGCCGCCGACCTGATGGAAGCCGACATCCAGCCGCTGATGGGCCTGCTGGTGCGCGAAGCCGGCAAGACCTTCGCCAACGCCATCGCCGAAGTGCGTGAAGCCGTGGACTTCCTGCGCTACTACGCGGTGCAGGCGCGCAACGACCTGCGCAACGACAACTGCCGCCCACTGGGCCCGGTGGTGTGCATCAGCCCGTGGAACTTCCCGCTGGCGATCTTCTCCGGCCAGGTGGCCGCAGCGCTGGCCGCCGGCAACCCGGTACTGGCCAAGCCCGCCGAACAGACCCCGCTGATCGCCGCCCAGGCCGTGCGCCTGCTGCTGGAAGCCGGCATCCCCGAAGGCGTGCTGCAACTGCTGCCAGGCCAAGGCGAAACCGTCGGTGCCGGCCTGGTCGGTGACGAACGCGTCAAGGGCGTGATGTTCACCGGCTCCACCGAAGTCGCCCGCCTGCTGCAACGCAACATCGCCGGCCGCCTCGACAACCAGGGCCGCCCGATCCCGCTGATCGCCGAAACCGGCGGCCAGAACGCCATGATCGTCGACTCCTCGGCCCTCACCGAGCAGGTGGTGATCGATGTGGTGTCCTCGGCGTTCGACAGCGCCGGCCAGCGTTGCTCGGCCCTGCGCGTGCTGTGCCTGCAGGAAGACTCCGCCGACCGCGTGATCGAGATGCTCAAGGGCGCCATGGCCGAAAGCCGCCTGGGCAACCCCGAGCGACTGTCCGTGGACATCGGCCCGGTGATCGACGCCGAAGCCAAGGCCGGTATCGAGAAGCACATCCAGGGCATGCGCGACAAAGGCCGCGCCGTGTACCAGGTGGCCATCGCCGAAGGTGAAGAGATCAAGCGCGGTACCTTCGTGATGCCGACCCTGATCGAGCTGGAAAGCTTCGACGAGCTGCAGCGCGAGATCTTCGGCCCGGTGCTGCACGTGGTGCGCTACAACCGCAAGGACCTGGACCAGCTGATCGAGCAGATCAACGCCTCCGGCTACGGCCTGACCCTGGGCGTGCACACTCGCATCGACGAGACCATCGCCAAGGTAGTGGGCAACGTCAATGCCGGCAACATGTACGTCAACCGCAACATCGTCGGTGCCGTGGTCGGCGTGCAGCCATTCGGCGGTGAAGGCCTGTCCGGCACCGGCCCGAAAGCCGGCGGCCCGCTGTACCTGTACCGCCTGCTGTCGACCCGCCCGGCCGACGCCATCGCCCGCCACTTCCAGGCCGACGATGCGCGCAGCCCGGCCGATACCACCCTGCGCGACCAGCAGATCAAGCCGCTGAACACGCTCAAGACCTGGGCGGCCGGCAGCCAGCTGAGCGACCTGGCCGCGCTGTGCGAGCAGTTCGCCGAACAGTCGCAGAGCGGCATTACCCGCGTATTGCCTGGCCCGACCGGCGAGCGCAACAGCTACAGCGTGCTGCCACGCGAGCACGTGCTGTGCCTGGCCGACAACGAAGCCGACCTGCTGGCGCAGTTCGCGGCGGTGCTGGCGGTGGGTAGCTCGGCGGTGTTCCAGGACGGCGAGCCGGCTAAAGGCTTGCGCGGTCGTCTGCCGAAGGAGCTGCAAGGCAAGATCAAGCTGGTGGCCGACTGGAACCAGGATGAGGTGGCGTTCGACGCGGTGATCCACCACGGCGACTCGGACCAGCTGCGTGGTATCTGCGAGCAGGTGGCCAAGCGTGCCGGTGCGATCGTTGGTGTGCATGGGCTGTCGAGCGGCGATCATCAGATTGCCCTGGAGCGCCTGGTGATCGAGCGGGCGGTGAGTGTTAACACCGCTGCGGCGGGGGGTAACGCCAGCCTGATGACCATCGGTTAAACCAACTGACGCCATCGCGGGGCAAGCCCGCTCCCACGCCTGACCAACGATACCGGCCAAAAGGTTGGCAACCCGCCCCCGGCAACGGATAATGCCCAGTTTTTCCACCTGCGCATCGAAGCGCCCCACCGCGCTTGCGGTCGAAAAGAGATCCCCATGAAAGACACCATTCGCCAGCTGATCCAGCAAGCCCTCACCCAACTCGTCACCGACGGTGTGCTGCCTGAAGGGCTGACGCCGGCGATCCAGGTGGAAAACGCCCGGGACAAGACCCACGGCGACTTCGCCAGCAACATCGCCATGATGCTGGCCAAACCGGCCGGCATGAAACCGCGCGACCTGGCTGAGAAAATCATTGCAGCCCTGCCGGCCAGCGCCGACATCAGCAAGGCCGAGATTGCCGGCCCCGGCTTCCTGAACTTCTTCCAGAACACCGACGCCCTGGCCAACCGCCTCGACGCCGCCCTGGCCGACGACCACCTGGGCGTGCGCAAGGCCGGCCCGCTGGAGAAAGTGGTGATCGACATGTCGGCGCCGAACCTGGCCAAGGAGATGCACGTCGGCCACCTGCGCTCGACCATCATCGGCGACAGCGTCGCCCGCGTGCTGGAGTTCCTCGGCGACAACGTCATCCGCCAGAACCACGTCGGCGACTGGGGCACCCAGTTCGGCATGCTGATGGCCTACCTGCAGGAAAACCCGATCACCAGCGACGAGCTGTCGGACCTGGAGAACTTCTACCGCGCGGCCAAGAAGCACTTCGACGAGTCCGAGGAGTTCGCCACCCGCGCCCGCGGCCTGGTGGTCAAGCTGCAGGCCGGCGACCCCGAGTGCCTGGCGCTGTGGACGCGCTTCAAGGACATCTCGCTGTCCCACTGCCAGAAAACCTACGAACTGCTCAACGTCAAGCTGACCATGGCCGACGTGATGGGCGAGAGCGCCTACAACGACGACCTGGCGAATGTGGTCGCCGACCTCAAGGCCAAGGGCCTGCTGGTGGAGAACCAGGGCGCCCAGTGCGTGTTCATCGACGAATTCAAGAACGCCGAGGGCGACCCGCTGCCAGTGATCGTGCAGAAGGCCGACGGCGGGTACCTGTACGCCACCACCGACCTGGCCGCCGTACGCTACCGCAGCAACAAGCTTCAGGCTGACCGCGCCCTGTACTTCGTCGACCAGCGCCAGGCCCTGCACTTCAACCAGGTGTTCGAAGTGGCCCGCCGCGCAGGCTTCGTCGGCCACCCGATGCAGATGGAGCACATGGGCTTCGGCACCATGAACGGCGCCGACGGCCGTCCGTTCAAGACCCGTGACGGCGGCACCGTGAAGCTGATCGACCTGCTCAACGAGGCCAAGGAGCGCGCCTACGCGCTGGTCAAGGAGAAAAACCCGAGCCTGGCCGAGGACGAGCTGCGCAAGATCGGTGAAGTGGTGGGTATCGGCGCCGTGAAATACGCCGACCTGTCCAAGCACCGCACCAGCGACTACAGCTTCAACTTCGAGCTGATGCTCAACTTCGAAGGCAACACCGCGCCCTACCTGCTGTACGCCTACACCCGTGTGGCCGGCGTGTTCCGCAAGCTCGGCAAGGGCTTCGACGAGGTGGACGGCAAGATCGTGCTGCAGGCCGCCCATGAGCAGGACCTGGCCGCGCGCCTGGCGCAGTTCGGCGAGATTCTCAACAACGTCGCCGACAAAGGCACCCCGCACGTACTGTGCAGCTACCTGTACGACCTCGCCGGCCTGTTCTCCAGCTTCTACGAGAACTGCCCGATCCTCGCCGCCGAGACCCCGGAGCAGCAACAGAGCCGTCTGCGCCTGGCAGCCCTGACCGGCCGCACCCTCAAGCAGGGCCTGGAGCTGCTCGGCCTGGAAACCCTGGAGCGTATGTAACTTGGCTGCTGCAAAGAAAAAGCCCGCGCCCAAGCGCGGCGCCAGCCGCCACCAGCCCGCCGCCAAGCAGCCGATCCCGGGTTGGGTGTGGCTGGCGGTCGGCCTGACCGTCGGCGCCTTCATCGTGTTCCTGATGAAACTCGAACCGGGTGGCGGCGACATCAAGCGCACCAAACCCGAACAGCAGAAGCCGGAGAAGGTCGCCGAGGCGAGCAAAACGACCGCACCTACACCGCAGCAACCGGTGAAGCCGAAGTACGACTTCTACACCCTGCTGCCGGAGTCGGAAGTGATCGTGCCGCCGGAAGCGGTGCCCGAGAAGACGCCGCCGGTGCCGGCCGTGCCAACCACGCCGGTCACCCCGGCGGAAGCGGCGAAGATCGACACCGCCCGTGCGCAGGCCGCGCTGATGGGGCAAACGCCTCCACCGGCACCACCTGTGATCAAGCCGGCACCGACCACCCAGTTCTTCCTGCAGGCCGGCTCGTTCCGCAAGCAGGCGGATGCCGACAAGGTCCGCGCGCAGATCATTCTGCTGGGCCAGGCGGTCAAGGTGGAATCAGGGACGGTGAAAGAAGAAACCTGGTACCGCGTGATGGTCGGCCCGTTCAGCAACCGCGAACAGCTCACCGTGGCGCAGAAGCAACTGGCCGGGGCAGGCTTCAGCAACCTGCTGTTGCAGCAACGCCGTCAGTAACGAAAAAGGCCTTGCCGCTCACCGCGACAAGGCCTTTTTTCATACCCGGCGACGCTCGGCGTTTACCTGGGAAACCTGGCTGTTGAGTGTCCAGAAGTCGTACAGCACACCCAGCAGGAACAGGCCGCCGGTAAACAGGTAGATCAGTGCACTGATCCATTTGCCCTGATACAGGCGGTGTACACCGAACACCCCAAGAAAGGTCAGGAAGATCCACGCCAGGTTGTAGTCCACACCGCCGGACTCGAACCGCACATCCGCCTCGCGATCCATCGACGGGATCAGGAACAGGTCGATCAGCCAGCCAATCCCCAGCAGCCCCAGGGTGAAGAACCAGATCGTCCCGGTGATCGGCTTGCCGTAGTAGAAACGGTGCGCGCCGGTGAAGCCGAAAATCCACAACAGGTAGCCGAGGACCTTGCTGTGGGTGTCGTGCGCGGGCACGCCCTGTTGATAACCATTCATTCGAAGCCCTCGTGGGTTAGCTGAAAATTTTCTAACGGAAAATGTGACTTTTCCGTGTTGACCCGACATATGGTACGTGGCCAATCGACCAACGGATCAGAATTTGATCAAAAAGCTGTTATAAAGTTGCGCGCCAACACCCTATAAGAGCATCAACTATGCCGCCTTTCATCAAGACATGGCTGACCCTCTGCCTTTTATTACCCCTGGCCGCCCACGCCACCAATCGTGAGCAACGTCTTCCAAACGGTTTCACCGGTTACACGAGCAATGCCGACAGCTCGGTGAAACGCGCACCTGTGCAGTACCGCAAGGCCACCACTCTCAGTGCCCGCCCGAGCAGCGCCACCCAGCGCCAGGCGCTGCAGGCCGTGGCCATGTCGCCCAAGCAGAGCAGCGAAGTGCTCAGCCGCGCCGTGAACGTGCTCGGCACCCCGTACCGCTGGGGCGGCAGCAGCCCGAAGAAGGGCTTCGACTGCAGCGGCCTGGTCAAGTACGCCTTCAACGACGTGGCAGACGTCGACCTGCCGCGCACCTCCAACGCCATGGCCCAGGGCCAAGGTGTGAAGGTGGCCAAGAGCGACCTCAAGCCAGGCGACCTGATTTTCTTCAACATCAAGAGCCGCCGGGTCAATCATGTGGCCATCTACCTGGGTAACGACCGCTTCATCCACGCGCCGCGCACCGGCAAACGGGTGAGCATCGACAGCCTGGAGAAGCCTTACTGGCAGAAGCATTACGTCGTGGCCAAGCGCGTCCTGCCCAAGAACCAGCAGGCGCTGGCCCTGGCCAAGCGCTAAGCCAACATCGCGGGGCAAGCCCGCTCCCACGACAGCTTTGCTGTTAGACGTGGGAGCGGGCTTGCCCCGCGATGTCGCTCGAACAGGCAACAACGCTAATCAACCAGCCCTTTCTGCCTGAGCGCCTGCAACGCCCCCTCCATCGTCCGCATACCCAACGCCGCCCCCGCCTGCATCACCGACGTCACCTGCGCCATGCGCCCCTCGCGAATCAAGCTGCGCACCGCTGGCGTCGCCACCAGCACCTCCCTTGCAGCCACCCTGCCGCCACCTTTCAGCCTGACCAGCACCTGAGCCACTACCAGGCGCAGCGATTCGGCCAGCATCATGCGCACCAGCGGTTTCTCCTCGGCCGCGAACACCTCCACCAGCCGGTCGATGCTGTTCACCGCCGAGCGGGTGTGCACCGTTGCCAGCACCAGATGCCCGGTTTCCGCCGCGCGCAATGCCAGGCGGACGCTCTCCAGATCACGTAACTCACCGACCATGATCACATCCGGATCCTGGCGCAAGGCACTGCGCAGCCCCTGGGCGAAGTCGCGGCTGTGCACACCGATCTCCCGCTGATTGACCAGGCAACCCTGGCCGCTGTGGATAAATTCGATGGGGTCTTCCAGGGTGATGACCTGCAGCGCGCGTTCGCGATTGAGCCGATCAAGCAGCGCCGCCAGGGTGCTGGACTTGCCGCTGCCCGTCGGCCCACCCACCAGCACCAGGCCATCCCGGCATTGCGCAACGGTTTGATACACATCGTTCAGGTCAAGTTCGTCGAGGCTGGGGACCTGCGCCGGGATCAGCCGCACGCTTGCGCCCAAGCCATTGCGCTGACGGAACAGGTTCAAGCGCAGGCGCCCCACGCCGGGCAGGCTCAGCGCCAGGTCCAGTTCATCACCGCTCACCCATTGCCGCCGCTGCCCGTCATCGAGCAGGCCGGCCATTCCCTGTTCCAGCGCCGTGCACGTCAGCACCGGCAGCGCCATGCGCTGCAGCACGCCATCCAGGCGCAACAACGGTGGCTCGCCCGCGGCCAGGTGCAGGTCACTGGCGCCCGCAGCCACAGCCCGGGCCAGCAGCTCGGTCACATCCATGAGACTCCCCAACGGCCATCAAGCAGGTAGAATGCCGCAGACCTCACAGCCGCCGGCGACGATCCATGTCCACCCTAGCAGACAACATTTCCGTCATTGCCAGCCGCATCGACAGCGCGGCCAGGGCCGCCGGGCGCGATCCGGCCAGCGTCCAGTTGCTGGCGGTCAGCAAGACCAAGCCCGCCAGCGCCGTGCGCGAGGCCTTTGCGGCCGGGCTGCGCGATGTGGGCGAAAACTACCTTCAGGAAGCCCTGACAAAACAACAGGCTCTTTCCGACCTGCCCTTGATCTGGCACTTCATCGGCCCCATTCAGTCGAACAAGACCAAAGCCATCGCCGAGCACTTCGACTGGGTACATTCCGTGGACCGCCTGAAGATCGCCCAACGCCTGTCCGAGCAACGCCCGGGCCATCTGCCGCCGCTGAACATCTGCCTGCAGGTGAACGTCAGCGGCGAAGACAGCAAGTCCGGCTGCGCGCCCGCCGAGCTGCCGACGCTGGCCCAGGCCGTCAGCGCCCTCCCCGGCCTGCGCCTGCGCGGGCTGATGGCGATCCCGGAGCCCACCGAAGATCGCGCCGAACAGGAAGCTGCCTTTGCCACCCTGCGCCAGTTGCAGGAGCAGCTCGGCCTGGGCCTGGACACACTTTCAATGGGTATGAGCCACGACCTGGAGGCCGCCATTGCCCAAGGTGCGACCTGGGTCCGTATCGGCACCGCCCTGTTCGGTGCACGCGACTACGGCCAGCCCTGACATTCATGCTTAACTCACTTTCCCTCTCAAGGACCTGACATGAGCAAGACTCGTATTGCCTTTATCGGCGCCGGCAACATGGCCGCCAGCCTGATCGGCGGCCTGCGCGCCCAGGGCCTGGACGCCTCGCAGATCCGCGCCAGCGACCCGGGTGCCGACACCCGCGCGCGCATCCAGGCCGAGCACGGCATCGAAGCATTCGCCGACAACGCCCAGGCCATCGACGGGGTGGACGTGATCGTCCTGGCGGTCAAGCCGCAGGTGATGAAAGCCGTCTGCGAAACCCTGAAGCCTAACCTCAAGCCTGGCCAACTGGTCGTCTCCATCGCCGCCGGCATCACCTGTGCCAGCCTGCAGGCCTGGCTGGGCGCGATCCCGGTGGTGCGCTGCATGCCCAACACCCCGGCACTGCTGCGCCAGGGCGTCAGTGGCCTGTACGCCACCGAGCAAGTGTCCGCCGCACAGCGCGAGCAGGCCGAACAGTTGCTGTCCGCCGTGGGCACCGCCCTGTGGCTGGATCAGGAGCAGCAACTGGATGCCGTCACCGCCGTTTCCGGCAGCGGCCCGGCGTACTTCTTCCTGCTGATCGAAGCCATGACCGCCGCGGGCGAAAAGCTCGGCCTGCCGCGTGAAACCGCCTCGCAACTGACCCTGCAAACCGCCCTGGGCGCCGCACGCATGGCCGTGGCCAGCGACGTCGATGCCGCCGAGCTGCGCCGTCGGGTCACCTCGCCCGCCGGCACCACGGAAGCGGCGATCAAGTCGTTCCAGGCCAACGGCTTCGAGGCCATCGTCGAGCAGGCACTGGAAGCTGCGGCCAAGCGCTCCGCGGAGCTGGCCGAACAACTGGGCAAATAAGGAGCCATTTTCAATGAATGCACTGTCCGGCGCCGCGATCTTCGTGGTGCAAACCCTGGTCAGCCTGTACCTGGCGATCGTTCTGCTGCGCTTCGTGCTGCAACTGGTCAAGGCCGACTTCTACAACCCGCTCAGCCAGTTCGCCGTGCGCGCCACCCAGCCGCTGCTCAAGCCGCTGCGCCGGGTAATTCCGAGCATCGCGGGCCTGGATACCTCGTCACTGCTGCTGTCGGTGCTGATCCAGGCGCTGCTGATGGCCTTCGTGCTGATGGTCACCTACGGTACCTTCGGCGACGTCCTGCATCTGCTGATGTGGGCGATCATCGGCATCACCTCGCTGTTCCTGAAGATTTTCTGGGTGGCGATGATCGTCATGGTGATCGTCTCGTGGGTCGCGCCCAACAGCCACAACCCTGCCGCCGAGCTGGCCTACCAGATCAGCGAGCCGGTGCTGGCGCCGTTCCGTCGCCTGGTGCCGAACCTGGGCGGCATGGACATCTCGCCGATCTTCGCCTTCATCGCCATCCAGGTGATCCAGTCGTTCCTCATGCCTCAACTGGCGGCCTACGCCGGCATGCCACAAGAGCTGTGGCGGATGATCTGACCCACGATATCTCCTGCGGCAAGCCATTGCTTGCCGCTGGGGGTAGCGCTCTTTAGACTTACGCCTCCGTCAAGCGTGAGCAGGGTCGATGTCCACTGTCTTTCCCGAAGATTCCGTCGGTCTGGTAACACCGCAGATCGCCCGGTTCGATGAACCGTTGGCCCTGGCCTGTGGCCGCGCCCTGGCCTCGTACGAACTCATCTACGAAACCTATGGCGAGCTCAACAGCAACGCCAGCAACGCCGTGCTCATCTGCCACGCGTTGTCCGGCCACCACCATGCCGCCGGCTACCATGCCGCCACCGACCGCAAGCCGGGCTGGTGGGACAGCTGCATTGGCCCCGGCAAGCCGATCGACACCAACCGCTTCTTCGTGGTCAGCCTGAACAACCTCGGCGGCTGCAACGGCAGCACTGGCCCCAGCAGTCTCAACCCGGCTACCGGCAAACCTTACGGCGCCGATTTCCCGGTGCTGACGGTGGAAGACTGGGTGCACAGCCAGGCGCGCCTGGCCGATCGCCTCGGCATTCACACCTGGGCCGCCATCGTCGGCGGCAGCCTCGGCGGCATGCAGGCGCTGCAGTGGACCATCACCTACCCGGACCGGGTACGTCACTGCGTGGACATCGCCTCGGCCCCCAAGCTGTCGGCGCAGAACATCGCCTTCAACGAAGTGGCGCGCCAAGCCATCCTCACCGACCCCGAATTCCACGGCGGTTCGTTCCAGGATCAGGGTGTGATCCCCAAGCGCGGCCTGATGCTGGCGCGGATGGTCGGCCATATCACCTACCTGTCCGACGACTCGATGGGCGAAAAATTCGGCCGCGAGCTCAAGAGCGACAAGCTCAACTACGACTTCCACAGCGTCGAGTTCCAGGTCGAGAGCTACCTGCGCTACCAGGGCGAGGAGTTCTCCGGGCGTTTCGACGCCAACACCTACCTGCTGATGACCAAGGCACTGGACTACTACGACCCGGCGGCGGCCCATGACGGCGACCTGGCGGCGACCCTGGCGCATGTCACGGCAGACTTCTGCATCATGTCGTTCACCACCGACTGGCGCTTCTCGCCGGCCCGTTCGCGGGAGATCGTCGACGCGCTGATGGCCGCGCGCAAGAACGTCTGCTACCTGGATATCGACTCGCCCTACGGCCACGACGCCTTCCTTATCCCCACGCCTCGCTACATGCAGGGTTTCGCCAACTACATGAACCGCATCGCCCTGTGAGGACCCCATGAGAGCCGACCTGGAAATCATCCAAGACTGGATCCCCGCCGGCAGCCGGGTACTCGACCTGGGCTGCGGCAACGGCGAGCTGCTGGCCTCGCTGCGCGAGCGCAAGAACGTCACCGGCTACGGCCTAGAGATCGACGCCGACAACATCGCCGAGTGCGTGGCCAAGGGCGTCAACGTGATCGAGCAGGACCTGGACAAGGGCCTGGGCAACTTCGCCAGCAACAGCTTCGACGTGGTGGTCATGACCCAGGCCCTGCAGGCCGTGGAGTACCCCGACCGGATTCTCGACGAAATGCTGCGGGTGGGCCGCCAGTGCATCATCACCTTCCCCAATTTCGGCCACTGGCGCTGCCGCTGGTACCTGGCGACCAAAGGCCGCATGCCGGTGTCGGACTTCATGCCATACACCTGGTACAACACGCCGAACATTCACTTCTGCACCTTCGAAGACTTCGAGAACCTGTGTCACGAACGCCACGCCAAGGTGCTCGACCGCCTGGCCGTCGACCACTTGCACCGTAATGGGTTGGGCGGCCGGCTTTGGCCTAATCTTCTAGGTGAAATCGGTATTTATCGCGTCAGCAGCCCGGGCCTGCAGGAGCACCAGCTCGCGGTCTGACGCTCGTGAACGGAGGAATGGGATCATGCGTCGACTAGCACTGTTTCTGATCAGCCTGTGCCTGGCCCTGCCGGTACTGGCTGCCGATGCCGCCAAACCTGAGCGCAAGGAAGTGTTTGGCGACGTGACGGTCCACTACAGCGCCTTCACCTCGAGCATGCTGCAGCCGGACATCGCTGCCGCCACCGGCCTTACCCGCAGCAAGAATCAGGGCGTGCTCAACATCGCCGTGCTCAAGGGTGGCAAGCCGGCCACCTCGGTGGTCAGCGGCACGGTCAAGGACCTGACCGGGCGCAGCAGCCCGCTGTCGTTCAAGCAAATCACTGATCAGGGTGCGGTGTACTACATTGCCCAGTTCAAGATCGAACAGGCAGAGACCCTGACCTTCGACCTGAATGTCGAAACCGGTGGTGTCAGCAATCAACTCAGCTTCAACCAGGAAGTGTTCCCAGGCGAATGATGAATTTCCAGCAACTCGTATTGGCCAGCCATAACGCCGGCAAGCTCAAGGAACTGCAGGCCATGCTCGGCGAGTCCGTGCACCTGCGCTCGATCGGTGAGTTCAGCCAGGTGGAGCCGGAAGAAACCGGCCTGTCGTTCGTCGAGAACGCCATCCTCAAGGCGCGCAACGCCGCACGCATTTCCGGCCTGCCGGCGCTGGCCGACGACTCGGGCCTGGCGGTGGACTTCCTCGGCGGCGCGCCGGGCATCTATTCGGCACGCTACGCCGACGGCAAGGGCGACGCGGCCAACAACGCCAAGCTGCTTGAAGCGTTGAAGGATGTGCCCAAGGAACAGCGTGGCGCGCAGTTCGTCTGCGTACTGGCGCTTGTGCGCCATGCCGACGACCCATTGCCGATCCTCTGTGAAGGCCTGTGGCATGGCAGCATCCTGTTCGAGGCCAGCGGTGAGCATGGTTTCGGCTACGACCCGCTGTTCTGGGTCCCGGAGCGCAAGTGCTCCAGCGCCGACCTGGCGCCCGTCGACAAGAACCAGCTCAGCCACCGCGCCCGCGCCATGGCCTTGCTGCGTCAGCGTCTGGGCCTGGCATGAGCGAAAAGCTGTTGGTACAGCCGGCCGGCCTGATCCTCCCCGAACTCCCACCGCTGTCGCTGTACATCCATATCCCCTGGTGCGTGCGCAAATGCCCTTATTGCGACTTCAACTCGCACCAGGCCGGGCCCACATTGCCCGAAGACGAGTACATCGATGCGCTGCTGGCCGACCTCGACCAGGAAATGCATGCCGTTGCGGGCCGCCCGATCAGCACGATCTTCTTCGGCGGCGGCACCCCCAGCCTGTTCAGCGCGGCTGCGCTTGGCCGCCTGTTGCGGGGTGTCGAGCAGCGCATCCCGTTTGCCGCGGACATCGAGATCACCCTCGAAGCCAACCCGGGCACGTTCGAGCAGGAAAAGTTCAAGGCCTACCGGCAGACCGGCATCAACCGGCTGTCCATCGGCGTGCAGAGCTTCCAGCCAGCCAAGCTCGAGAAGCTCGGGCGCATCCACAACGGCGATGAAGCGGTGCGCGCCGCCGACATGGCCCGCGCAGCCGGCTTCGACAACTTCAACATGGACCTGATGCACGGCCTGCCGGACCAGTCGCTGGACGACGCGCTTGGCGACCTGCGCCAGGCCATCGAGCTGGCGCCGACGCACCTGTCCTGGTATCAGCTGACGGTCGAGCCCAACACCGTGTTCTGGAACCAGCCGCCCGAGTTGCCCGAGGACGACATCCTCTGGGATATCCAGGAGGCCGGCCAGGCGCTGATGGCCGAGCACGGCTACCAGCAATACGAAGTGTCGGCCTACGCCCAGGCAGGGCGCGCCGCACGGCATAACCTCAATTACTGGCGCTTCGGCGACTTCATCGGTATCGGTGCCGGTGCCCACGGCAAGCTGTCGTTCCCCGACGGGCGCATCCTGCGCACCTGGAAGACCCGCCTGCCCAAGGACTACCTGAACCCGGCCAAGCCCTTCAAGGCAGGCGAGAAGCTGCTGCCGGCCGATGAACTGCCCTTCGAGTTCCTGATGAACGCGCTGCGCCTGACCCAGGGCGTGGAAGCCGAGCTGTTCACGCAACGCACGGGGCTACCCCTGGCGCAACTTGCGCAAGCCCGCCGCGCCGCCGAACAAAAGGGCCTTTTGCAGGTCGAAGCGGATCGACTGGCGGCTACGCCGCGCGGCCAGCTGTTCCTCAACGACCTGCTGCAGTACTTCTTGAATTAAGGATGACCCATGGACCTGGTACTTGACCTGCTCTCGACCGTCTCCCGCTGGAGCCGCAGCAACCTGTCGGAGATCTCGCTGGCCCTGGTGGGCTGCCTGCTGGTGCTGTTCGGCACCGATATCAAGGGCTGGGTCGAGGGGCGCCTGGGCGGCCTGGCCGGCGCCCTGCGCGTACCGTTCATGGCGCTGCTGGTGATGATCGGCAGTGGCGCGGCGCTGATCTATGCCACACCGTGGATCGTCAAGGGGCTGGGGCAGTTCAACAATTATGCGCTGGCACCGGTGTTGCTGGTGGTGCTGGTGTTGATTGGGGTGGTGGCTGACCGGCGCGGGTGAGCGGCGGCTAAAAGCCACCCTGGCGAACCAGGGTGGCTCCTCACTCCACTAGCCCTCAGCGGGCATCATCGAAGTGATCACGCAGGAAGTCTCTCGCGGTCTTGAACAGGATCAAAAACCGGGTGAGCTTCCAGACATGGCTCAGCATTTTCAGCAGATGCTTCATATGCCTTGGCCTCCGTACTGGCCAGGCCAATCTTCCAGTATCTAACCGGCGCTTCGACACCTTCAGAGATCATGTGAACTATCTCCAGTGAAGTGGCCAGGTGGATGGCCCTTCGAAAAAACACCGGCACGGCTCGCAGGCCACGTCGAAGGGGCCGATACAATAAAAAACCTGTTTCCCGGCCCGCCACTGGAAAAATTCACATCAGAGCGGGGTGATCTTACGTCAGCCGAGACTTGAACGCTGTTAACCATTCAGTCACACATACTGCTGGATGTTTCTATGATTGACGCAATTTCCAGGCAGCCCTAGTATTCCGTTTGTGGACTATCTCCAGTGAAACCGAAGTACGCAGGCCAAGGATTCGCAACCCGAAGCCCGCATAAAAAAACCGCCCTTCGCAAGGCGGTTTTTTTTTTGCCTGCAGTTACCCAGGCTTCGAAGCATGACTGGAGGGTTGTCTGCTGGTGTTGATTGGTGTGGTGGCTGACCGGCGGGGATGTGCGGCGGCTAAAAGCCACCCTGGCGAACCAGGGCGGCTCCTCATTCCACTTGCCCTCAGCGGGCATCATCGAAGTGATCACGCAGGAAGTCCCTCGCGGTCTTGAACAGGATCAAGAGCCGGGCGAGCTTCCAGGCGTGGCTCAGCATTTTCAGCAGATGCTTCATATGCCTTGGCCTCCATACTGGCCAGGCCAATCTTCCAGTATCTAACCGGCACTTCGACACCTTCAGAGACCCTGTGGTTGCCTCCAGTGAAGTGGCCAGGTTGATGGCCCTTCGATGTATATCACCGGCGCGGGTCGTAGGCCGCGTCGAAGGGGCCGAGAAACCGTTGGTGTTCCCGGCCCGCCACTGGATGAACCCCATGGGAGCCCAGCGAGCTTACGTGAGTCGATCACCAAGAGCTGTTTCCAGCGCTGTCACACCTAATGCCGGATATTTCCTTTATTGACGCGTTTTGCCGGCAAACCTAAGATCCAGCTGTGGTTGTCTCCAGTGAAGTCCGCAGGCCAAGGATTCGTAACCCGAAGCCCGCATAAAAAAACCGCCCTTCGCAAGGCGGTTTTTTCGTTTTTCGCTTACCCCCCAACCCTTGGCAACGCCAGCACTGCGCGGCCCCATCACGTTCAGCGCCCTTTTGGCGTCTGCTCCGCGTTCGCTTCCAGCCTTTGCCTCCAGTCAGATGCACGCCCGCATCCCAAAGACTCAGCCTCGCGCAACATCGCCAGCCGCTCGGCCATTGGTGTCTGCTGCCAGATGGCGGGATGAGTGGCCAACAAGTAAAGCGCCTCGGCTTTGAACTGGTCGTATGAAAGCACTTGTCTGGACTTCTCCAGCATCTCGCCCACTGTGAGTGACACCGAGGGCAGGGCCGAAGCAATGTCGGTAGCCGGCCTGAAACAATGCACCTCACGCACAAACTGCGGATAGAGCGACTGGTGCGGATCATCCCGCTGCAACGCCGCTTTCAACACCTCAAGCAAGGCGACTTGCTCCGCCCCCATGAAGTCGAAGCTGTCGGTGGTTGGCTTGCAACGGTAGTAATAGGCGACCGCTGCCGCCAAAAAACCTTGCGCTACAGCCTGATGCAAACGCGCACAGGAGCCCTGCCTGCGTGCTCTGTCGCGCCGGTCCGCAGAGGTTTGCAAATTGGACTGCCAGAACAGCGCCAGGGTGTTGCCCGCCTCTGCTGCCAGCTCGATGTGCGCGCGTGCTTCATCTATCAATTCGCTCATCGGCATTAACTGTTCAGTACTGATGGCTTCGCCGTTTGCCTCGGCTTCGGCAAGCGCCTGCACATTCACGTTGGCCTGCTGAATCAAGGCTACGGCACGCTCAAGGTGCTGCTCAGAGGGCGAAAGGGGCTCGCGCAGCAACGCGGCGAGCACAAGGCCGACAATAACGACCAGACCAACCAGTGGTAACAGGACCCGAGGCTTCAAGGCGCAATCCTTTACGCGATGTAATGAGGAGCCAGAGGCACACCGGCGCCTCTGGCAGGGGGAAGGTCAAGCCAGTTTTTCGAACTTCAGGTCCCACACACCGTGCCCAAGGCGCTCACCACGACGCTCGAACTTGGTGATCGGGCGCTCTTCGGGGCGTGGCACGTATGCACCATCAGCCGCCTGGTTGCGATAGCCCGGTGCAGCACTCATCACTTCCAGCATGTATTCGGCATAGGGCTCCCAGTCGGTCGCCATGTGGAACACGCCACCGGGCTTCAACTTGCGACGCACCAGTTCGGCGAACTCCAGCTGGACGATCCGGCGCTTGTGGTGACGCGCCTTGTGCCAGGGGTCTGGGAAGAACAGCATCAAGCGGTCGAGGCTGTTGTCGGCCACGCAGCGGTTGAGCACTTCGATGGCGTCGCAGTCGTACACCCGCAGGTTCTTCAGGCCTTGGGTAAGCACGCCGTTCAGCAAAGCGCCGACACCCGGGCGGTGCACTTCGACGCCGATGAAGTCCAACTCGGGCGAGGCGGCGGCCATCTCCAGCAGCGAATGGCCCATGCCAAAGCCGATCTCCAGGGTGCGCGGCGCCGAACGGCCGAACACCTGGTCGTAGTCCACCGGGCTGTCAGCCAGCGGCAGGACAAACAGCGGGCCGCCCTGCTCCAGGCCACGTTGCTGGCCTTCGGTCATGCGCCCGGCGCGCATCACGAAACTCTTGATGCGACGGTGCGGGCGATCTTCGCCGTCGGCGGTGATCGGCGTTTCTTGCGATTCAGTCATCTGGGGCTCTTACTTGATCAGACCATCCAGCGGCGAAGAGGCGCTGGCGTAGAGTTTCTTGGGCATGCGGCCGGCCAGGTAGGCCATGCGCCCGGCCAGGATGCCGTGCTTCATGGCTTCGGCCATCAGCACCGGCTGCTGGGCGTGGGCGATGGCCGAGTTCATCAGGACCGCCTCGCAGCCCATTTCCATGGCGATGGTGGCGTCGGAGGCGGTACCCACGCCGGCATCGACCAGCACCGGCACCTTGGATTCCTCGAGGATGATCTGCAGGTTGTAGGGGTTGCAGATGCCAAGGCCCGTGCCGATCAGACCAGCCAGGGGCATCACCGCGATGCAGCCGGCTTCAGCCAGCTGACGGGCGATGATCGGGTCGTCGCTGGTGTAGACCATCACGTCGAAACCTTCCTTGACCAGCACTTCGGCGGCCTTGAGGGTTTCGATGACGTTGGGGAACAAGGTTTTCTGGTCAGCCAGCACTTCCAGCTTGACCAGCGTGCGGGACTCATGGGACTTGCGACCATCGAGCAGCTCACGGGCCAGGCGGCAGGTGCGCACGGCTTCCACCGCATCGAAGCAGCCTGCGGTGTTCGGCAGGATGGTGTACTTGTCCGGCGACAGCACGTCGAGCAGGTTCGGCTCGCCCGCATTCTGGCCCAGGTTGGTGCGGCGCACGGCGACGGTGACGATTTCGGCACCCGAGGCCTCGGTGGCCAGGCGGGTTTCTTCCATGTCACGGTACTTGCCGGTACCGACCAGCAGGCGCGACTGGAAGGTGCGCCCGGCCAGGATGAAGGGCTTGTCGCTGCGAACGTTGCTCATCGATGTTCCTCAGGAAAGGTTACGGGGCTTACGGGTGAATCGCCGGGCTTGCTCAACCACCGCCGATGGCGTGGACCACTTCGACCTGGTCGCCTTCGCTCAGCATCGTGCTCTCGTGCTGGCTGCGCGGCACGATGTCCAGGTTCAGTTCCACCGCCACCCGACGGCCGGCCAGCTCGAGCCGGCCGAGCAGGGCCGCGACGCTCTCGCTCGCGGGCAGTTCGTAAGGTTCACCGTTCAGTTGAATGCGCATGCGCACGGCCACCATTGTTCGTTGGGGCAGGCATTCTAGCCCCGATCAGCCTTGCAACCCAAGGGTGGCGCGCGCCATTAGTCGCGATTGTGGACCACTCGGTCAGCCCAGGCGCCAGGCGGCCAGGCCCAGGCACAACCAGCCGGCGAGGAAGCACAGGCCACCCAGGGGGGTGATCATGCCGAGCTTGCCCAGGCCCGTCAGCGTGAGCACGTAGAGGCTGCCGGAAAACAGCAGGATACCCAGCGCGAACAAACCGCCAGCCCAGCCTACCAGGCGCCCGGGCAGATGCACCGAGAGCACGGCCACGGCGAGGATCGCCAGGGCATGCACCAGCTGGTAGGTAACACCGGTGTGAAAGACCGCCAGGTAATCGGCACTGAGACGGCTCTTCAGGCCATGGGCGGCAAAGGCGCCGAGTGCAACACCGGTGAAGCCGAAGAAGGCGGCGAGCATCAGGAAGCTGCGAAGCATGGGACGACTCCTCGAAAGGGGTCTGTATAATGGCCCGTTCCAACGGTCCGGCCAAGCCATCACCATGCTGTCATCCTTCCTGCGCCACTTCACCCGCGGCCTGCTCTGGTTCGCTGCCGCAAGCATTGCCGTGGTGCTGGTACTGCGCTGGGTACCGCCGCCCGGCACGGCGCTGATGGTCGAGCGCAAGGTGGAGTCATGGTTCAGCGGCGAGCCGATCGACCTGCAGCGCGACTGGACGCCATGGGAAGAGATCTCCGATGAGTTGAAGGTGGCCGTCATCGCCGGTGAGGACCAGAAGTTCGCCAGCCATTGGGGCTTCGACATCCCGGCCATCCAGGCGGCGCTGGCCTACAACGAACGGGGCGGCAAGGTCCGTGGCGCCAGCACTCTCACCCAGCAGGTGGCCAAGAACATGTTCCTGTGGTCCGGCCGCAGTTGGCTGCGCAAAGGCCTGGAGGCCTGGTTCACTGCACTGATCGAGCTGTTCTGGTCGAAAGAGCGGATTCTCGAGGTGTACCTGAACAGCGCCGAATGGGGCAAGGGCGTGTTCGGCGCCCAGGCGGCGGCTCGCTATCACTTTGGCGTGGATGCCAGCCGCCTGACGCGACAACAGGCCGCACTGCTCGCTGCCGTGCTGCCGAGCCCGATCAAATGGAGCGCCAGCCGGCCAAGCACCTATGTGGCCAGCCGCGCGGGGTGGATTCGCCGGCAGATGAGCCAGCTGGGTGGGCCGAGCTACCTGATGCAGCTGGATGCGTCGCGCAGGCAGTGAGCTGCGCGCGCAAGGGCATCCAGTAACCCGTGGGAGCGGCTTCAGCCGCGAAATAGGCAGCGCGGTGGATGGCACCAGCTTCGCTGGTGTTCGCGGCTGAAGCCGCTCCCACAGGGTCCTGCGATCCGTCTGGATGCGCGCAGCAACATGCCAAATGAAAAAACCGCTGCCTCTTGCGAGAGCAGCGGTTTTTCAATCCAGCCAGGGCGCCGATCAGATGGCGATCAGTGCCTTGACCTTGCTCATTGCGTTCTTTTCCAGCTGGCGAATACGCTCGGCCGAAACGCTGTACTTGTCCGCCAGCTCATGCAGCGTGGCCTTCTCTTCAGCCAGCCAGCGCTGGTAGAGAATGTCGCGGCTGCGATCGTCCAGGCCTTGCAGGGCTTCATGCAGGTTGCTGGTGGAGTTGTCGCTCCAGTCAGCGTCCTCCAGCTGCACAGCCGGGTCGTAGCGGTGGTCTTCCAGGTAATGCGCGGGCGACTGGAAGGCGCTGTCGTCATCGGCTTCGGCTGCCGGGTCGAAGGCCATGTCCTGGCCGCTCAGGCGGCTTTCCATTTCACGCACTTCGCGAGGCTCTACGCCGAGGCTTTCGGCCACGCGATGCACTTCGTCATTGTTCAGCCAGGCCAGGCGCTTCTTCTGGCTGCGCAGGTTGAAGAACAGTTTGCGCTGGGCCTTGGTGGTGGCCACCTTGACGATACGCCAGTTGCGCAGGATGAACTCGTGGATCTCGGCCTTGATCCAGTGCACCGCGAAGGACACCAGACGTACGCCCATTTCCGGGTTGAAACGCTTTACCGCCTTCATCAGGCCGACGTTGCCTTCCTGGATCAGGTCGGCCTGGGCCAGACCATAGCCAGCATAGCTACGGGCGATATGGACGACGAAACGCAGGTGGGCCATCACCATTTGCCGGGCGGCCTCGACATCCTGTTCGTAATAGAGACGCTCGCCCAGATCACGCTCCTGCTCGACCGTCAGCAGCGGGATGCTGTTGACCGTGTGCACGTAGGCTTCCAGGTTTGCACCGGGTACCAGGGCATAGGCAGGTTGCAACGATGTGGTCATTCAAGTACCTCCGACTTACAGACTCGTGCCTTGTGGGCACTGCCAGCATAGACCCGGAACCGCGAGACAAGTTCCTGGATGAAAAAAAGTCAATGCTGGCGATGAAACATTATCGTGGTGCCAGCTCGTTCAGATGCCGAGCCACCGCGATCCATGCACCGATATACCCCAACAGCACCGCGCCGATCAAGAGGGAAAGACCATCGGCGGCCGGCACCCCGCCCAGGGCGAAATCGCTGCCATACAGGCCGGAAAGCCCGACGACCGCGTCGTTGAGCCAGTTCAGGCCGAACGCCAGGATCCCCCAGGCCAGCACCCCGGCACCCAGGCCATACAGCGCCCCCATATAGAGGAAAGGCCGACGCACGTAGCTGTCGGTGCCGCCCACCAGCTTGATCACTTCGATCTCGACGCGGCGGTTCTCGATATGTAGACGAATTGTGTTACCGATTACTAACAGCAAGGCAGAAATAAGCATCACCGCCAGGCCGAAGACAAAGCGATCACCCAGCTTGAGTATCGCCGCCAGGCGCTCGACCCAGACCAGGTCCAGCTGCGCCGCTTCCACCCGCGGCAGCTCTGCCAGGCGCTGGCGCAGTGCTTCCAAGGCCGGTTTGTCGACTTCGCTCGGGGTCACTACCACCACACCGGGCAGCGGGTTGTCCGGCAGCTCGCGCAGGGCCTCGCCCAGGCCAGACTGCTGCTGGAACTCTTCCAGCGCCTGCTCGCGGCTGACGTACTGGGCCTCGGCAACGCCGGGCATGCCCTTGATCTCGTCACGCAAGGCTTCGCCATCGCGGCTGCTGGCGTCGAGCTTGAGGTACAGCGAAATCTGCGCCGCGCGTTGCCATGAACCGCCGAGCTTCTCGACGTTCTTGAGCAGCAGCGACAGGCCCATGGGCATGCTCAGCGCCACGGCCATCACCAGGCAGGTGAAGAAGCTGCCGATCGGCTGCTTGGCCAGGCGGCGCAGGCTGTCGGCCAGGCTGGCACGGTGGCTTTCCAGCCAGGCGTGCAGCAAGGTGCTGAAGTCCGGGCCATCGTCGTCGTGGTCACCGCGCTTTTTCTTCGCAGGTTGTGGGTCGGCGGGCTTGGGTGCGACCCGCTCGGAAACCTTAGGTGTACGTGTGGTGCTCATTGCCCGGCCTCCCCATCGCCGATCAAGCGGCCGCGTTGCAGCGTCAGCATGCGGTGGCGCATGCGCGCGATCAGCGCCAGGTCGTGGCTGGCGATCAAAACGGTGGTACCCAGGCGGTTGATGTCTTCGAACACACCCATGATCTCGGCGGCCAGGCGCGGGTCGAGGTTACCGGTGGGCTCGTCCGCCAGCAGCAATGCCGGCTGATGGACGATCGCCCGGGCGATACCGACGCGCTGCTGCTGGCCGGTGGACAGGTCGGCCGGGAACAGCTCGCCCTTGTCGCTCAACGACACGCGCTCCAGCGCCGAGTCGACGCGCTTGGCGATCTCGGCCTTGGACAGCCCGAGGATCTGCAGCGGCAGGGCGATGTTGTTGAACACGGTGCGGTCGAACAGCAACTGGTGGTTCTGGAACACCACGCCGATCTGCCGGCGCAGGAACGGGATCTGCGCGTTGCTGATCTGCCCCAGGTCCTGCCCCGCCAGCAGCAGCTTGCCGCTGGTCGGGCGCTCCATGGCCAACAACAGACGCAGCAAGGTGCTCTTGCCGGCGCCGGAGTGGCCGGTGACGAACAGGAACTCGCCACGCCGCGCCCGGAAGCTCAGCTCATGCAGGCCGACGTGGCCGTTGGGGTAGCGTTTGGCGACCTGTTCGAATCGGATCATGCAGGTTCCCGCTCGGCAAACAGTGCCTTGACGAAAGGTTCAGCCTCGAAGGTGCGCAGGTCATCGATACCCTCTCCCACACCAATGAAGCGGATCGGAATGTTGAACTGCTTGGCCAGGGCGAAGATCACCCCACCCTTGGCGGTGCCGTCCAGCTTGGTCAGGGCCAGGCCGGTCAGTTCCACGCTCTGGTTGAAGTACTTGGCCTGGCTGATGGCGTTCTGCCCGGTACCGGCGTCGAGTACCAGCAGCACCTCGTGGGGCGCCTCGGCGTCGAGCTTGCCGATCACCCGACGGACCTTCTTCAGCTCTTCCATCAGGTTGTCCTTGGTGTGCAGGCGCCCGGCGGTGTCGGCGATCAGCACATCGACGTTGCGCGCCTTGGCGGCCTGCACGGCGTCGAAGATCACTGAAGCCGAGTCGGCGCCGGTGTGCTGGGCGATCACCGGGATCTGGTTGCGCTCGCCCCACACCTGCAGCTGCTCCACGGCGGCGGCACGGAAGGTGTCACCGGCGGCGAGCATGACCTTCTTGCCTTCGAGCTGCAGCTTTTTCGCCAGCTTGCCGATGGTGGTGGTCTTGCCGGCACCGTTCACGCCGACCACCAGGATCACGTAGGGCTTGTTCTGCGCCTCGACCTTCAGCGGCTGCTCGACCGGGCGCAGCAGCGCGGCCAGCTCTTCCTGCAGCGACTTGTACAGTGCGTCGGCGTCGGCCAGCTGCTTGCGGGCGACTTTCTGGGTGAGGTTCTGGACGATGGCCGAGGTGGCCTCGACGCCTACGTCGGCAGTCAGCAGGCGGGTTTCGATTTCGTCGAGCAGGTCGTCATCGATGACCTTCTTGCCCATGAACAGGCTGGCCATGCCCTCGCCAATGCTGGCGCTGGTCTTCGACAGGCCCTGCTTGAGACGGGCGAAGAAACCGGGCTTGGACGGTTCGGTGGCTGCCGCGACAACGGGCTCGGGTTCGACCGGGGCCGGCGCGATGACCGGTTTGGCTTCGACAACCGGCGCTGGGGCAGGTGCGACAGCGGCAGCCGGCTCGGCGGCCGGGCGAGCGGGAATGGCAGGCGGCGCCTTGGGTTCCAGGTCCTCGACCAGTGCCACCGGTTCTTCGGCGACAGGCAGTACCAGGTTGCTCACCGGGGCCGCAGGCACCTCGACCGGAGTCGGCTCTACAGGTGCGGCAGCCACCGGGGCAGCGGCAGGTGCATATTGTGGCGTGACGAACACCGGTTCTGGCTGCGGTGCAGCGACCACTGGCTCAGGCACAGGCGCTGGCTGCGGTGCGGCAATCACTGGCTCGGACACAGCCTGAGGCGCTGCAACCACCGGCTCCGGCACGGGCTCGGCCACCACGGGCTCGGGCACTGCCGTCGGCAGCGGCTCGGCAGCCGGCACCTGCAGTGCGGCCGGCTCTGCGGCCTGCGGTTCTGGGGTTTGCGGCTGTTCGGCGACAGGTTGTTCCGGCTTCTTGCGGAACCAGCTGAACAGGCCTTTCTTCTCGCCAGCCGCAGCCGGCGCTTTTTTGTCGTCGTTGGAACCAAACATGGAAGACGGCTATCTCAGGGTAGCGATGCGCCAGCAGTGGCGCATCGGGAATTCTTGAGTCACGCAGAACAGACTATTTTGTAACCGACTGGTTCATGCGCAACGTTTTGTCTTTAGGGCCTGCGGGCCAGAACGGCGACAGGCATGGTCGCCAGGCAACCGGATCAGTATCCTAGCACCTCCTGGCCCGCCGACGCTAAACCCAAGCGGGCCGCAGAACAGGTTAAACACCGTATGAATGCTCTAGCCCGCCGCGCCGCTGGCCTGTTGCTCGGCACGCTGTGCCTGCCGCTTGCGGCCTTCGCCGCCGATGTGCAACCCACCCACGAATTCATCCTCGACAACGGCCTGAAAGTGGTCGTGCGCGAGGACCACCGTGCCCCGGTGGTGGTTTCGCAGATCTGGTACAAGGTCGGCTCCAGCTACGAAACCCCGGGCCAGACAGGCCTGTCCCACGCCCTGGAGCACATGATGTTCAAGGGCAGCGCCAAGCTTGGCCCTGGCGAGGCATCGCGCATCCTGCGTGACCTGGGCGCCGAAGAGAACGCCTTCACCAGCGACGACTACACCGCCTATTACCAGGTGCTGGCCCGCGACCGCCTGCCGGTGGCCTTCGAACTGGAAGCCGACCGCCTGGCCAGCCTGCGCCTGCCGGCCGACGAGTTCAGCCGCGAGATCGAGGTGATCAAGGAAGAGCGCCGCCTGCGCACCGACGATCAGCCCACCTCCAAGGCCTTCGAGCTGTTCCGTGCCATGGCCTACCCGGCCAGCGGCTACCACACCCCGACCATCGGCTGGATGGCCGACCTCGAACGCATGAAGGTCGAAGAACTGCGCCACTGGTACGAGTCCTGGTACGCGCCGAACAACGCCACCCTGGTGGTGGTCGGCGACGTCACCCCCGACGAAGTGAAAACCCTCGCACAAAAATTCTTCGGCCCCATCCCCAAGCGCGCCGTGCCCCCCAGCAAGCTGCCGCTGGAGCTGGCCGAACCGGGCCTGCGCAAGCTGACCCTGCACGTGCAGACGCAGTTGCCGAGCCTGATCTACGGGTTCAACGTGCCGGCCCTGGCCACCGCCAAGGACCCGCGCACGGTCAACGCGCTGCGGCTGATTTCCGCCCTGCTCGACGGCGGCTACAGCGCCCGCATGCCGGCGCGCCTGGAGCGCGGCCAGGAGCTGGTGGCCGGTGCCTCGTCCAGCTACAACGCCTTCACCCGGGGCGACAGCCTGTTCCTGATCTCGGCCACCCCCAACGTGCAGAAGAAAAAGACCCTGGCCGAGGTCGAGAAAGGCGTCTGGCAACTGCTCGAAGAACTCAAGACCACCCCACCGACCGCCGAAGAGCTAGAGCGCGTGCGCGCCCAGGTGATCGCCGGCCTGGTCTACGACCGTGACTCCATCAGCAGCCAGGCCACCACCATCGGCCAACTGGAAACCGTCGGCCTGTCCTGGAAATTGATCGACAGCGAACTCGACGACCTCAAGCGCGTGACCCCGCAAGACATCCAGGCCGCTGCCCGCACCTACTTCACCCGCGAACGCCTGAGCGCTGCCCATGTACTGCCCGAGGAGTCCGCTCATGAGTGACCGCAGCGCACCCCGCTACACCCTGCTGGGCCTTGGCATCATCGTGCTGGTGGTGGCCATCGCCGTGCTGCTGGCCCGTCCGGCCCAGTCCGACAGCGCCAGCCAGCCCGCTACCGCGGCACGGCCGGCCAACTCGCTGCAATCGCTGGCCGAACTGGACGGCAAGGCCCCCAGCCGCCGTCAACTGAACATCCAGCACTGGACCACCGCCGAAGGCACCCGCGTATTGTTCGTCGAAGCCCGCGAGCTGCCGATGTTCGACCTGCGCCTGACCTTCGCCGCCGGCAGCAGCCAGGACGGCACCACGCCAGGTGTGGCCACGCTGACCAACGCCATGCTCAACGAGGGGGTGGCCGGCAAGGACGTCACCGCCATCGCCGAAGGCTTCGAGGGCCTGGGCGCAGATTTTGGCAATGGCTCCTACCGCGACATGGCCGTGGCCTCGCTGCGCAGCCTCAGCGCCGTCGACAAGCGCGAACCGGCACTCAAGCTGTTCACCGAAGTGGTGGGCAAGCCGACCTTCCCGGAGGACGCCCTCAAGCGCATCAAGAACCAGATGCTGGCCGGCTTCGAGTATGAGAAGCAGAACCCCGGCAAGATCGCCGGCAAGACGCTGTTCGCCAATCTGTACGGCAACCACCCCTACGCTCACCCCAGCGACGGCACGGCCCAGTCGGTCACCGCCATCACCCTCGACCAGCTGCGCGCTTTCCATGGCAAAGCCTATGCCGCCGGCAATGCGGTGATCGCGCTGGTCGGCGACCTCAGCCGCAGCGAAGCCGAAGCCATTGCCGCCCAGGTTTCCGCCGGCCTGCCCAAGGGCCCGGCCCTGGCCAAGCCCGAGCAGCCGGTTGAACCCAAGCCAGGCATGACCCACATCGACTTTGCCTCCAAACAGACCCACCTGATGCTGGCCGAGCTTGGCATCGACCGTAACGACCCGGACTGGCCGGCCCTGTCGCTGGGCAACCAGATCCTCGGCGGCGGCGCCTTCGGCACCCGGCTGATGAGCGAAGTGCGCGAAAAGCGCGGCCTCACCTACGGGGTGTACTCGGTGTTCAGCCCGATGCAGGTACGCGGCCCGTTCATGATCAACCTGCAAACCCGTGCCGAGCTCAGCGAAGGCACGCTCAAGCTGGTCCAGGACCTGCTGGCCGACTACCTCAAGAACGGCCCGACGCAACAAGAGCTGGACGACGCCAAACGCGAACTGGCCGGCAGCTTCCCGCTGTCCAATGCCAGCAACGCCAGTATCGTCGGCCAGTTGGGCGCGATCGGCTTCTACAACCTGCCGCTGAGCTGGCTGGAGGACTTCATGCAGCAGTCCCAGGCGCTGACCGTCGAGCAGGTCAAGGCCGCCATGAACAAGCACCTGGCGGCGGACAAGCTGGTGATCGTCACCGTCGGCCCGAAGGTGGCGCAGCAGCCGCTGCCGGCCCCCACTGACAAACCCGCCGAGCGGCCGCTCGGCGTACCGGAGCATTAATGGCACGCCCCAATACCCCCGCGCGCAGCGCCCCAGGCGCCAGCAAAGGCCCCGGCCAGCTGCGCATCATCGCTGGCGAGTGGCGCAGCCGCCGTCTCGACGTACCCGAAGGCGACGGCCTGCGCCCCACCCCCGATCGCGTGCGCGAAACCCTGTTCAACTGGCTGGCGCCGTACATCGAGGGCGCCCGCGTGCTGGATGCCTTCACCGGCAGCGGCGCGCTGGTGCTCGAAGCCCTGTCCCGCGGCGCGGAAAACGCCGTGGCGCTGGACAGCAACCCGGCCGCCATCGCCAACCTCAAGCACAACCTCGAACTGCTGCGCTGCCCGCGCGGGCAGATCCTGCAAACCGACGCCCTGCGCTACCTGCAAGGCCCGGCCAAGCAGCAGTTCGACCTGGTGTTCCTCGACCCACCATTCCACCAGGATCTGCTGGCCAACACCTGCAACCTGCTGGAACAAGGCCAATGGCTGCGCGAGCAGGCGTGGATCTACACCGAGAGCGAGGCCGCACCCTCCACCCTGCCGATGCCGGGCAACTGGCGCCTGCACCGCGAGAAAAAGACCGGCCAAGTGCACTACGCGCTCTGGCAGCGCACTTGACCTCTCGGCCCCGCCTGCATAGCTAAGTACCGCAGGTGGGGCTTTGGCATGACCGAAGCTGAAGCTCCAAACGCCTCAATGGAGCGCCTCGGCCATGCCCGATGCACAACACGCCTCATCCATTCCCCTGCAGCACTTCACCCTTGCCAATGGCCTTCGCGTATACCTGCGCGAAGATCATCGTGCCCCACTGGTCAGCGCGCAGCTCTGGTACCACGTCGGTTCCAGCTACGAGCCCGAAGGCCATAGCGGCCTGTCCCACGCGCTCGAACACCTGATGTTCGAAGGCAGCAGAAAACTGGCACCCGGCGAGTACACCAGACTCATGACGCGCCTGGGTGGCCAGCCCAATGCATTCACACAGAAAGACGCCACGGTGTTCCCCCTGACACTGCCTGCCAGGCATTTGGAAATTGCCTTGGAGGCCATGGCCGACTGCATGGTCTCGGCCACGCTCGATCAAGCGCCTTTCGCTCGCGAGTTGGCAGTGATCATGGCCGAGCGCAGTGAGCGAATCGACAACAACCCCCTGGCGTTTGCATGGGAAAAGCATACGCAACTGGCCTATGGCAAAAGCACGTATGCCACGCCGGAGATCGGGCACCACGCTGACCTGCTGCAAATGACCAATGCTGCAGTTCGTACGTGGTATCGCACCTGGTATCACCCCAACAATGCGACCCTCGCCGTGGACGGCGCGATCGACATACAGCAACTGCGCCTGCTGGTGGAACGTCATTTCGACGCGATACCGCCAAACCGTCTGCCAGACGTGAAGCGCCCCAGGATGGACGTGGCCCCCCTGCAACGCAGCCAAGCACTGCAGCACCAAGGCCAGCGCGACGGATTGCTGATGAGCTACGAGGTGCCCAGCCTCGCCACCGCGGATTCGCCGGTGCAAGCCCACGCCCTGAATCTGTTGCGCTACCTGTTGGCCGTCGGCAACAGCTCGAGGATGCGCCGCCAGATGCTCGATGAGACACAGATGGCCATGGCCATGGGCTCTGACTACAGCATGGTCCGACGGGGTGACCGCTTGCTTTCCTTCCTTGCCTATTCCAACCCAGAGAAGGCGACACCCGAGCAGCTCAAGGATCGCCTGCTGGCCGAGGTGGAGCGCTGTCGGCACACGCCTGTGGACGCGGCGGAGCTGGCTAGGGCCAAGGCCAAGGTCTTGTCCCAACGGGTCTTCGAGCAGGACAACATCGCCACGCGGGCCGAGCAGATCGGCCAGTACGCCAGCGCCGGGCTCGACCCTACCCTGCTGGACCGCGAGCGCCAGGCCATCAAGAGCGTGACAGCGGAGCAGATTCGCCAGGCTGCGCACGACTGCCTCACGCACGACCGCTTGACGGTCACCTACATGCTCGGCAAGGAGAGCAACCATGAATGACACCCTACAGCCAATCGAATCGGCTTCCCCTTCTGGCCTGGTCAGCGCCCAGGATCTGGACCTCGATCGGTTCGACGACATCACGACCCAGGTACAGTCGTGGCAAACCGGCGAAGGAACCCGGGTGAAATTCGTCCATGCGCCAGGGCTACCAATGCTCGACCTGATCCTGTCGTTCGATGCCGGCAGCGCCCTGGACGACCAGCACGCTGGGCGCGCGGCATTGACGCTGCACATGCTGGATGAAGGGGTCAACGGCCTGGACGTCAGCCAATTTGCCGAACGCCTCGAAGGCCTGGGAGCCATCGTCGACAAGAAGATCAAGCTGGAAAGGGCCATTGTGAGTGTGCGCACGCTGACCGATAAGGCGGTGCTCGAACCGGTCATGGCGCTGTTCACCGACCTCGTGGCTCGCCCCGACTTTCCAGCTGGTGCCCTGGACAAGATCAAGCGACAGCTGCTGCAGCATGACGCGGCACTGCGCAACCAACCGCAAGCCCGCGCCCATTTCGAGACTTGCAAGCACCTGTATCGCGGGCACCCCTACGCCAACTCGATCAGCAGTACGCCTGAAAGTATCGAGGCACTCGACGTTGATGCGCTGACGACCTTCCATCAGCGCGGGTACAGCGCCAACAATCTGGACCTGATTCTGGTCGGCGATGTGTCCCGGCACGAGGCCGAGACGCTCGCGCAACGCATCAGCCAGGCTCTGCCGCAGGGCTGGGCGGTCCAGGAACCTGCTCCGCTGCCGCAAGCAGCAAGCGCGACGCTGCACTTCGACCAAGCCGCCGCAGTCAGCTCGGTACAGCTCACCCTGCCTCTACGGCTGCATCCCGCCAGCCCGGACTACCATGCATTGGCACTCGCCAGCGAAGTACTTGGCTCAGGCCTGGACTCCCGCTTGATGACCGCCTTGCGCCAGCAACAGGGTCTGACTTATGACATTCGCAGTAAATTGACCTGCCTGAAGGGCAGCGGCATGTTCGTCATCCACTGGAATGTCGCGGCAACGAAGGTCCAGGCCTCGCAGGCCCTGGTTTGCGAATTGCTGGAGCACTTCATCGAGCAGGGCCCTACGCACGAAGAGCTGCAACTGGCGCGACAGAAACTGGCAGGGCGCCTGATGCAAGATGTCGCGCGCAACCAAGGCCTGGCTGAGCTATTGGCCCGTGACAGCCACCTGGGGCTGGCGGACGACCGCCTCGGTACCTATCTGCAAACCCTTGCCAGCATCGATACGGAGCACGTCCGTGCGGTTGTCCAGTATCACTTCGACCTGGCTCGCAAGCTACTGGTCAGCGTAGGTCCGAGCGCTGACCAACAGCCCCTTGCGCAACGAGACGATAACGACCAATAGCGCAGGTACAGTGGCGGTGTTTCATGGCACTCTAGGCAGGCACATCACGAGTCGCCCAGCATGCCCAGCCTCACCGCCACGTTCCGCCCGGCCACCGGCCTGTCCAACCCGCACCTGCAGACGCTCTGGGGGCCACTGTGGCGCAAGCTGCCGGACCTTCAGCGCAACCGTGAGCGCCTATGGCTGGCGGATGGCGACTTCCTTGATCTCGACTGGCACGGCCCGCACCAGCCCGACGCCCCCTTGGTGCTGGTGCTGCACGGGCTGACCGGGTCGTCCAACTCGCCCTATGTCAAAGGCCTGCAGCAGGCGCTGCAACTGCGTGGCTGGGCCAGCGTCGCGATCAACTGGCGCGGCTGCTCGGGCGAGCCCAACCTGTTGGCGCGCAGCTACCATTCCGGCGCCAGCGAAGACCTCGCCGAAACCATCCGCCACCTGCGCGCCCAGCGCCCGCTCGCCCCCCTGTATGCGGTGGGTTATTCACTGGGCGGCAATGTGTTGCTCAAGTACCTGGGGGAAAGTGGCTCTGCCAGCGAGCTGGAGGCGGCGGTGGCTGTATCGGTGCCGTTTCGCCTGGACCAGTGCGCCGACCGCATCGGCCTGGGCTTCTCGAAGATCTACCAGGCGCATTTCATGCGCGAGATGCTGGCTTATGTGCAAGACAAGCAGCGGCACTTTCGCGACAAAGGGCACCATGAAGGGCTGGCCGAGATCGAACGCCTGGGCTCGCTGCGCAACCTGCGCACCTTCTGGGATTTCGACGGCAAGGTGACCGCGCCACTCAACGGTTTCAGCGACGTGCACGATTATTACCGGCGCGCCTCCAGCCGTTATTACCTGAGAGAAAACCGCACGCCGACGCTGATCATCCACGCCAGCGACGATCCGTTCGTGTTCAGCCACAGCCTGCCAAGCGCCGATGAGCTGGCGCCGCAAACGCAGTTCGAGCTGCACAGCCGCGGTGGGCATGTGGGGTTTGTCGACGGCAGCCTGCGCAACCCGGGGTATTACCTGGAGCGGCGGATTCCGCAGTGGCTGGTGGACGGCAGGTAAGACCTCATCGCGGGGCAAGCCCGCTCCCACGACTGCTTTGCAGTTGGGCGTGGGAGCGGCGGTGCGCCGCTGCGACTTGCCCCGCGATGGTTGCGTCAGTCAATCACCGGTCGCGACCCCGCGCTGCGGATCATTGATCCACTCACTCCACGACCCGGCATACAAGCGCCCCAGCGGGTACCCGGCCAGCGCCAGCGCAAACAAGTTGTGGCAAGCCGTCACCCCCGACCCGCAATAAGCCACCAGCTGCTCCGGCGAGCGGCCGCCAAGCTTCTCGGCAAACCGCTGCTTGAGCTGCTCGGCCGGCAGGAATCGCCCATCAGCGCCGAGGTTGTCGGTGAACGCCGCGCAGTGGGCGCCCGGGATATGCCCGGCCACCGGGTCGATCGGTTCCACTTCACCGCGAAAACGCGGCAAACCCCGGGCATCGATCAGGGTCAGTTCAGGATCACCGAGGCGTTTGACCAGGTGCCCGGCATCGATCAGCAGCTTCATGTCCGGCTCACCGCTGAACTGGCCTTCACGCTTGACCGGCGGATCCAGGCTGAGCGGCAGATGCGCCGCGTGCCAGGCCTTGAGACCACCATCGAGCAGGTACACCGATTCGCGCTTGCCGAGCCAGACCAGCAACCACCAGGCCCGAGCGGCGAAGGCACCAGGGCCGTCGTCGTACAGCACCACTCGGCTGTCATCGTCCACACCCCACTCACGCAGGCGCTCGACCAGCCGCTGCGGGTCCGGCAACGGGTGGCGGCCGGTGCGGCCCTTGACCACCGGCCCGCTCAGGTCACGTTCCAGATCGGCGAAATGCGCCCCGGCGATATGCCCCTGGGCATAGCTGCGTTGGCCGTAATCGACATCTTCCAGGGCAAAGCGGCAGTCGAGGATCACCAGGCCGGGCGCGTCCAGTTGCTCGGCCAGTTGCTGCGGGGTGATCAGTTGCGCAAGGGGCATGACAGTCTCCTGATGAAGGGCTCGAAGGCGCTGGTTCAGTGCTCCAGGGCCTGGTTGAACGGTACATGGAATTCGTCGCACAAGGTGTCCACGACGGCGCGCGAGCCAGGCGTGACGAAGCCCAGTTCCAGCACCAGCACCTGATAGACGCCGCGCTTGAAGGCTTCTTCACCCAAATGCGCGGAATGTTCGCGGGTGGTGCTGAGAAAACGCACCCACGAGGTCAACACGATCCAGGCATTGATGGTCAGTGATTCGATCTGCGCGGCATCCATGGCCAGGATGCCGGCCTCGACAAAGCCACGATAGATCGCCTGGCCTTGCTGCAGACAGCGTTGCGAAAAGCGCCGGTAGCGGGCGGCCAGCTCCGGATCGCTTTCGAGCAGGTGTTCAAGGTCGCGGTGCAGGAAGCGGTAGTTCCACATCGCTGCCAGCAGTGCCTTGAGGTAGAAGCGTTTGTCTTCAACCGTGGCGACGCGGCCCTGAGGCGGACGCAGGAAGCTGTCGACCAGTTCTTCGTACTGGCTGAACAGCACGGCGATGATCGCCTGCTTGTTGGGGAAGTGGTAGTACAGGTTGCCGGGCGATATTTCCATGTGCGCGGCAATGTGGTTGGTGCTGACGCTGCGCTCGCCCTGCTGGTTGAACAGCTCCAGGCTGTTCTGCACGATGCGTTCTCGGGTCTTCATGCGCGGGGCCATGCTCAGCTCCAGTCTCCGTGCGTTCAAGTGATGGGGCATCTTACGGGCTATCGCCCCGCGACGTCAGGGCACGGCAGCGCAAATGTCCGCTGATCTGGCCGATAAATCACTCACCCCGACAGGAATTAGAGTATAGGCTCTACTCACTCTTTCCCACGGGTGCCTGCGCCATGACCTCGATCATCACCTCACCCCCTGTTACTTGCGACAGCACGCTCGAGGCGATGTTCGCCGCCCAGCGCCAGGCATTCGCCGGCAACCCCATGCCACCGGCGGCACAACGCCGGCAGTGGCTGAAAAGCCTGCGCGAAACACTGCTGCGTGAGCAGGAGGCCCTGATCGCGGCCATCGACAGCGACTTTGCCGGGCGCAGCCGCGACGAGACCCTGCTCGCCGAGCTGCTGCCCTCGGTGCAAGGCCTGCGCCATGCCGAACGCCACCTGCAACGCTGGATGCGGCCGTCGCGCCGGCGCGTCGGCCTGGCCTTCCAGCCCGCCAGCGCCAAAGTGCTGTACCAGCCGCTGGGCGTGGTGGGGATCATCGTGCCGTGGAACTACCCGCTGTTCCTTGCCATCGGGCCCCTGACCTGTGCCCTGGCGGCCGGCAACCGGGTAATGCTCAAGCTCAGCGAAGCCACGCCGGCCACAGGGTTGGTGCTCAAGGCACTGCTGGAGCGGGTGTTCCCCAGCGACCTGGTCAGCGTGGCGCTGGGCGAGGTGGAAGTCGGCCAGGCCTTCGCCCGCCTGCCCTTCGACCACCTGCTGTTCACCGGCGCCACCAGCATCGGCCGCCAGGTGATGCTGGCGGCGGCGCCCAACCTCACCCCGGTCACCCTCGAACTGGGCGGCAAATCCCCCGCCATCGTCTCGGCGGATGTGCCGCTGGACACCGCCGCCGAACGCATCGCCTTCGGCAAGACCCTCAACGCCGGGCAAACCTGCGTGGCACCCGACTACGTGCTGGTGCCACGCGAACGCCTGGATGCCTTTGCCGATGCCTACCAGCGCGCGGTACACAGGCTCTACCCGCGTATCGCCGACAACCCCGACTACAGCGCGATCATCAACCCGCGCCAGCTCGACCGCCTGGAGCGCCTGCTGGCCGATGCCCGCGCGCAGGGCGCGCAAGTGCGCGACCTCTACCCCGACGAACCGCGCCAGGGCCGCCGCCTGCCGCCGCACCTGTTGCTGGAGGTGAACGACAGCATGCAGGTGATGCAGGACGAGATCTTCGGGCCCTTGCTGCCGCTGGTGCCCTACGACCACCTGGACCAGGCGCTGGCCTACATCAACCAGCGCCCGCGCCCGCTGGCGCTGTACTACTTCGGTTACGACCGTGGCCAGCAGGCCCGAGTGCTGCGCGACACCCACTCCGGCGGCGTGTGCCTCAACGACACCCTGCTGCACGTGGCCCAGGATGACCTGCCATTCGGCGGTGTCGGCCCCTCCGGCATGGGGCACTACCACGGCCATGAAGGCTTCCAGACCTTCAGCAAAGCCAAAGGGGTGCTGGCCAAGCAGCGCCTGAACGCTGCCCGGCTGATTTACCCGCCCTATGGCAAGGCCTTGCAGCGCTTGGTCTACAAACTGTTCATCCGTTGAGCGAGGAAGGCTGCGCATGCACCGTCGCGACCTGCTCAGGTTCAGCCTGGGCGCCAGCGTGTTCCTCGGCACCGCCAGCCTGATTGGCTGCTCGAAACAAACACCCTCGGCGGGTTACCAGGTGCTGCGTGATGACGACCTGCCGCTGTTGCGAGCCCTGATCCCCGTGGTACTGGCCGGCACGCAGGCCACTGAAGCGCTGGTGCTGCACAGCCTCGACGGCAAGCTGGCGGCGCTGTCGCCGGCCATGCTCAAGCTCACCCGGCAGTTGTTCGACGTGCTCAGTCTGCCGCTGACCCGGGGGCCGCTGACCGGCGTCTGGGGCAGTTGGAGCGAGGCCAGCAACGCTGATGTGGAGGCCTTTCTCGCACGTTGGGGCGGTAGTGGGCTGAACCTGCTGCGCCAGGGGCATGCGTCGTTGCTGCAGCTGTTGTCGATGGCTTGGTATGAGCGGCCGGAATCTTGGGCTGCGTGTGGCTATCCAGGGCCACCGAAGATTTGAACTTCAGGCTGCCGGGGCCGCTTTGCGGCCCCAGCACGACCAAAACCCAACAACAAAGGCCACGCCATGCCCGTCCCCGACCCGTTTCGCCAAGGCCTCGAACGAGGCTGGATCACCCACGATGCCTCGCGCCTGCAGCAGGACCTGACCTTCGAAGCCGATGTCGCCGTGATCGGCAGCGGCGCAGGCGGCGCCACCACGGCCGAGGCGCTGAGTGCCGCCGGCCTGAACGTGCTGCTGATCGAGGAAGGCCCGCTGAAGACCAGCAGCGACTTCCACCTGCTGGAGCACCAAGCCTACGCCGAGCTCTACCAGGAAGGCCTGGGCCGGCTGAGCAAGGAGGGCGCCATCACCATCCTCCAGGGCCGCGCGGTAGGCGGCACCACCCTGGTCAACTGGACCTCGAGCTTTCGCACCCCAACGCAAACCCTCGAGCACTGGGCCCGGGAGCACGCCGTCAAAGGCCTGGACAGCGCCACCCTGGCCCCCTGGTTCGAACGCATGGAGCAGCGCCTGGGCATCACCCCTTGGGCGCTGCCGCCCAACGCCAACAACGACGTGCTGCGCCGTGGCTGCGAGGCGCTCGGCCACCGCTGGGCGGTGATCCCGCGCAACGTGCGCGGCTGCTGGAACCTGGGTTACTGCGGCATGGGCTGCCCGGTCAATGCCAAGCAGTCGATGCTGGTCACCAGCATCCCGGCGTTGCTGGAAAAGGGCGGCACGCTGCTTTACCTGGCCCGCGCCGAGCGCTTCAGCCATGACGGCCAACGTATCGACCACCTGCTGTGCCAGGCCCTGGATGCCCGCGGCATACACCCGACCGACCGGCAGATCCAGGTGCGCGCCCGCCATTACGTGCTGGCCGGTGGAGGCATCAACAGCCCGGCCCTGCTACTGCGCTCCGAAGCCCCCGACCCGCACCAGCGCCTGGGCAAACGCACCTTCCTGCACCTGGTCAACTTCAGCGCCGCGCAGTTTGCCGACAGGATCGACCCGTACTACGGCGCGCCGCAGTCGATCTACAGCGACCAGTTCCAATGGCAGGGCGGCGTCGACGGGCCGGTCGGCTACAAACTCGAGGTGCCGCCGCTGCACCCGGCCCTGGCCAGCACCCTGCTCGGGGGCCACGGCCAGGACAACGCCCTGCGCATGGCCGAGCTGCCGCACACCCATGTGATGCTGGCGCTGCTGCGCGATGGTTTCCACCCGGACAGCCCGGGCGGCCAGGTAGAACTGCGCAGCGATGGCTCGCCGGTGCTCGACTACCCCGTCACCGACTACCTGCGCGACGGCCTGCGCCGGGCCTGGCACAGCATGGCGCAGATCCAGTTCGCCGCCGGGGCCCGCCAGGTGATGCCCGTGCATGGCGATGCCCGCTACGTCGACACCCCCGCGCAAGCGGCCGCGATGATCGACGGCCTGCCCATGGAACTGTTCCGCATGCGCCTGGGCAGCGCCCACGTCATGGGCGGCTGCGCCCTGGGCGAAGACCCGCGCCAGGCGGTATGCGACAGCCTGGGCCGGCATCATCAGCTGGAAAACCTGTCGATCCACGACGGCTCGCTGTTCCCCACCAGCATCGGCGCCAACCCGCAGCTGTCGGTGTACGCCCTGGCGGCGCGGCTCAGCGAGGCACTGGTTGGCCGCCTGACACAGACTGCATGACAGCCGATACACACAATGTCTATAGTGCCATCAGCCAGCCACGCGGCTTGGCCGGGCGCGGTCGCTGAGCTACCATCCGACTCCCCAACGCACTCCAGCCAGGATGACGCGATGAACCGAGTGTTGTACCCGGGTACTTTCGACCCCATTACCAAAGGCCATGGCGACCTGGTCGAGCGCGCCTCGCGGCTGTTCGACCACGTGATCATTGCCGTGGCCGCCAGCCCGAAGAAAAACCCACTGTTCCCGCTGGAGCAACGGGTGGCGCTGGCCCGCGAGGTCACCAAGCACCTGCCCAATGTCGAAGTCATCGGCTTCTCCTCGCTGCTGGCGCATTTCGCCAAGGAGCAGAACGCCAATGTGTTCCTGCGTGGCCTGCGCGCGGTCTCGGACTTCGAATACGAGTTTCAGCTGGCCAACATGAACCGCCAGCTGGCGCCGGACGTCGAGAGCCTGTTCCTCACGCCTTCCGAGCGTTATTCGTTCATTTCCTCGACGCTGGTCCGGGAAATTGCCGCGTTGGGCGGCGATATCACCAAGTTCGTCCACCCGGCGGTGGCCGACGCGCTGACCGAGCGCTTTCGCAAGTAACCTGAGTGCCCGGGGCGCGTCCCGCTGACGCGCCCGCGTGCACTGCGGGCGCGAATCCGGCACAATTGCGCCTATCGCATTGAAACATGCCCGGGCCCGACGCCCCGGCCGGAGTCCCCATGTCCCTGATCATCACCGACGATTGCATCAACTGCGACGTCTGCGAACCCGAGTGCCCGAACGCTGCCATCTCGCAAGGCGAAGAGATCTACGTGATCGACCCGAACCTGTGCACCCAGTGCGTGGGCCACTACGACGAGCCGCAATGCCAGCAAGTCTGCCCGGTCGACTGCATCCCACTGGATGAAGCCCACCCGGAAACCGAAGACGAGCTGATGGCCAAGTACCGCCGGATCACCGGCAAGGCCTGATGCCGTTCGTCGCCGCGATACGCCGCGCCGCGCTGGGCGCCGCCCTGGCGCTGCTGGCCACGGCAGCCCAGGCCGACGGCCCGGGCCGCGCCGCCATCGCCAGCCCGCACACCGAAGCCACCGCCGCCGCCCGGCAGGTGCTCGAACAAGGCGGCAACGCCTTCGATGCCGCCGTGGCCATCGGCGCCGCGCTGGCAGTGGTCGAGCCCTACGGCTCGGGCCTTGGCGGCGGTGGTTTCTTCCTGCTGCGCGAACAAGCGGCCACCCCGCGCTACGCCTTCCTCGACGCCCGTGAGCGCGCACCTGCCGCCGCGCGGGCAGACATGTACCTCAAGGACGGCAAGGTCCAGCCCGGCCTGTCGATCAACGGCCCGCTGGCGGCGGCCATCCCCGGCCTGCCCCAGGCCCTGGCCGACCTGGCCGCCAGCCACGGCAAACTGCCGCTCAAGGACAGCCTGGCACCGGCAATCCGCCTGGCCAATCAGGGCTTTGCCGTCGACCGCATCTACCGCGACCGCGCGACCATGCGCCTGGCGGCGCTGCGTGATGACCCCGAAAGCGCCCGGCTGTTCCTCAGCGCCAATGACGTACCGGCCCTGGGCACGGTGATCCGCCAGCCTGAGCTGGCCAGCACCCTGCAAACCCTCGCCGAGCATGGCCGCGACGGCTTCTACCGTGGCCCCACCGCCCAGCGCCTGGTCGATGGCGTACGTCGGGCCGGCGGCCTGTGGAGCCTCGACGACCTCGCCGGTTACCACACCGCCTGGCGCGAGCCGCTGCGCTATCAGCTGGCCGAACAGCGTGAACTGATCAGCAGCCCACCGCCTTCGGCCGGGGGCATTGCCCTGGCCCAGAGCCTGGCCATGCTCCAGCGCCTGCCCTGGCAAAGCGCCGAGCCGGTACAGCGCAACCACTACGTGATTGAGGTATTGCGCCGGGCGTACCGCGACCGTGGTCTGCTGGGTGACCCGGACTACGTCGCCAACCCCGTCAACCGCCTGCTGGCGCGCCACTACCTCACTGGCCTGGCCGACAGCATCGACGTGCGCCAGGCCACCTCCAGCAGCGCCCTGCCGCCGTCACCGGCCTGGCGTGAAGGCGACCACACCACCCACTTCACGGTGATCGACGCCGACGGCAACGCGGTGTCCGCCACCCTGTCGGTCAACCTGCCGTTCGGCGCGGCGTTCAGCGTGCCCGGCACCGGCGTGGTGCTGAACAACGAGATGGACGATTTCGCCGCCGACCCCAACGGCAGCAACAGCTACGGCCTGGCCGGCAGCCAGGCCAATGCCGTGGCGGCGGGCAAGCGGCCGCTGTCGAGCATGAGCCCGACTTTCATCGAAAGCCCAAGCCAGTTCGCCAGTTTCGGCACACCCGGCGGCAGCCGGATCCCGAGCATGGTGTTGCTGTCGGTAATGGGCTTGCTCGAAGGCCGCCCCGTGGCCGAATGGCCGGCGACGCCGCGCTACCACCACCAGTACTTGCCGGATGTGGTGGAGCATGAGCCGAGGACGTTCAGCGATGCACAAAAGGCCGAGCTGCAGGCGCGCGGGTATCGGTTGAAGGATGTGGGGCGTAACTACGGCAACCAGCAGGTGCTGTATTGGGACAAGGCTGGCGGGACTGTCGAGGCGGCCAGTGATCCCAGGGGTGTAGGGCAAGCGACGGTAATCGACTGATCCGGCCCTATCGCGGGGCAAGCCCGCTCCCACGAGCCCGGAGTGGATCCTGTGGGAGCGGGCTTGCCCCGCGATAGCGATCAGCCGGTCAACGCTGGCATTTCGGGCAGAACACGCTCGCCCGCTGTCCCAGCGTCACCGTGCGCAACTCGGTGCCGCACACCTTGCACGGCTGCCCACCGCGCCCGTAAACGAACAACTCCTGCTGGAAATACCCCGGCTGCCCATCGCCACCAATGAAATCGCGCAAGGTCGTGCCGCCCTGCTCGATGGCCGCCGCCAGCACCCGCTTGATCTCGATCGCCAGCCGCAGATAGCGCGCCCGGGAAATCCCGCCCGCCTCGCGGCGCGGGTCGATGCCGGCGGCGAACAACGCTTCGGTCGCATAGATGTTGCCCACCCCGACCACCACCGCGTTGTCCATGATGAACGGCTTGACCGCCATCGAACGGCCACGGGACAGCTGGAACAGCCGCTCGCCGTCGAACAGGTCGGTCAAAGGCTCCGGCCCCAGCCGTAGCAGCAGTTCATGGTTGAGCGGGTCGAGGCTCCAGAGCATGGCGCCGAAGCGCCGTGGGTCGGTGTAGCGCAACATCAGCCCCGACTCCAGCTCGATGTCCACATGCTCATGCTTGGCTGCCGGCAGGCCCAGCTCGACCAGGCGCAAGTTACCCGACATGCCCAGGTGGCTGATCAGCGTGCCCACCTCGGCGTTGATCAACAGGTACTTGGCGCGGCGCTCGACGCTGACGATGCGTTGCCCCGACAGACGCACGTCGAGGTCTTCCGGGATCGGCCAGCGCAGGCGCCGGTCACGCACCACCACACGGCTGACCCGCTGGCCCACCAGATGCGGCGCAATACCGCGCCGGGTGGTTTCGACCTCTGGCAATTCCGGCATGGTTCAGCGCCCGCCCAGTTCGCGGATGTCCTGCTTGAGCTGCTCGAAGTCGTACTCCGACAGCCCGATGTATTCCAGCACCAGCGGACCAACCATGTTCCACTCGTGGTCGACGCTCTGATTGCCCAGCACGCGGTACGAGGCGCAGATGTGCTCGGACATCTTCAACACCGCCAACAGGTTCTTCAGCTGGGTCTGGGCGTTGCGCGAGGACTCGTCGCGGAACACCGACAGAGCGTTGTGGTGGTTGGCGATGGCGGCGCTGATATGCTCCGGCAGGCGCCACGACTTGGCGGTGAAGTAGCCGACCACCGAGTGGTTGGTGTTGAACACGCGGTTCTCGGTGTCCACCACGCGGACTTCGTCATTGGCCTTGGCGTAGGACTCTTCCAGCACTTCCATGTAGTTGGGGAAGCGCTTGTGCATCAGCGGCACGCCGCAATCGTGGAACAGGCCCAGGGTGTAGGCCTCGTCCGCCGCCTGGATGCCGGTGCGCTTGGCCAGGGTGAGGCAGGTCATGGCCACGTCCTGGGCGGTGTCCCAGAACGGGTTGAGGGTGACGATGGTCTCGTCGCTCATCTCGCCCTTGATCGACTGGGCGTTGATCAGGTTGATGATCGAGCGGCTGCCCAGCAGGTTCACCGCGCGCTGGATCGAACCGATCTTGTTCGACAGGCCGAACTGCGCCGAATTGACCAGCTTGAGCAGGGCGCCGGCCAGGCCGGGGTCCTGGGAAATCAGCTTGGCGATGGTCTCCAGGTCCGGGTCGGGCATGTACTGCTCGAACTGCAGGTCGACCATGATCTGCGGCTGCGGCGGAATGGTGATGCCTTGCAAGGCTTGCTGGATCTGTTCGGCGGTAAGTTCCTGGGACATGGTTCGGGCTCCTTGGGGACGGGGGATTCTAAACCCTGTAGTCCGCCAGGGCACCCAATGAGTGGATCGTTCGTTCCAGGTTTTTCTTTAGACCCTTGGGCATGGGTGGCCTGCGTGGTTGGCCTGCGTGGGAGCGGGCTTGCCCCGCGATAGGTCCTACCCGGCGAACATCGCTGGCCATACTGACGCCATCGCGGGGCAAGCCCGCTCCCACGCCTGATTTTATCCATCCCACACTTGGTCGTGCCCGCGCGCCGAACCCTGAGCCAACACGGTATACTCCCGCTCTTTTTTCCCGGAGCGACGTCATGTCCCTGCCCAGCCTTCGTCTCAAAGCCAATGCCGACCGCCGCCTGCGCGCCGGCCACCTGTGGGTCTACAGCAATGAAGTCGACGTTGCCGCCACCCCGCTGCAGGGCCTGAAGGCCGGCCAGCAAGCCATCCTCGAAGCCGCCAACGGCAAGCCGCTGGGCGTGGTGGCCATGAGCCCGAACAACCTGATCTGCGCCCGCCTGCTGTCGCGTGACGCCAAGCTGCCACTGGACAAGTCGCTGCTGGTACACCGCCTGAACGTGACCCTGTCGCTGCGCGAGCGGTTGTTCGACAAACCGTGCTACCGCCTGGTCTACGGCGACTCCGACCTGCTGCCCGGCCTGGTGGTCGACCGTTTCTTCGACATCCTCGTGGTGCAACTGGCCTCGGCCACCATGGAAGCGCACAAGGACGAAGTGATCGCCGCCCTGATCCAGGTGCTCAAGCCCAGCGGCATCCTGTTCAAGAACGACTCCGCCGCCCGTGACGCCGAAGGCCTCGAGCGCTACGTCGACACCGTCTACGGCGAAGTGCCGGACTGGGTCGCCCTGGAAGAGAACGGCGTCAAGTTCGAAGCCCCGGTACGTGAAGGGCAGAAGACCGGCTGGTTCTACGACCACCGCATGAACCGCGCGCGCCTGGCGCCCTACGTCAAAGGCAAGCGCGTACTCGACCTGTTCAGCTACATCGGTGGCTGGGGTGTGCAGGCCGGCGCATTCGGCGCCAGCGAAGTGTTCTGCGTGGACGCCTCGGGCTTCGCCCTGGACGGCGTGGAGCGCAATGCCGCGCTGAACGGCATCAGCGAGAAAGTGACCTGCATCGAAGGCGATGTGTTCGAAGCCCTGCGCGAGCTCAAAGCCGCCGAAGAGCGTTTCGACGTGATCGTTGCCGACCCGCCCGCCTTCATCAAACGCAAGAAAGACCTGAAAAACGGCGAGGCCGCCTACCGCCGCCTCAACGAACAGGCCATGCGCATGCTCAACAAGGACGGCATCCTGGTCAGCGCCTCGTGCTCGATGCACCTGCCCGAGGACGACCTGAACAACATCCTGCTGACCAGCGCCCGCCACCTGGACCGCAACCTGCAGCTGCTCGAACGTGGCGGCCAGGGCCCTGACCACCCGGTGCACCCGGCGATCAGCGAGACCCGTTACATCAAGAGCATTACCTGCCGCTTGCTGCCGAACAGCTGATCAAATCCCTGCCTGGGCCACTGCATGGCCCAGGCAGCGGCAGAAACACAGACCGACTCATCGTCCCAAGTCATGGGTCGAGTTGTGGTTGTTGGCGATGATGTTGGCAATCAACGACTCGCCCGGGAAATCGGCCATGATGATGCCAACCGTCCTTTGCGTCGGCCCAGGGCCGTTCAGATCCTTGATGTCGTCACGCGCGAGGGTGTTGGTGCCTTCGAAGGATATCGAGCAGACCCGCATGGCACAGGTTGTCCGGGGAAAGAACGGGTACCAGTCGACTTCCCCCAGCGCGATGAGCCCGGTGGACAACCGCGCGGCATCCGTCCCCGGGCTGACGTGGCCGCTGGCAACGAAGTAGGGAAACGAACCGACACTGCCCGACAGGTAGTTCACATAGAACGTATCCGGGCTGCCCGCGGCAGCTCGGTGCAGGTGGCGCCGTACCTTGAGGTACTTCTCGTGCAGGTCCCAGTTGGTTTTCAGGGTTGAATCATCCTGGACGTCGAAACTGGCGTAGTCGAGCCCTTGGTTGTTGAGCTCGGCGATGTTGGACAGCACGACGAATTTCCCTCGCGCCTCGCCCAGCGTGACACCGCCACCCGGCGCCTTCAGGTAGATGTCCGAGAACTGCGCCATGTACTGCTCGAAGACCTGCGCCAGGCTCAGGGTTACATTGCTCTCGGGGGTATGCTCCTGCTTGATGCGAAACAATACGGTTTCGCTGGGGTTGGCCTTGAGAAAGCGTCGAATCGACTCAAGCGCGCTGCCGAACATCTTGTCGAGATAGACCGAGCCATGGTGCAAGGCGAATGCATCACCCGTTTGCCGGATACGTAGATCGAGCACACGAATGCCGTAGCGCAACTGCTCGTCGAAATCGAGAGTCTGGGTGCTGACGATGTCTGTGACGATCGGAAACAGTCTGACATCAAAGGTCGCCGAATCGTGGGTGCCCGGAAGTGCCATTTCGCTTAGCCGCACATTGTCACGGATCATGCCCATCCACGCGTGCTTGTCGGTGAATGGATCATGGGCATCGTGGGAGTAGGCATCGTCGAGGTGAGCGAAGGCTGAGCTGGCCAGGCAGCAGAGCAGACCGGCAAGGCAACGCAAAGGTCCCATGGGGTGTCCTCCTTGGACTGTGAGAAGTGCGGCCACGCTAGCAAGCAGGCAAACGACCAGGCGTTAGATAGTTACCCGTTGGCCTGACAGCATGAGGCCGCGTTGCGGCTTCATCGCCGACAAGCCGGCGAAGGGCTGCAGGACAGCCCCTGTTACCGCCTGAAGTCCTGCATCAGCTCCTGCCCGCCGATGCTCAAGGTCCTGTAGCGCGGCGTGACCAGCTTCACCGCCCCTTCGCGAATGCCGTTGACCAACCCATCCAGGTTGTCCATGTTGCCGCTCAAACTCCCCACTTCCCGCCATTCGCGGTTGTCCCAGGTGAGCACGAACAGGCGCGATGCGTAAGTGTGCCGCGGAATCATCAGCACTTCGTTGTGCCCATCGTCATCCAGGTCGACCGCCCACAGATAGCAGCCCTTGCCGCCGCACTGGCTTTCGGCCAGGGTCGAGTCAGCCAAGGCTTCAGTGCTGGACTGTACCGGCCCCAGCCACTCCAATTTTGGCCCGCGTTCCTCGGCCGCTGCCGGCCGTCGCACTTGCTCCAGCGTCGCCAGCAGTTGCGCACGCTCTGGCGCATCGAACAACTCATCCGTTTGCAGCCGTTTTTCAAGCTGCTCGAAGGCCTCGCGCCCCGGCTGGCCCAGGTCGTGGTACAGGTTTCGCGCATCGAAGTCGCTGACCGACGTACGCCCACTGACCAGGCGCTCGACCTGGTTTTTCGCACTCAGCTGCTGTGGCGCGAGCAACGGCGTATAGAACAGCACTACCAGCACCGCGCTGAGCAGGGCGATCCACGGGTTGCTCACCCGCAGGCTGTTAAGCCAGCCCTGGCGCGACGCCAGCACCGCCCAGGCCGCCGCCAGGCCGTGGACCAGCATCACCCCCACCAGCAACAGCGCCAGGATTCGCGACGGTGTCAGCCCGTACTGGTCGATGCGCATCCAGCTGGCGTAGGCCGCCAGGCCCACCAGCACCGGCAGGCACAGCAGGCTGGCGTTTACCAGGCGCTTGAGTGCAACGGGATAGACGCTGCCCTGATGCCCCTCCTGGAACACACCGTTGACCAGGAACAGGGTGATGATCGCCAGCGCCAGCAACAGAGTCGTCGAGTAACCCGTGTCCCACACCGGCTGCAGCCCGGTGAACGGCAGCGTCAGGGTGAACAGCAGGGTAATCAGCGCGCCGAGCGGCAGCAGGAAGCGGCACAGCGTCAGCAGGATGCCACGCAGCAGGCCGATGACCTTCTCGTTCTCCCGGCCCATGCGCATCCCCAGGGAGAACACCACCGGCAGCACCAGCCAGAGGAACACCGGCGACTCCACCACGTCCTTCACCTGCGGGATACCCAGCATGCTGAACAGCAGCGCACACAGCCACAGCAGCTGCCAGAACAGGCCGGTCAGCATCTGCGCCAGGAACAGGATGAACACATTGTTCCAGGCATGCCGGAACAGGTCTTCGTAGCGCAGCCGCAGCCCTTCGCCGGTCGGCCAGGCCAGGATGAACGCGGTGCCGATATAGCCCAGCACCACCGCCGCCAGGCACCAGGTCATCTGTAGCCAGCCATTGGGCTCGGCGCTGAACACCCAGCCGCTGATCCCGCTGATCAACAAGGTCAGGCCCAGTACCAGCCAGCCCGTGCCGCGCTGGCGCACAGCGCTGCCGAGCAACTGCAGGTTAAGGCCCGCCACCACCATCGCGACACAGACGGCCACCGACATACCGAAGCCGAGCACTTCACCGCGCTCCAGCACGGTGGCGAGCAATACCAGGCCCTGGACCAGGCCGATGACAACGTAATACAACAACGAGCGAGCAGGCGCCGGCATGGCAAATCCTTTTGGCCAGTGGGGGACGAAGCGCGCCAGTCTACCGAACCCTGCGCAACCGATGCCAAGGGCTTTACCGTGCGGCCTGGGCCGACTGCCAATTATCACAACGGCATTCCCTCGCAGGCGCGGCGGTGTAGAATCGGGCCTATTCATCGCCAGACATCCCCGGCGGGTTTATGAGCTCTGGTCGAGCCTGCGGCGATCCCGCGTGGTCTTCGGCCCCCATCCTTGCCAGCGGCAACCGGCCTTCGGCGTTTCAGGACAAGAGAAGCTCACTCCCTATTTACGTGACGTGATTTAGCCGCCAGGAGCGCTCCATGCCTGATTACCGTTCCAAGACCTCCACCCACGGCCGCAACATGGCCGGCGCCCGCGCCCTGTGGCGCGCCACCGGGATGAAGGACGACGATTTCAAGAAACCGATCATCGCCATCGCCAACTCGTTCACCCAGTTCGTCCCGGGGCACGTGCACCTGAAGGACCTGGGCCAGCTGGTCGCCCGCGAGATCGAACGCGCCGGTGGCGTGGCCAAAGAGTTCAACACCATCGCAGTCGATGACGGCATCGCCATGGGCCACGACGGTATGCTCTATTCGCTGCCCAGCCGCGAAATCATCGCCGACGCCGTCGAGTACATGGTCAACGCCCACTGCGCCGACGCCATCGTCTGCATCTCCAACTGCGACAAGATCACCCCCGGCATGCTGATGGCCGCCCTGCGCCTGAACATCCCGGTGATCTTCGTCTCCGGCGGCCCGATGGAAGCCGGCAAGACCAAGCTGGCCAGCCATGGCCTGGACCTGGTCGACGCCATGGTCATCGCCGCCGACTCCAGCGCCTCCGACGAAAAGGTCGCCGAGTACGAGCGCAGCGCCTGCCCGACCTGCGGTTCGTGCTCCGGCATGTTCACCGCCAACTCGATGAACTGCCTGACCGAGGCCCTGGGCCTGGCCCTGCCGGGCAACGGCTCGACCCTGGCCACCCACTCGGACCGCGAGCAGCTGTTCCTCACCGCTGGCCGCACCATCGTCGAACTGTGCAAACGCTACTACGGCGACAACGACACCTCGGTCCTGCCGCGCAGCATCGCCAACTTCAAGGCGTTCGAGAACGCCATGATGCTCGACATCGCCATGGGCGGTTCGACCAACACCATCCTGCACCTGCTGGCCGCGGCCCAGGAAGGCGAGGTGGACTTCGACCTGCGCGACATCGATCGCCTGTCGCGCAAGGTGCCGCAGCTGTGCAAGGTGGCGCCGAACATCCAGAAGTACCACATGGAAGACGTGCACCGCGCCGGCGGCATCTTCAGCATCCTCGGTTCGCTGGCCCGTGGTGGCCTGCTGCACACCGACCTGCCGACCGTGCACAGCGCCAGCATGGAAGAAGCCATCGCCAAGTGGGACATCACCCAGACCGATGACGAAGCCGTGCACACCTTCTTCAAGGCAGGCCCGGCCGGCATCCCGACGCAGACCGCGTTCAGCCAGTCGACCCGCTGGGAAACCCTGGACGACGACCGTGAAAACGGCTGCATCCGCAGCTTCGAGCACGCCTACTCGCAAGAAGGCGGCCTGGCCGTGCTGTACGGCAACATCGCCCTGGACGGCTGCGTGGTGAAGACCGCCGGCGTGGATGAGTCGATCCATGTGTTCGAAGGCAACGCGAAGATCTTCGAAAGCCAGGACAGCGCCGTGCGCGGCATCCTTGCCGACGAAGTGAAGGCCGGCGACATCGTCATCATCCGCTACGAAGGCCCGAAAGGCGGCCCGGGCATGCAGGAGATGCTGTACCCGACCTCGTACCTGAAATCCAAAGGCCTGGGCAAAGCCTGCGCCCTGCTCACCGACGGCCGCTTCTCGGGCGGTACTTCGGGCCTGTCGATCGGCCACGCCTCGCCGGAAGCCGCCGCGGGCGGTGCCATCGGCCTGGTGCGCGACGGCGACAAGGTGCTGATCGACATCCCCAACCGTTCGATCAACCTGCTGGTCAGCGATGAAGAGCTGGCCCAGCGCCGCGTCGAGCAGGACAAGAAAGGCTGGAAGCCGGCCGAAGTGCGCCCACGCAAGGTGACAACCGCGCTGAAGGCCTACGCCCTGCTGGCTACCAGTGCCGACAAGGGTGCGGTGCGTAACAAGGCGATGCTTGAAGGGCTGTGAGGCTTTGATGGCATGAAAAAACCGGCGCCTGGTGCGCCGGTTTTTTTTATCCGCTCGTCCCTTATCGCGGGGCAAGCCCGCTCCCACGAAGTAAGCGCGGCTTTGCGTGGGAGCGGGCTTGCCCCGCGATGGCCATGACGTATTACTGAATCTGCTCCGGCGTCACGATCACCCAGTTCTTGTCCGCCGTCACCGGCAACCCTTCCTTGGCCTGGGCCGCCGCATGCTTGGCGATCATGCCGTTCAACTGGTCCATGTACTTGGCCTTGCGGTTGATCCACAGGTGGATGCCGCCCTTGCCCACATCGACGCTGTGGAACTGCATGTAGCCATCGCTGGTCGGCGTGTCGCCGCCCACCAGCACCGGTTTCTTCCATTCGTCGATATAGGTCAGGATCGCCGCCTGCTTGCCGGCCATCCAGGTCGCCGGGGTCCACAGGTACGGGGTCAGCTCCAGGCCTTCGTTGGCCTTGGGGTCATAGTGACCGGCGCTGATCTGCTTGCGCGCGGTGGTCAACTGGCCCGTGGCGCGGTCCTTGAGCAGCAGGCTCACGCCAATCACGTTCTCAGGTTTGACGTTGTAGCCGTACTTGGGGTCGGCGGCGACCATGCGCACCAGCTCTTCCGACGCCGCCGAGATCACGTACACCTCGATGCCGTTCTCCATCAGCTTGTTGTACAGCTCGGCCTGGCCAGTGAAGACCTTGGGCGGCTGCACCTCGATGCTCTTGACCTGATCCCCTTCGTAATAGGTGCTGGGGATCGGCTTGCCCGAGGCCATCAACTCGTCGACCTGCTGCTTGAGCTCCTTGAGGGTGAAGCCCGAGAACACCTGGGCCACCCACGGGTAGCAGACCATGTCGTCGATTTCGCACAGGCGGTAGTAGTAGCTGAACAGGCTCTCCTTGTGCTCGGCGGTGTCCTTGAACGGGATCAGCTTGAGCGAGGGGTCGAGCTTGTCGCGGGTCAGCAGGCCCTTGTTCTCCATGAACGGCAACAGCGACTCTTCGAGGTCGAAGCGGTAACTGGTGTTGTCCATGTCGAACACCGCGTAGTTACCCTTGTTGGCATTGGCGGCGATCATCGCGTCCAGCTTGCTGGCCGCCTCGGCGGGCCAATGCTTGAGCTCGGTGGCCGCCCAGCTGCTGGCGCTGAGCAACAGGGCCAACCCGCCGGCAAGCAGTTTCGGCGCAGACATCATGTGCAGTTCTCCCAAAGACGTGGCCGCTCAACCCTAGACCCGTTTTGTGACAACCGGACGCTCGCGACCGACCCCGACACAGCCGCAAACGCCATGTGCGTTGCCAATAACGACACGGCGTTATTCCATAAACGACTATGCAAATTCCTTTTAGGTATAAATTCGTTTGTTTTCAGGCTGTTAGCATTTCGGTTCGCAATCGCTCATCAGAGGCGATGCCTCTTCTGCTTTTTCTGGAGCTTCAATGAACCTGCCGCTGTCTCTCAACCTGCTGGCGTTCCTGGCCCTGCTGCTGGGCCTGGCGCAAACCCGCCGCACCGACTGGAGCCTGGCCAAGAAAGTACTGCTGGGCCTGGCCCTGGGCGTGAGCTTCGGCCTGGTCCTGCACACGGTCTACGGCGCCGGCCACCCGGTACTCAAAGCCACCATTGCCTGGCTCGACCTGGTCGGCAACGGCTATGTCGGCCTGCTGCAGATGATCGTCATGCCGCTGATCTTCGCCTCGATCCTCAGCGCCGTGGCCCGCCTGCACAATGCCTCGAGCCTGGGCCGCATCAGCGTGCTGAGCATCGGCACCCTGCTGCTGACCACCGCCATCGCCGCGCTGCTCGGCATCGCCCTGACCAACCTGTTCGGCCTCAGCGCCGAGGGTCTGGTGGCCGGCGTGCAGGAAAGCGCGCGGCTGCAGGCGATCCACAGCGACTACGCAGGCAAGGTCGCCGACCTCAACATCCCGCAACTGCTGCTGTCGTTCGTCCCCACCAACCCGGTGGCCGACCTGGCGCGGGCCAAGCCGACCTCGATCATCAGCGTGGTGATCTTCGCCGTGTTCCTGGGCCTGGCCGCCTTGCAACTGATCAAGGACGACAAGGACAAAGGCCAACGCGCGCTGTCGGCCATCGACGTGCTGCAAGCCTGGGTGATGCGCCTGGTGCGCCTGGTGATGAAACTCACCCCCTATGGCGTGCTGGCGCTGATGACCAAGGTGGTGGCCAGCTCCAACCTCGACGACATCCTCAAGCTGGGCAGCTTCGTGGTGGTGTCGTACATCGGCCTGGGCCTGATGTTCGTGGTGCACGGGGTGATCCTGGCGCTGACCGGCGTCAGCCCGCTGCGCTTCTTCCGTAAAGTGTGGCCGGTACTGACCTTCGCCTTCACCAGCCGCTCCAGCGCCGCCAGCATCCCGCTGAACATCGAGGCGCAAACCCAGCGCCTGGGCGTGCCGCAGTCGATCGCCAGCTTCAGCGCCTCGTTCGGCGCCACCATCGGCCAGAACGGCTGCGCCGGCCTGTACCCGGCGATGCTCGCGGTGATGGTCGCCCCGGCGGTGGGCATCGACACCTTCGACCCGCTGTGGATCGCTACCCTGGTGGCCATCGTCACCCTGAGCTCGGCCGGTGTGGCCGGCGTGGGCGGTGGTGCGACCTTCGCCGCGCTGATCGTGCTGCCGGCCATGGGCCTGCCGGTGGAACTGGTGGCGCTGCTGATCTCGGTGGAGCCGCTGATCGACATGGGGCGCACGGCGTTGAACGTGAATGGCTCGATGACTGCGGGCGTGGTGACCAGCCAGTTGCTCAAGCAGACCGACCAGCAGGTGCTGGGCGGGGATGAGCATGCCGAGCTGAGTCACTCCTGAGAAATTGCTGGGGGCGCTTTGCGCCCCTTTCGCCGGCAAGCCGGCTCCCACGGGGTCATGCATTTTCCTGTGGGAGCCGGCTTGCCGGCGATAGGGCTGCAAGTCAGTAACTGGCCCGCAACGTCAACGTCAGGTTGCGCGGCTCGCCATAGAAGTTCGACCCCCAGGCACTGTCCACCCGCTCGTAATACTTGCGGTCGAACAGGTTGTTGGCCGTGAGCGTGGACGACAGGTGCTTGTTGAAGCGATACCCCACCTGCGCGGTGGCCACGCTGTAACCACCCTGGACGAAGTCCACGTCACGCTTGTAATAGGTCTGACTGACCGCCCGCACACCGCCACCCACGCTGAAACCGTCCAACGGCCCATCCTTGAACTCGTAACGCGTCCACAGGTTGAAGTTGTGCTTGGGGGTGATGCTGATGCCCTGGTAGTTCTCCTCGTTCATCGACTTGAGCATGGTGAAGGCGTAACCGGTGCTGATGCTCCAGTTGTCGGTCAGGTTGCCGGACAGCTCGGTTTCCCAACCCTGGCTACGGACCCTGCCCTGAGCCTCGAAGTAGGCGGTGCGCTGCACCGACTGCGCACGGTTCTCGTCATAGATGCGGAACAACGCCACGCTGCCGTTCAGGCGGCCATCGAGAAACTCGCGCTTGAGCCCCAGCTCGTACTGTTCGCCCTCGCGCGGGTCGATCGGCTTGCCGCTGGCGTCCACGTCGGTCTGCGGCTTGAACACGCTGGTGTAGCTGGCGTAGGCCGAAAGCTCCGGGGTGAGCTTGGCCACCAGCGCCGCGTAAGGGATCACCTTGCGGTCGATGTTGGTCTCGGTGTTGCTGAAGTTGTCGAAGAAGGCATTGGCGTTACGCCCTTCGCTCTCGAACCAGGTCACCCGGCTGCCGAGGATCACGTCCAGCCAGTCGGTGGCGCTGATCTTGGTGCGCGCATACACACCGTACTGCTGCGACTTGACCCAGTTGCCGTTGACCATCTCGTAGTCGCGCTTGGGGATATTGATGCTGCCCGGGTCGTACACATTGATGTCGAAGTACTCCCCTCCGCCGTAGGTGAAGTCCTTGTCCAGGTGCTGGTATTCGGCGCCCACGGTCAGTTCGTGGCTGCGCCCGAACGCCTCCACCGGCAAGGTCACGAAGCTGTCCAGGCCGAGGGTCTTGATATGGGTGTAGTAGGCGTAGGCCACTGCGGAGCTGGCGCCGGTCGCCCGGTCCACCGCGCCATCGGTCCAGGTGAAGTTGCGGGTCGGGGTCTCGGCATCGCGGTAGGTCAGCGAGGTCTTGAACTGGCCGCCATTGTCCAGGGCGTGGTCCACCTCGAAGAAGCCCTCCCACACGCGCTCGTCCAACTCGTTCCACTTGGCGTCGACGAAGCTCGAGCGGCTCACATCCAGCAGCTTGCCGTCCGCATAGGCCGGCAGGCCGAACGCCGGCGTCGAGTTGTTGCGCTGATAGGCACCACCCAGGGACAGCGTGGTGGCCGGGCTCACGTCGTATTCCAGGCGGCCATAGACCATGGGCCGCTCGTTCTGCGCATGGTCGACGAACGACTGGTTGTTCTCGTAGGCGGTCACGAAACGCCCGCGCAGGGTGCCGTCGCCGTTCAGCGGGCCGGTGACATCGACAGTGGAGTGGTAGCGGTCCCAACTGCCGGCCGACAGCTCGCCGCTCAGGCCGAAGGTGCCCAGCGCACGCTTGCGCACCAGGTTGATGGTACCGCCCGGCTCCCCTGCGCCCTGGTACAGGCCGGAGGGGCCGCGCAGTACCTCGACCCGGTCGAACATCGCCAGGTCGAAGCTGGTGGCCATGTCGCCCTGCCCGGTCAGCTGCGAAACGCCGTCCACCTGCACCTGGTCGACCAGGAAGCCGCGCATGTACACATCGTTGAGGTTGGAGCCGCTGTTGTAGCTCTTGATCGTCGCCCCGGTCACCTGGCGCATGGCGTCCTGCAGGCTGTTCATGTTCTGGTCGTTCAAGCGTTGGCGGGTAACCACCGAGACCGACTGGGGGATGTCCTTGAGTTTCTGCTCGCCCTTGCCGATGGTCAGCGCACCCGTGGTGTAGGAGCCGCTGCCCTCGGTGGTGGCCCCCAGCGCGCTGCTGTCGATCTTGGTTGCGCCCAGCTGCATCGAGGTGTCGCCGGCCGCGCGCTGGCGCTCCAGGGTGACGCTGTCGGCGTCGATCACGCTGGCGCTCAGCCCGGTGCCTTGCAGCAGCCTGGCCAGTGCCTGGTCCTGTGGATAACTGCCATTGAGGCCCGACGAACGCAGGCCCTGGGTGAACTCGCCCGGCACCAGCACCTGCACCCGGGTGACTGCACTGAAGGCCGCCAGCGCCGAGTCCAGCGACTGCGCCGGGATCTCGAAACGGTAAACCTGTGCCTGCGCTGCGGCCTGCGCCTGCAGCGGCGCGGCCAGTGCTGCGCTGCCCAGCGCGATGGCCAGGCCGAGCACGGTCCGAGTGGCGGTAATCTTCATCAGTGGAGCTCCCCGAAATCGTCCAAGTCATTGAGTGGCGCTGCACCATCTGAGAGTGCTTATTATTTACGCCTGCTCATTCAAGGACGACGGACCCGCGGGAATCCCCGAAACTTTTTTCATCCCTCGCGCAGAATGCGCAAGTAAGGGGTGTATTGCTCGGCGTGGACACCCAGGGTGTGGGTCAGGGCCCGGAGCACGGCGTCCGGCTTGTCGATTTCGAACACCCCGGACACCTTGCGCTGGCGCAGGGCATCGCCCAGCACCAGGGTCTGGCCCGGCCAATAGCGGTTCAGTTCGGCCACCACTTCAGCCAGGGGCTGCTGGCTGAACACCAGTTGCCGTTGCCGCCAGGCGAACGCCCGGCCCGGCTCGAACGGGTGTACGGCCCCCGGCCCGTTGGCCGCGTACTCCACCGCCTGCCCCGGAGCCAGGAACACCCCGGGGCTTTCCCCCGCACGTACCTGTACCTTGCCCTGGGCCAATTGCACACGGGCCTGTTCGCCTTCGAGGGCGACACTGAATTGCGTGCCGACCACCCGCACCCAACCGTCGCCGGCGCGCACCACGAAGGGCCGGTCGGGGTCACGGGTCACCTCGAACCAGGCCTCGCCACGCAACAGGTGCACGCGCCGCTCGCCATGGGCCAGCTCCACCTGCAGCGCGCTGTCAGTGTTCAACTGGATACGCGAGCCATCGGCCAGCTGCACGCTGCGCGACTCGCCGGTGCCAGTGGCGTAGTCGGCACGCCAGCGGTCCAGCCAGGGCGTCTGGCTGAGCAGCAGCCCCAGCGTCAGCACCGCGGCGGCAGCACTTGCAACCCTGGGCCAGGCCCGCCGTGGCGCTGTGCGCCATTGCCCGCGCTGCTGCTCGCGCACGCGCCTGGCCGGGGCCTGCAGGGCGCCCAGCAAGGTGATCACCTCGGCCCAGGCCTGAGCCTGCTCCGGCCCCTGCAGGTGCCAGTCGGCAAACGCCTGCCGTTCGGCCGCGGTGACATCGTCGGCTTGCAGGCGGTAGTACCAGGCGGTGGCTTCGGCGAACAGCTGCTCGCTGTCGGGCATGTCGCTCATGGGGTCAATGGTGCTCTCGGGATCCTGGCTCATGGGCGTTGCCTCCCACCGTCGCCGGCCAGCTGCGCCTTGATGAAGGCACGGCAGTCGAGCAGCGCCTTGCGCAGCTGGTATTCGACGCTGCGTGGCGTGGTGTTCATGCGCTCGCCGATTTCGCGGTAGGTGCAACCGTCGACATGATAGAGCAGGAAGATGTGCCGGGTCGCCTCGGGCAAGGCCTGGATGGCGGCCTGCATCAGGGCTTGCTCCTGCTGTGCGGCCAACTGGTCTTCGGCAGCGGGAGCTTCGCTGGCCAGCTCCTCGCTCGGCTCGCCGGCGTCCAGGCGCTCACGGCGAATGGCCTGGCGCTGGTGGTCGCGCACCAGGTTGCTGGCGATGGTGAACAGAAAAGCCGACAGGTTATCGATCTGCTTGTCGGCAGGCAGCCGCGCCAGCCGCAGGAAGGACTCCTGGGTCAGGTCGGCGGCCACCTGCGCATTGCCGGTGCGCCGTGCCACGAAGGCCTCAAGGGCCTTCTTGTGCTCGGTGAACAGCCGGGCGATCTGCTTGTTCCATGAAGACACGGCACGTCCTGGCTCTAGGTCTCAAGAGGTGCGCACGCTAGCAGAAGATGAGATGAATTCGCAATTGCTGCTGATCAGCGTTTATCCCAGACCTCGAAATGGTAGGCCGGGCCATCGCCCTCGGCGGCCTGGGCCTGGCTCGAGGCCAACTGCCACCGCCCCAGGTCGTACTCGGGGAACCAGGCATCGCCCTGGGGCGACAGCTCGACCCGGGTCAGATACATGCGGCTCACCAGCCCTTTTTCCAGCGCCTGGCCGTAAAGCTGCGCGCCGCCGATCAGCATCAGCTCCTCGACGCCCTGCTCCCGGGCCCATTGCTCGGCGCGTACCAGCGCGGCTTCCAGCGACGCGAACAACTCGGCGCCGGCCAGTTGCAAGCCAGGCTGGCGGCTGACGACGATGTTCAAGCGCCCCGGCAACGGCCGGCCCAGCGAATCCCAGGTCTTGCGCCCCATGATGATCGGCTTGCCCAGGGTGGTGGCCTTGAAGTACTTGAAGTCCCCCGGCAGATGCCAGGGCATGGTGTTGTCGATGCCGATCACACGGTTCTCGGCGAGGGCCGCGATCAGGCTGAGGGGGAGTGAGGTAGTCATGGCGGCGAGGATAGCACCGGGCACGTGGGTTATGCTTGCGCCCTGACCTGTGCAATGGACGAGCTTGTGACTGCACTGACTGAACTGGACAAGCGCTGGCTCACCGAAGCGGTGCGCCTGCGCGAAGAACACGCCGGCCCCCTGGAGGACCAGGAAGCCAACCGCCGCGCCCGCCAGCAGGGTGGCGACCTGGCTACCCGCATCGAGGCCCGGGCCCTGTGGCTGGCCGAACGCGACGGCATGGCCGAGGCGCTGCGCCACTGGAAGCAAGGCGCCCGCCTGGCGTTGATGGCGTTGATGGTGCTGGCCGTGTTCAGCGGCGCCGGCCTGGGCCTTGCCGCGCTGGGCGATGGCCAGCGCCCGGTGAACGTATTCTGGGCCCTGGGCAGCCTGCTCGGGCTCAACGTTTTGCTCTTGGCCGGTTGGGCCATCGGCTTTTTCTACGCCGGCGAACAGGGCGCAACGCTGGGCCGCCTGTGGCTGTGGCTGAGCGAACGCCTGGCCCGTGATGCCAAGGCCGCGCAGCTGGCCCCGGCGCTGCTGGTGCTGTTGCAGCGCCAACGCCTGAATCGCTGGCTGCTCGGTGCCCTGGTGCATGGCCTGTGGCTGTTGGCGATGCTGGCGGCGCTGGGCATGTTGCTGGCGTTGCTGGCGACCCGGCGCTACGGCTTCGTCTGGGAAACCACGCTGCTCGCCGCCGAACCCTTCATCGCCCTCACCCACGCCCTCGGCGCCCTGCCCTCGCTGCTGGGCTTCGCCGTGCCGGACGAGGCCATGATCCGCGCCAGCGGCGACACCCTGCCGGCCCTCGACCTGGCGCGCCAGGCCTGGGCCAGCTGGCTGCTCGGCGTGGTGCTGGTCTACGGCCTGTTGCCGCGCCTGGTGCTGGCCGCGCTGTGCCTGTGGCGCTGGCGCCAGGGCCGCCAGCGGCTGGCCCTGGACCTCAACCTGCCCGGCTATGCGCAATTGCGTGAAGCACTGATGCCACGCAGCGAGCGGATCGGCGTGCAGGACGCGGCACCGGAGGCGCTCCCGCAGTTCGCGGCCGGGCAACTGGACAGCGGCAGCAGCGGCGCGCTGCTGGTGGGCCTGGAGCTGGACGACCAGCATCCCTGGCCACCAGCCCTGCCGAAAAGCGTGACCAACGCCGGCGTACTCGACAGCCGCGAATCGCGCAACAAACTGCTCGAACAGCTTGGCCGCTTCCCCCCGGCGCGCCTGGCCATCGCCTGTGATCCGCGCCGCTCACCGGACCGTGGCAGCCTGGCACTGCTCGCGGAGCTGGCGCGCAATGCCGGCGCCACGCGCATCTGGCTGCTGCAGCCACAACCCGGCCAGGCGCTGGACGCCGCGCGCCTGGGCGACTGGCACGACGCCCTCGACCGCCTGGGCCTGCCCCACGCCGACACCTCGCCGCTGACCTGGCTGGAGCATGGCCATGACTGAGCCGCTGAAACTGGCCGTGGTTGGCCACACCAACGTCGGCAAGACCTCGCTGCTGCGCACCCTGACCCGCGATGTCGGGTTCGGCGAGGTCTCGCACCGCCCCAGCACCACCCGCCATGTCGAAGGCGCGCGCCTGTCGGTGGACGGCGAGCCGCTGCTGGAGCTGTACGACACCCCTGGCCTGGAAGACGCCATCGCCCTGCTCGACTACCTCGAACGCCTCGAGCGACCAGGCGAGCGGCTCGATGGCCCGGCCCGGCTTGAGCGTTTCCTCCAGGGCAGCGAGGCGCGCCAACGCTTCGAACAGGAAGCCAAGGTGCTGCGCCAGTTGCTGGCAAGCAACGCCGGGCTGTATGTGATCGACGCCCGCGAACCGGTGCTGGCCAAGTACCGCGACGAGCTGGAGGTACTGGCCGGTTGCGGCAAGCCACTGCTGCCGGTGCTCAACTTCGTCGCCAGCCACCAGCACCGCGAGCCGGAATGGCGCGAAGCCCTGGCACGGCTGGGCCTGCACGCGCTGGTGCGGTTTGACAGCGTGGCCCCGCCGGAGGACGGCGAACGACGCCTGTACGAAAGCCTCGCCCTGTTGCTGGAAGAAGCCCGCCCGGCCCTGCAGCGGCTGATCGATGACCAGCAGGCGCAGCGCCTGGCCCGCCAGCACAGCGGCAAACGCCTGATCGCCGAATTGCTGCTCGATTGCGCCGCCTGCCGGCGCAGTGTCGAGCCCGCCGACGAAGCCAAGGCCATCGAGGCCCTGCGCCGGGACGTGCGCCAGCGCGAGCAGCGCTGTGTCGAGGCGCTGCTCAAGCTGTATGCCTTCCGCCGCGAAGATGCCGATGCCGGTGACCTGCCATTGCTGGATGGCCGCTGGGGCGATGACCTGTTCAACCCGGAAACCCTGAAGTTGCTGGGCGTGCGCCTGGGCAGCGGGGTGGCGGCGGGTGCCGCGGCCGGTGCCGGCGTCGATCTGCTGGTCGGCGGCCTGACCCTGGGCGCCGCCGCGCTGGCCGGGGCCATTGCCGGTGGCGCGCTGCAAACGGCGCGCAACTATGGCGCGCGGTTGATGGGCAAGCTCAAGGGCCAACGGGAATTGACCGTGGATGACACCGTGCTGCGCCTGCTGGCGCTGCGTCAGCAGCAGTTGATGGTGACGCTGGATAGCCGCGGGCATGCGGCGCAGGACAGCATTCGCCTGGGCGCGCTGGACGAGAAGGCCTGGCGCGAAGGCAAGCTGCCCGAGGCGCTGAGCAAGGCGCGGGCACATCCGCAGTGGTCGACGCTCAACCCGGGGGGCAAGGTGAATCAGGCAGAACGCCAGGAGCAGTTGGTGGCGTTGGTCACACAGCTTTGAGAACAGGTCCGGCCCCTTCGCGGGTAAACCCGCTCCCACAGGACCTGCACATGACCTGTGGGAGCGGGTTTACCCGCGAAGAGGCCGGTGCAGGCCATCAAAGTCTCAGAGCAATGCCAAGGCCTTCTGCTTCAGCACCATCAGGTCCATCACCGGCACCCCGACCTCCTTAGCCAGCTCATCCCACTCCCGCATCCGCAGGCTCACCGCAAACAACGGATCCCCCTCGAACGCATCCGCTTCAGCATCGCTCATCACCCCACCCTGATACCCCAGCGTGCGCCGGCTGGCCTCGCTCAGCCGGTCGTAGTACCCCGGCTGACGCAAAGTCAGGTAGCGCTTGGCCTCGACGTGGTACTCCACCAGGCGCGCCATACGCTCGCCGAAGCCGCAACGGCGCAGGTAGTCGGCGCCGAGGCGTTCGTGGCTGACCACGCCATAGCCGCCCATGCTGGCTTCGCCTTCACCCAGCAAGTGACCGATGTCGTGGAAGAACGCCGCCAGCACCACTTCGTCGTCATGGCCCTCAGCCATAGCCAGTTGCGCGGCCTGGGACATATGTTCGAGCTGGGTGATGGCTTCGCCGATGTAGTCTGCGCTGCCGTGGTGTTCATAGAGGGCGAAGGTGTTGTCGATGGTCTGGTGCGAATTGGGCATCGTGTTTTCCTTTGAAGACGTCATCGCGGGGCAAGCCCGCTCCTACGGGCGTCGTGGGAGCGGGCTTGCCCCGCGATGGGGCCCTTACTGCTGGGCGACTTTCTCCGACTTGCCGTCATAGCGCTTGCGCCATTCGCTGAGGATCTCGTCGCGGTTCTTCGAGGCCCAGGCGAAGTCATTCTTGATCAGGCGCTGCTCGTAGTCCGCCGGCAACTCGGTCTGAGGCTTGGCGATGCCCGGTGCGGCGAGCACGGCGAAGTTCTCTTTGTATAGCTCCATCGCGGCGGGGCTGGCGGAAAAATCTGCCAGGCGCCTGGCCGCATCGGCTTTCGGCGAGCCCTTGATCACGGCAGTGGCCTCGATCTCCCAGCCCAGGCCTTCCTTCGGCAGCACGATGTCCAGCGGCGCGCCCTGGCGCTTGAGCTGCACGGCCGGGTACTCGAACGAGATGCCGATCGGGAACTCGCCGGCGGCGGCCAGCTTGCACGGCTTGGAGCCGGAATGAACGTACTGGCCGATGTTCTGGTGCAGGGCGTCCATGTAGGCCCAGCCCTGGGGCTCGCCGAAGGTCTGCAGCCAGGCGCTGACATCCAGGAAGCCGGTGCCGGACGAGGCCGGGTTGGGCATGACGATCTTGCCCTTGTACTCGGGCTTGGTCAGGTCCTGCCAGCTCAGCGGCTTGGTCAGGCCCTGCTTTTCAGCCTCGACGGCGTTGAAGCAGATGGTCGCAGCCCACACGTCCATGCCCACCCAAGCCGGCGGGTTGGCGGCGTCGCGGTAGTTGGGCGAGATCTTGCCCAGGTCTTTCGGCGCATAGGCGTCGAGCATGCCGTTCTGGTCGAGGATGGCCAGGCTGGAGGCGGCCAGGCCCCACACCGCGTCGGCCTGCGGGCGGTCTTTTTCGGCCAGCAGCTTGGCGGTGATGATGCCGGTGGAGTCACGCACCCACTTGATCTCGATGTCCGGGTTGGCCTTCTCGAAGGCCTGCTTGTAGCTCTTGAGCTGCTCGGCCTCAAGGGCGGTGTAGACGGTCAGCTGGGTGGCGGCAGCCGAGGCCTGCAGGCTGAACACAGCGGATACGGCAGCGGCAAGTGCGAGGGGCTTGAACATGGTGCGGTTCCTATCGTTGTGGGCAGTCGGTCAATGGCCGGGGGCGCGTTGGCGCCAGGCCTGGGAGCGGCGCAGCAGGCCGCGTGAAGCAGCGGCCAGCAGCAAAGAGGCGGCGGCGCTGGTGAGCAGGATCAGGGTGGACATGGCGGCGGCGCCGCCGACGTTGCCAGCGTCATCCATGTTCAGCACGGCGACGGCGGCGAGGATGGTGTCGGGGCTGTAGAGGAAGATCGCCGCCGACACGGTGGTCATGCCCGAGACGAACAGGTAGCGGACGATGTCCAGCAGCGCTGGCAGGCAGATCGGTACGGTGACGCGCATGAAATGCTTGTACAGCGGCGCCTTGAGCGACAGGGCGGCGGCTTCGAACTCGCCGTCGAGCTGGCGCAGGGCGGTGGTGGCGGTCATCTGCGCGGTGGTCAGGTAGTGGGCGATGGTGCACACCACCAGCAGCGCCATGCTGCCGTAGAACACATGCAGCGGGTTGCCGTTGAGGTTGAAGAAGAACACGTAGCCCAGGCCGAGTACCAGGCCGGGCACGGCCATGGGAATGAAGCTGAGCAGACGCAGGGCCTGGTTGAGCAGGCGTTGGCCTTGGGTCTTCTCCATCAGGTAGGCGCCGCTGAAGATCACCACGCTGCCGATCAGCGCGGTGCACAGGGCCATGGTCACGCTGTTGCGGTAGGCCAGCCAGCCGCCACCGGCGGTGTCGTCGAACTGGTAGTGGTTGAGCGACAGCGACAGGTTGTAGGGCCAGAACTTGACCAGCGACGAATACACCGCCATGCCGATCACCGCCAGCAACGCCGCGCACACCAGCAGCACCAGGGCCAGGAAGCAGGCATCGCGCAGCCTGCAAGGCTTGGGCTCGAACACCTGGGCCCGGCCGCTCATGGCATCGCCCTGGCGGCGACGCAGCCAGGCATCGACCGCAAAGCTGAGCAAGGCCGGCACCAGCAGCACCATGCCGATCAGCGCGCCACGGCCGAACTGTTGCTGGCCAACGACGGCCTTGTAGGCCTCCAGCGCCAGCACCTGATAGTCGCCACCGACCACCACGGGCACGCCGAAGTCGGTGATGGTCAGGGTGAACACCAGGCAGAACGCGGCGAACACGGCTTGGCGCGTGGCCGGCCAGGTGATGCTGAAGAAGGCCCGGGCTGGCCCGGCGCCCATGCTCGAGGCGGCGTCGAACAGCCGGGCATCGGCCAGCGACAGCGCCGACAGCAGGATCATCAGGGCATGGGGGAAGGTGTAGATGGCCTCGCCGAGGACGATGCCCCAGAAGCCGTAGATGTTGTCGCTGAGCAGCCCGCGCAGCAGGCCCTGGTTGCCGAACAGGTACACCAACGCGATGGCCGGCAGCATCGACGGCGCCAGCAGCGGCAGCAAGGAAATGCCGCGCCACAGGCCCTTGGCCGGGATCAGCGTGCGTTGCAGGGCATAGGCGAACAGGTAGGCCAGCGGCACGACGATGGCCGCGACGGTAAAGGCCACCGACAGGCTGTTGCCGAGCAGCCAGTGGAAGTTGGCGCTGGCGAACAACTCGCGGGCTGCCACCAGGCCACCGCCCTGGCCGGCATCGGCACTGAAGCCTTTCCAGAAGATCGCCAGCAACGGCATCAGCACCGCCAGCACCAGCAGGGTCAGCAGCAGGCTTTTGCCACCTACGACGAACAGGCGGTCACCGAAGGCGACGCCACTGCGCGGCGCGGCCTTGGCGGTGTTCAGGGGCAGGGTCATGGGCGCGGCCATCTCAGGCAAACACCTGCAGGCTCTGCGGTGGCAGGGCCACCCAGATGTCTTGCGAGCCCAGACGCGGCATGGCTTCTGGGGCCAGCTCGGCGAGCAGAGCATGGCCCGGCAGGGCCTTGAGCTCGAAGCTCATGCGGCAGCGGTTGCCGAGGAAGGTGATCTCGCGGACCTTGGCCGGGAACAGGTTTTCCTCGTGCACCACCGGGTTGACGGTGATCGCCTCGGGGCGACAGAACAAGCGGCCGCTGCTGGCACGGCCGGCGTTGGCCGCCAGGCGCATGTTCATGCTGCCGACCTGGGCATGACTGTCGCTGCTGCGCTGGAACGGCAGCCAGTTGCCCTGGCCGACGAACTCAGCGACGAACGGCGTGGCCGGCTGGTCGTAGATTTCCTGCGGGGTGGCGTACTGCTCGACCTGGCCGTTGTTCATCACGGCGATGCGGTCGGCCATCAGCATGGCCTCGTCCTGGTTGTGGGTGACCATCAGCGTGGTGATGCCCAGTTGGCGCTGCAGCTGGCGCAGTTCGGTGCACAGGTGCTCGCGCACCCGGGCGTCGAGTGCCGACATCGGCTCGTCGAGCAGCAGCAGCGATGGCTTGGGTGCCAGGGCACGGGCCAGGGCCACGCGTTGCTGCTGGCCGCCGGAGAGTTGGCCGGGGTATTTCTTTTCGCTGCCCGACAGGCCGACCAGTTCGAGCATCTCGCTGACACGCTCGCGCACCTGGTCACGGCTGCTGGCGGTCAGGCCGTAGGCGATGTTGGCTTCGACGGTGAGGTTGGGGAACAGCGCGTAGGACTGGAACAGGATGCCGTAGTCACGGGCCTGGGGCGGCAGCTCGGAGATATCGCGGTCGCCGATGTACAGGCTGCCGCGGTCCTGGCGTTCCAGGCCGGCGATGCAGCGCAGCAGGGTGGTCTTGCCGCAGCCCGAGGGGCCGAGCAGGCACACCAGCTCGCCAGCGGCGATGTCCAGGGACACGTCGTTGAGCGCGGTGAAGGCACCGAAGCGTTTGTGGATGCCGCGCACTTTCATCTGTGCGCCCGGGGTGACGTGGTTCATGGCAGGTCCTCATCGAAGCGATGGGGGCCATGCTAGGCAGGCTGTGCGAAGGTTCTGTGGCGTTGGGGCAAAAGCCGGTGATAGTGGTATAGGCAGATTTGGTAGTGGCCATACCGGCCCTATCGCGGGGCAAGCCCGCTCCCACGCAGTCTGCGTATTGGCTGCGTGGGAGCGGGCTTGCCCCGCGATAGGGCCCTGTCAGAATTGCGAACCAACGACCTCCTGCGCCACCCCCAGGAACGCCGCCGGCAACCGCGCCTGGCGGCGCTCCTTCAGGCAATACAGGTATTCATGCATCACCGGCGCATCCTCCAGCGCCAGCACCCGCAACTCGGGGTTATGCGGCACCTCATGGCGGGCAATGATGCTGATGCCGATATTGCGCAGCACCGCCTCGCGGATCGACTCACGGCTGCCGATCTCCAGCAGCGCCCCGGCCTTCACCCCGGCGTCCTGCATCATCTGCTCGGTGAGCTTGCGGGTGGTCGAACCCTTCTCGCGCATCAACAGGCAATGCCCGGCCACCACGTCGATCGACACTGCCTGGCGCTGTGCCAGGGGATGGTTGCGGTGCACCGCCAGCACCAGCGGGTCGGTGCCCAGCACCCGGCGTACCAGGCGTGCGTCTTCCAGCAGTTGCGACGAGGCGGCGATGTCCACCCGGTAGTCCTCGAGCATTTCCAGCACCTGCTGCGAGTTGCCGATCTCCACCGCCACCTCGACCTGGGGCAGGCGCTCGCGGAAGATCTTCACAAGGTCCAGGATGTAGTACGGCGCGGTGGCGGCGATGCGCAGGCTGCCCTGGGCTTGGCCGCTGTTGCGCAGTTCGAACTCGATGTCGGCTTCCTGCTGCAGCAGTGCCTTGACCATCGGCAGCAGGCGCACGCCCTCCTCGCTCAGCACCAGGCGCCGGCCGCCACGGTAGAACAGCTCGACGTTGTACTGGCTTTCGAGGTTGCGGATCTGCGTGGTTACGGTGGGCTGGCTGAGCCCGAGCTTCTTGGCCGCCAGGGTGATGCTGCCTTGGCGGGCCACCATGTAGAAGGCTTTGAGCTCGGCGCTGAGCATTGTGGATAACCTCTTGTGGAACAGTTGCATGAACTGTGGGAGCGGGCTTGCCCCGCGATACCGGCGCTGCCGCGCCATTCCATCGCGGGGCAAGCCCGCTCCCACGTTGCCACGTTGCCACGTTGCCACGTTTAGCAGAGCTGAGCGCTGTGCTACTTGCGCAGCAGGCGCAGGCCGTTGAACACCACCAGCAGGCTCACGCCCATGTCGGCGAACACTGCCATCCACATGGTGGCCATGCCGGCGAAGGTGATTGCCAGGAATATCGCCTTGATCCCCAGGGCCAGCACGATGTTCTGGGTGAGGATCGCCGCACTTTGGCGCGACAGCCTGACGAACGCCGGGATTTTGCGCAAGTCGTCGTCCATCAGCGCCACGTCGGCGGTCTCGATGGCGGTGTCGGTACCGGCGGCAGCCATGGCGAAGCCGATCTCGGCGCGGGCCAGGGCCGGCGCGTCGTTGATGCCGTCACCGACCATGCCGACCCGGTGGCCCTCGGCATACAGGCGCTCGATGGTGGCGAGCTTGTCCGCCGGCAGCAGGTTGCCCTCGGCGCGGTCGATCCCCACCTGGGCGGCGATGGCCTGGGCAGTATGGGGATTGTCGCCGGTGAGCATGACCGTCTTGATACCCAGCTCATGCAGTTCGGCGATGGCCTGGCGGCTGCTGTCCTTGACCGTGTCGGCCACGGCGAACAGCGCCAGCGGGCCGCTGCGGTCGAGCAGCAGCACCACGGTCTTGCCCTGGCGCTCCAGCTGGTCGAGCTCGGCCTCGAGCTGCGCCGAGCACAGGCCCAGTTCCTCGACCAGGCGATGGTTGCCCAAGTGGTAGGTTTCACCGTCGATGTCGCCGCGCACGCCACGGCCGGCCAGGGCGGCGAACTCGGTGACTTCGCTCAGTGCCAGGCCTTGCCCCTTGGCGAAGAGCGCGATGGCGCCGGACACCGGGTGGTCGGAGCGGTCGGCGAGGCTTGCCGCCAGCGCCTGGGCGCGGCCTTCGAACAACGGGTCGAGCACCTTGCTGTCGGTCTGTACCGGTTTGCCGTGGGTGATGGTGCCGGTCTTGTCCAGGGCCAGGAAGTCGAGCTTGCGCCCACCTTCCAGGTACACTCCGCCCTTGATCAGGATGCCCTTGCGCGCCGCGGCGGCCAGGCCGCTGACAATGGTCACCGGGGTGGAGATCACCAAGGCGCAGGGGCAGGCCACCACCAACAGCACCAGGGCGCGGTAGATCCAGTCGAACCAGGCGCCGGCCATGAACAGCGGTGGGATGATCGCCACGGCCAGGGCCACGGCGAACACCACCGGGGTGTAGATGCGCGAGAACTGGTCAACGAAGCGCTGGGTCGGCGCACGGGCGCCCTGGGCCTCCTCGACCGCCTTGATGATGCGTGCCAGGGTCGACTGGCCGGCTCCCGCAGTGACGCGGTACTCCAGCGAACCGGCCTGGTTGATGGTGCCGGCGAACAGCTTGTCGCCCACGCCCTTCTCGACCGGCAGGCTTTCGCCGGTGATCGGTGCCTGATCGACGCTGGATTGCCCACTGACCACCTCGCCGTCCAGGCCGATTCGCTCACCCGGGCGTACCCGCACCAGGGCGCCTAGCGTCACCTGGCGCACCTCGACTTCGCGCCACTGCCCGTCAGCCTGCTGCACGGTCGCCATGTCCGGCGCCAGTTGCATCAGGCCTCCGATCGCGTTGCGCGCACGGTCCAGCGAGCGGGCCTCGATCAGTTCAGCCACGGTGAACAGCACCATCACCATGGCCGCTTCCGGCCACTGGCCGATCAGCACCGCGCCAGTCACGGCGATGCTCATCAGCGCGTTGATGTTGAGGTTGCGGTTCTTCAGGGCGATCCAGCCCTTCTTGTAGGTGCCCAGGCCGCAGCCGAGGATGGCGACCAGGGCCAATGCTGCGACCACCCATTCCGGCGCCTTGCCAGAGAAGTGCACGAGCTCGGCGGCGATCGCGGCCACACCGGACAATGCCAGCGGCCACCAACGGGTCTTGGCGGCAGGCGCGGCGCTGGCCTCGTCATCACCGCTCAGCGGCTCGGCCTGCATGCCCAGGCTGTCGATGGCGCGCTCGATCTCGGCAGTGCCGTCGAGGGTGTGGCGCACGCCCAGCACGCGGTTGATCAGGTTGAATTCCAGCTGTTCGATGCCGGCCATCTTGCCCAGCTTGTCCTGGATCAGGGTCTGCTCGGTCGGGCAGTCCATGGCCTGGATGCGGAAGCGGCTGAGCTGCGCCCCGGCGCTGGCCTTTTCGGTCAGTTGCACCAGGGCCGGCGCGGCACTGGCCCCGCAGCAGCTGTGGGCGTGGGCTTCATGGCGATGGCCTTGGTCGCCATGCGCGTGGTCATGGGCGTGGTCATGCTTGTGTTCGGGGCTGACAGGCTGGTTCATGGGTTTGTCCTTAAAGGGAGCCTGTTGCCAAGTGAACACCCTGTAGCCACTATAGGGTCAAGCCCTCTGCAGGAGAATTGCCATGAAGATCGGAGAACTGGCCAAGGCCACTGATTGCGCCGTGGAGACCATTCGCTACTACGAGCGTGAGCAGTTGCTGCCCGAGCCCGCCCGCACCGATGGCAACTACCGGCTGTATACCCAGGCCCACGTGGAGCGGCTGACGTTCATCCGCAACTGCCGCACCCTGGACATGACCCTCGACGAGATCCGCAGCCTGCTACGCCTGCGCGACAGCCCGGAAGGCTCGTGCGGCAGCGTCAATGCGCTGATCGACGAGCATATCGAGCATGTGCAGGCGAGGATCGATGGGTTGCTGGCGCTGCAGACGCAGCTGGTGGAGCTGAGGCAGCAGTGCAATGCGCAGGGGGCGGAGTGCGCGATTCTGCAGCAGCTGGAGACCAATGGGGCGGTGTCTGTACCGGAGACCGAGCATTCCCATGTGGGGCGTAGCCATGGGCATTGAGGCCAAAAGCATCGCGGGGCAAGCCCGCTCCCACGCAGACTGAGTATGCGTGGGAGCGGGCTTGCCCCGCGATAGCGTCTGCTCAGGCGATGAGGATCTATCAGACCGCCATCGGCGCCGTCATCGGCGCATGGTGCTCATAGCCTTCCAGCCAGAAATCACTCGGCTCGATCTTCTCCAGCCACTCCGGCTCGTACTTGCCGGTCTCGGCAAACGCCGGCACCCGATCACTGATCACCAGCTTCGGCGCCGCCAGCGGCTCGCGCTTCATCTGCTCGTTGAGCATGTCCAGGTGGTTCTCGTACACATGGGCATCGCCGATGAAGTAGGTGAACCAGCGCGGGGTGTAGCCGGTCAGGCGGCCGAACAGCGACAGCAGCGCGGCGCCTTCGGTGAGGTTGAACGGCGTGCCCAGGCCCAGGTCGTTGGAGCGGATGTAGAGGGTCAGGGAGATTTCCCTGGTCTCGACATTCGGGTGGAACTGGTACAGCAGGTGGCACGGCGGCAGGGCCATCTCGTCAAGCTGGGCGCAGTTCCAGCCGTGGAACAGGATGCGGCGGCTGCCCGGGTCGTTGGCGATGGTGTCCAGGCACTGGCGCACCTGGTCGATGGCCTTGTACAGGATGACGAACGCCTGGCCGTCTTCCTCGTCCTGGGCGATCTGGCGGAAACCGGCCTTTTCGGCCATTTCGATGGCGGCCGGGTTGCTCAGCGCGATGCGCTTGTAGCCCGGCCACTGGCGCCATTGCACACCGTAGATTTCGCCAAGGTCGTCATGCCCCAGGCGGAACGGGTTGGCCAGCCACTGGGCGTTTTCGTTGGCGTTCTGGTCCCAGACCTTGCAGCCCAGTTCGCGGAACTCGCCGGCGTTCTTCACGCCACGCAGAAAGCCCACCATCTCGCCGATCGCCGACTTGAAGGCCAGCTTGCGCGTGGTGATGGCCGGGAAGCCTTTTTGCAGGTCGAAACGCAGCATGGCGCCCGGCAGGCTGATGGTGCGGGTGCCGGTGCGGTTTTCCTGCAGCGTGCCGTTGTCGATGACGTCACGGACCAGATCTAGATACTGTTTCATCGCATACCTGTAACAAGAACGGCAGGGGGATCGCCCCTGCCGTGGGAATCAGACGGCGGCCTTGGCCGTAGGTTTACGGTTGTAGGCCCACCAGATCAGGAAGATGCCGCCGACGATCATCGGCACGCAGAGCAACTGACCCATGGTCAGCCAGCCAAAGGCAATGTAGCCCAGCTGGGCGTCCGGCACCCGCACGAATTCCACGATGAAGCGGAAGATGCCGTAGAACAGCGCGAACATGCCGGAAACGGCCATGGTCGGGCGCGGCTTGCGCGAGTAGAGCCAGAGGATGACGAATAATGCCACACCTTCCAGGGCGAACTGGTACAGCTGCGACGGGTGACGCGGCAGTTGCGCCGGGTCGCTGAACGGAGGGAAGACCATGGCCCACGGCACGTCGGTGGCCTTGCCCCACAGTTCGGCGTTGATGAAGTTGCCGATGCGCCCGGCGCCCAGGCCGATCGGCACCAGCGGTGCGACGAAGTCCATCAGCTCGAAGAACGACTTGTTGTTGCGCTTGCCGAACCACAGCGCCGCCAGCATCACGCCGATGAAGCCGCCGTGGAACGACATGCCGCCCTTCCACACTTCGAAGATCAGCGTCGGGTTGGCCAGGTACTGGTGCAGGTCGTAGAACAGCACGTAGCCCAGGCGTCCGCCAACGATCACACCCATCGACAGCCAGAACACCAGGTCGGACAGCTTCTCGCGGGACCAGGTGGGGTCGAAACGGTTGAGCCGGCGCGAGGCCAGCAGCCAGGCGCCGCCGATGCCGATCAGGTACATCAGGCCGTACCAGTGGATTTTCAGCGGCCCGAGGGCCACGGCCACGGGATCTATCTGCGGGTAAGGCAGCATGGATTTTCCTCTTGGTTCAAATCAGAAAACTTAAGCCGACGCAGAACAGCAGCGCGGCGAACAGACGTTTGAGCAGGCGCGGCGACAGCTTGTGCGCCAGGCGCGCGCCATAGCGGGCAAAGAACATGCTGGTCACGGCGATACCGACCAGCGCGGGCAGGTAGACGTAACCCACGCTGTGGGCCGGCAGGTGTTCTTCGTGCCAGCCGAGCCACATGAAACTCAGCGCACTGGCCAGGGCGATCGGCAGGCCGCAGGCCGACGAGGTGGCCACGGCCTTCTGCATGGGCAGGCTGCGCCAGGTCAGAAACGGCACGGTCAGCGAGCCACCGCCGATGCCGAAGATCGCCGAGGCCCAGCCGATCACGCCGCCGGCGCCGATCAGGCCAGGCTTGCCAGGAATGCCACGGCTGGCCTTGGGCTTGAGGTCCAGGGCCATCTGCACGGCGATCACCAGGGCGAACACGCCGATGATCTTCTGCAGCATCGGGCCCTGGATCAGCGAGGCCGTCTTGGCCCCCACCAGCGCGCCGAGCAGGATGCCCACGGCCATCCAGGTGAAGATCGGCCACTGCACCGCGCCTTTGCGCTGGTGCTCGAGCACGGCGTTGATCGAGGTGAACACGATGGTGGCCAGCGAGGTACCGACCGCCAGGTGGGTGAGGACCGCAGGGTCGAAGCCTTGCAAGGTGAAGCTGAACACCAGCACCGGCACGATGATGATGCCGCCCCCCACGCCGAACAGCCCGGCCAGCACGCCGGCGCAGGCACCCAACAGCAGATAGAGTACGAATTCCATTCGTGGCCCCTGTGGAAAACAATCCGGCATGGTAACGGAAGCCAAGCCCGGCGCTCTAGTGAAGTCTGTGTCAGGTGATGGATCGGCTCCTCCGGCGCGGGTAGAGTGGCCGAAAACACAGGGGACAACCTATGTGCCTGATCGTATTCGCCTGGCGGCCGGGTACCGCCCGGCCACTGATCGTCGCGGCCAACCGCGACGAGTTCCATGCCCGCCCGACCCAGGCCCTGGGGGCCTGGGAGGATGCACCAGGGGTGTACGCCGGGCGTGACCTGGAGGCCGGCGGCACCTGGCTTGGCGTGGGGCCGCAGGGGCGCTTCGCCGCGCTGACCAATATCCGAGACCCGCGCCAGGCGCTGGGGCCACGCTCGCGGGGCGAGCTGGTGGCGGCTTTTCTGCAGGGCGAACTGGGGGTAGAGGCGTATCTGGATTCGGTCGCCAGCCGCAGCGGGCAGTACTCCGGGTTCAACCTGCTGGTCGGGGATGCCGGGCAACTGGGCTACCTGCATGCCCGGGACGCGGCGCCGCGCTTGCTGGAGCCGGGGGTCTACGGGCTGTCGAATGCCGGGCTGGACACGCCGTGGCCCAAGCTGGTCAAGGCGCGCAGCGGGCTTGAGAAGCTGCTCGAATCAGCTGAGCCCGAACAACTGCTGAGTTTGCTGGCCGACGGTGAGCCGGCCTCGGACAGCGAACTGCCGGAAACCGGCGTGGGGCTGGCCACCGAGCGGTTGCTGTCGAGCGTGTTCATTGCCAGCCAGAACTACGGGACGCGGGCGAGTACGGTGCTGATTGTGGATGAACGAGGGCGGCGGCGCATGGTGGAGCGCAGTTTCGGGCCGTTTGGGGGGCATCTGGGGGAGGTTGAAGTGCTGGTTTGATGGTTCTGATCGCCCGTGCGGGCCTCTTCGCGGGTAAACCCGCTCCCACAGGGCTTGCACATAACCTGTGGGAGCGGGTTTACCCGCGAAGAGGCCCGCACAGGAAACCTCACTTTCAGAGGGTCTTGTTGGCCCCAGGCCCAATCATCCGCGCCAGCCCCAGGTTCTTCAGCGCCAGCTGCAGCGAGCTGTGGATAACCTGCGGGTTGTCATGGCTCATGGCATCGACCAGCAGCTCCTTGGCCTTGCTCATGTTGATCTGGCGCAGCATCCATTTCACTTTCGGCAAGTTGGTGGCGTTCATCGACAGGCTATCGAAGCCCATGGCCATCAACAGGATCGCCGCTGCCGGGTCGCCCGCCATCTCGCCACAGATGCTCACCGGCTTGCCTTCGCCATGGGCGTCGCGCACCACGGTGTTAAGCGCTTGCAGTACGGCCGGGTGCAGGTAGTCATAGAGGTCGGCGACCCGCGGGTTGTTGCGGTCGACCGCCAGCAGGTACTGGGTAAGGTCGTTGGAACCGACCGACAGGAAGTCCACCTGCCGCGCCAGCTCCTTGGTCTGGTACACCGCTGCGGGGATTTCCACCATTACGCCCACCGGCGGCATCGGCACGTCGGTGCCCTCGTCGCGGACTTCGCCCCAGGCACGGTGAATAAGGTGCAACGCCTCTTCCAGCTCGTGGATACCGGAAATCATCGGCAGCAGGATGCGCAGGTTGTTCAGGCCCTCGCTGGCCTTGAGCATGGCGCGGGTCTGGACCAGGAAGATTTCCGGGTGGTCGAGGGTGACGCGGATGCCGCGCCAGCCGAGGAACGGGTTCTCTTCCTTGATCGGGAAGTACGACAGCGCCTTGTCGCCACCGATGTCGAGGGTGCGCATGGTCACCGGCAGCGGGTGGAACGCCTGCAGCTGCTCACGGTAGATCGCCAGCTGCTCTTTCTCGCTGGGGAAGCGCTGGTTGATCATGAACGGCACTTCGGTGCGGTACAGGCCGACCCCCTCGGCGCCACGCTGCTGGGCGCGCGCCACGTCGGCGAGCAGCCCGGTGTTGACCCACAGCGGCATGCGGTGGCCGTCCGGGGTGATGCACGGCAGCTCGCGCAGGGCATCGAGCCCTTGGGCCAGCTGGCGCTCCTCCTCGACCACGTCGCGGTACTGCTTGCGCAGCACTTCGCCGGGGTTGGTGTAGACCTCGCCCTTGTAGCCGTCGACGATCAGCTCGATGCCATCGACTTTCGAATACGGCAGGTCGACCAGGCCCATGACCGTGGGGATGCCCATGGCCCGGGCGAGAATCGCCACGTGGGAGTTACCCGAACCGAGTACCGAGACCAGGCCGACCAGCTTGCCTTCCGGCACCTCGCCGAGCATGGCAGGGGTCAGCTCTTCGCTGACCAGGATGGTGTTGTCCTGGTACACCAGCGACTGCGAACGGGCTTCCTGCAGGTAGGCGAGCAAGCGGCGGCCGAGGTCCTTGACGTCGGAGGCGCGCTCGCGCAGGTAGTCGTCGTCCATCAGTTCGAAGCGGTTGACGTGCTCGCCAACCACCTGGCGCAGGGCACCCTGTGCCCACTGGCCGGTCTTGATGACCTCGGTCACCTCGCCACCGAGGGCGGCGTCCTCGAGCATCATCAGGTAAACGTCGAACAACGCGCGCTCTTCCGGGCGCAGCTGGGTGGCCAGTTTGGCCGACAGCTTGCGCATGTCTTCGCGCACGCCTTCGAGGGCGTTGTTGAACAGCTTGAGTTCGTTGTCGATGTCTTCGACGGTCTTGTCCGGCACCACTTCCAGATCAGCCGGCGGCAGCATCACCACGGCACGGCCGACCGCAGCCCCTGGCGAGCCCGGCACACCGACGAAGCGCGCCTCCTGGATGCCCTTGCCCTGGCGGCCCAGGCCGCGGATCGAGCCGGTGGCCTCGGCATGGGCGATAACCCCGGCGAGCTGGGCGCTCATGGTGACCAGGAAGGCTTCCTCGCCTTCATCGAACTGGCGGCGCTCTTTCTGCTGGATGACCAACACCCCGACCACGCGGCGGTGGTGGATGATCGGTGCACCGAGGAAGGAGGCGAATTTTTCTTCGCCGGTCTCGGCGAAGTAGCGGTAGCGGGGGTGGTCGGCGGCGTTTTCCAGGTTCAGCGGCTCTTCCCGGGTGCCGACCAGACCGACCAGGCCCTCGTTGGGGGCCATGCTGACCTTGCCGATGGAGCGCTTGTTGAGGCCTTCGCTGGCCATCAGCACGAAGCGGTTGGTCTCGGGATCGAGCAGGTAGACCGAGCAGACCTGGCTGCCCATGGCTTCCTTGACGCGCAAGACAATGATACCCAACGCCGTCTTGAGATCTTTGGCGGAGTTCACTTCCTGGACGATCTTGCGCAGCGTATTGAGCATGGCTCGGGGTCGGACTCCGTCGTCAGTCGCGCGTCAGCAGGCGCGGGGCTAGCTCTTTCAGGGCGCGTCGGTAGACCTCGCGCTTGAATGTCACCACCTGGCCCAGCGGATACCAGTAGCTGACCCAACGCCAGCCGTCGAATTCCGGTTTGCCAGTCAGGTCCATGCGCACCCGTTGCTCATTGCTCACAAGGCGCAGCAGGAACCACTTTTGCTTCTGGCCGATGCACAGCGGCTGGCTGTGGGTGCGCACCAGGCGCTGGGGTAAACGATAACGCAACCAGCCACGGGTGCAGGCAAGAATTTCCACATCGTCGCGCTCAAGGCCGACTTCTTCATTCAGCTCGCGGTACAGGGCGTCTTCCGGCGTCTCGTCAGGGTTGATTCCGCCCTGGGGAAACTGCCAGGCATCCTGGTTGATCCGCCGAGCCCATAGCACCTGCCCGGCATCATTCGTAAGAATGATCCCGACATTGGGGCGAAAACCATCGGGGTCGATCACGGCAGCAACCTCGCAAACGCATGTCGCGGCATTGTTCCACAAAGCTTGCGAGCGCAGCAACGCGCCCGCCAAGCTTATGTGCAGCGAGGTGAAAACTCCGTATTGTGCGGGGCTTCCCGAGGGCTTCTGCGAGACATTCCCATGCGCCTGGCTTTATTCGATCTGGACAATACCCTCCTCGGTGGCGACAGCGACCACGCCTGGGGTGACTACCTGTGCGAACGGGGCATCCTCGACCCGGTCGCGTACAAGGCGCGCAACGATACCTTCTACCAGGACTACCTCAGCGGCAGCCTGGACTTGCAGGCCTACCTGGCCTTCTCCATGGAGATCCTTGCCGCCAGCGAACCTGCACAGCTCGAGCAGTGGCACCGCGAGTTCATGCGCGACTGCATCGAACCGATGATCCTGCCCAAGGCCCTGGCGTTGCTGCAGCAGCACCGCGAGGCCGGCGACCAGCTGGTGATCATCACCGCCACCAACCGCTTCGTCACCGCGCCCATCGCCCGCCGCCTGGGCGTGCGCGTGCTGCTGGCGACCGAATGCGAAACGCAGGACGGGCGCTATACCGGGCGCAGTACCGATATACCCTGTTTCCGTGAAGGCAAGGTGACGCGGCTGAAGCGCTGGATGCTGGAGAACGGCTTCGACCTGGAGGACAGCTGCTTCTATAGCGATTCGCTGAATGATGTGCCGCTATTGGAACAGGTGACCCATGCGGTGGCGGTGGACCCTGACCCGAAGCTGCGGGCTGAGGCTGAGCGGCGAGGGTGGCGGGTGATTTCGCTGCGCGATTGAGAATGCCGGGGCCGCTTTGCGGCCCAATCGCCGGCAAGCCGGCTCCCACAGGGGAAGTGCAAACCCGATCCTTGTGGGAGCCGGCTTGCCGGCGATCAGGCTGCAAGGCAGCCCCAAAGGGTCTAGACCGGCTTGGCGCCCATCAGCCCGGCGATGGACAGGAAACAGACACCGCTGAACACTGCCAGCGCCAGGGTGAACTTCAACCCCACCACCTCGGCCTTGCGCAGCCGGTTCAAGCGCACCAGCAGCCACCACACGGCAAACGCGCCAACGGTATAGATGACGCTGGACGCCAGCACCCAGGTCTGCCCCAGCGGCCAACCCACCAGGTGCACCAGCCACCAGCCCGTGAACGGCATGCTCACCAGGCACAGGCCCATCAGCAGCCAGACGAACACCAGCGGTCGGCGCAGCAGCTTGGCGTAAGCCTCTGCGTCGCCCTTGCGACGGGCGTAGCCGGTCCAGATCGCCAGGCCCAGGGCACCGAGCAACAGCAGCGCGGTGGCGAGGATGTGCAGGGTCTTGAGGGTGGTCAGGTGTTCCATTTCGTGATCGTCCTTCTTGCTGGCGGCCTCATCGCGGGGCAAGCCCGCTCCCACGATGATCTGTGGGAGCGGGCTTGCCCCGCGATGACGTATTCAGCCCAAGAATAGCCGGTAAGCCGGGTTCTCGGTCTCGTCCCAGTAGGGGTAGCCGATCTTGGCCAGCGCCGCCGGCACCAGGTGACGCTCGTCTTCCGGCACCTGCAGCCCCGCCACCACGCGGCCATCGGCGGCGCCGTGGTTACGGTAGTGAAACATCGAGATGTTCCAGCGCCCGCCCAGCTTGTTGAGGAAGTTGAACAGTGCACCCGGCCGCTCGGGGAATTCGAAACGCAGCACGATCTCGTCGCTGGCCCCGGCCGAGTGGCCGCCGACCATGTGGCGAATGTGCAGCTTGGCCAGTTCGTTGTCGGTCAGGTCGGTGACCGGGAAGCCTTGCTCGGTCAACTGCTGCACCAAAGCCGCACGCGGGTCGGTGTCCGGGTGGGTCTGCACGCCAACGAAGATGTGCGCCTCGTCCGAGGTGTGCTTGCGGTAGTTGAACTCTGTGATCTGGCGTTTGCCGATGGCCTCGCAGAAGGCCTTGAAGCTGCCCGGACGCTCGGGGATGGTCACGGCAATGATCGCCTCGCGCTTCTCGCCCAGCTCGGCGCGCTCGGCGACATGGCGCAGGCGGTCGAAATTGACGTTGGCGCCGGAGTCGATGGCCACCAGGGTCTGCCCGGTCACGCCCTTGAGCTCGACGTACTTCTTGATCCCGGCCACACCCAGTGCGCCGGCAGGTTCGGTGATCGAGCGGGTATCGTCGTAGATATCCTTGATCGCCGCACAGATCTCGTCGGTGCTGACGGTAATCACTTCATCCACATGGTGCCGGCAGATGTCGAAGGTGTGCTGACCGATCTGCGCCACCGCCACACCGTCGGCGAACAGCCCGACCTGCGGCAGCACCACGCGCTCGCCGGCAGCCATGGCGGCCTGCAGGCAGTTGGAATCGTCCGGCTCGACGCCGATCACCTTGATGTCCGGGCGCAGGTACTTCACGTAGGCGGCGATGCCGGCGATCAGGCCGCCGCCGCCGACCGGCACGAAGATCGCGTCAAGCTGGCCCGGATGCTGGCGCAGGATTTCCATGGCCACCGTGCCCTGGCCGGCGATGGTGTGCGGGTCGTCATAGGGGTGGATATAGACGAAGCCCTTCTCGTCGACCAGCTTCAGCGAATAGGCCAGTGCCTCGGGGAAGGAGTCGCCATGCAGCACCACTTTGCCGCCACGCGAGCGCACGCCCTCGATCTTGATCTCCGGAGTGGTCTTGGGCATCACGATGGTGGCCTTGATGCCCAGCTCACGGGCGGCCAGGGCCACGCCCTGGGCGTGGTTGCCGGCCGACGCGGTGACCACGCCGCGGGCCAGTTCCTCGGCGCTCAGCTGCGCCAGCTTGTTGTACGCCCCGCGGATCTTGAACGAGAACACCGGCTGCAGGTCCTCGCGTTTGAGCAGCACCGTGTTGCCCAGGCGCTTGCTCAGCTGGCCGGCACTGTGCAGCGGGGTTTCGACGGCAACGTCGTAGACGCGCGAGGTGAGGATCTTCTTGACGTACTGTTCGAGCATCGGGAAAGCATCACTGGGCCGCGGGACAAGGCCTGGGAGTCTACCGCAGCGCTACGTCGGGCGACCACAGCAAAGCCGCGCGAGCCGTTATACTAGGCCCCTTTCGATTTCCGCCCAGCCCCTCCCGGAGCCCGCATGACCCAGGACCAACTCAAACAGGCCGTTGCCCAGGCCGCCGTCGACCTCATCCTGCCGAAACTGGATGAAAAGAGCGTCGTCGGTGTCGGCACCGGCTCTACCGCCAACTTCTTCATCGATGCCCTGGCCCAGCACAAGACCGCCTTCGACGGCGCCGTCGCCAGCTCCGAGGCCACCGCGCAGCGCCTGAAGGGCCATGGCATCCCGGTGTATGAGCTGAACAGCGTGAGCGAGCTGGAGTTCTACGTGGATGGCGCCGACGAAAGCGACGCCCACCTCAACCTGATCAAGGGCGGCGGCGCGGCCCTGACCCGCGAGAAGATCGTCGCGGCCGTGGCCAAGACCTTCATCTGCATCGCCGACGCCAGCAAGCTGGTACCGGTACTGGGCGCCTTCCCGCTGCCGGTCGAAGTCATCCCCATGGCCCGCAGCCATGTGGCGCGCCAGCTGGTCAAGCTGGGCGGCGACCCGGTGTACCGCGAGGGCGTGGTGACCGACAACGGCAACGTCATCCTCGATGTGCACAACCTGCAAATCACCGACCCGGTGGCACTGGAAAGCCAGATCAACGCCATTGTCGGCGTGGTCACCAACGGCCTGTTCGCGGCGCGCCCGGCGGATGTGCTGTTGCTGGGGACCGCTGAAGGCGTGAAGACCCTCAAGGCCGAGTAAGCAGGTCTGACCCATCGCGGGGSAAGCCCGCTCCCACGTGGGAGCGGGCTTGCCCCGCGATTGCATCAGCCGCAGTTGACGCGGGTGACCACACCTTTGTCATCGACATTCAGGTTCAAGCGCTCGGAGCGGTACTCCAGGGTGATCATGTCGTGGGGCTTGAGGATACGCGCCATCTGCGAGCCACTGGCCTTGCGCGCTTGCTCGAGCAACTCCGCGGTAGCCGGCTTGCCGACGGTGAAATCGGCGCCACTGGCTTCGCAGCGGCCATCGTTGCCGACCGGGGCGGCAGGGGCGGCAGTGCCACCCGAAGTGCCGCCGGTGCTGCAGCCTGCGAGAACGGTAGCCAGCAACAGGGTCGCCAGGGAAGCGCGGGTACGGAACATGAATCCTCCTGAAAATCGATGTGGGAATTGCACATGCGACAATTCCGCTAACTGTTTGTTGCAAAACGCCGAATTTTGCCTGAACCTCGCGCCGGGCGGGCAACGCAATCGTGACCGGATTTTGCACCAGACTCAGCGGCATTCCACCTTTATGACCACACCCTTGTCATCGACGCTGATGTCGACTCTATCGTCTCGGCTATCTGCCGTGATGAGCGAACCGGGTTTGAGGAAGCGCATCTGCTGCGAGCCGCTGGCCTTGCGCATCTGCTCCAACAGTTCAGGAGTGGCCTGCCTGCCGATGGCGAAGGCGGCGCCGCTAGCGTCGCAGCGCCCCTCATTGTTGGGCGATGCAGACGGGACTGCGGCTTGACGGGAAGTGGCACCAGTACTGCAACCTGCCAGTACAGTAGCCACCAGCAGGGTAGCCAGGGATGCGCGGAAACGGAACATGAATCCTCCTGAAAGTCGATGCGGCAATGTCCGCTGACAGTTAGCTGAAAAGCGCCGGATTCTGCCTGAACCGCGCCCTAGGCGGGCAACGCAATCGTGACCGGATTTTGCACCAAACCTTCAGTTACACCGGTAGCGGCGCTTATGCTTAAGTCGCAGGGCCGTTGACTGCAAGCCGTGATTTACTGCATTCAATGGAGCGCGCAACGCCTCCCTTCGAACGCCAGGACCCGGTATTCGATTCCTCAGCCCAGGCCCCCAGCGAGAACGCTTCATGAGCAACCACAGCATCGATGCCGACATCAAGGTCAAATGGGACGAAGGCCAGAGTGCCTATAGCCCGGACACCCCCGAAGAACTGGTGCTGATCGCCATCGATCTGCTGGTGCGCGACCGCGGTGGTGAAGCGGCGCGCAGCTTTATCGAGCAGGTGCTGGAACGCCGCGCGCCGCAGGCGGCTATTTCAATCGAGCCAGGCGCGCGCTGAGCAGGTCGAAGAAGCCCTGTGCGTCGCCCTCCTCCACCCAGGTGACATTGGCCGGCTGCTTGAGCACGCCGTACCAGTCGGCGACGGTCTGGCCAAAGGTCGGGCCCTCACGGCTGTCGACCACCATGTGGATGTCCCGCCCTTTGAACAGCTCAGGCTTGAGCAGGTAGGCGATCACACTGGCATCGTGCACCGGGCCGCCAGGCATGCCGTAGGTGTCCATGTCGAACTTGATGTAGGCGTTGAGGATATCCACCACCAGCTTGCTGGCCTTGTTGTTCACCGCCGCCAGTTGCTTGAGGCGTGCATCGCTGGTGAGCAGCTTGTGGGTGACGTCCAGCGGCAGGTAAGTGAGCTTGACGCCACTGGCCAGCACCACCTCGGCGGCGTGCGGGTCGGCATACAGGTTGAACTCTGCCGCCGGGGTGATATTGCCGCCATTGAAGTGAGCACCGCCCATGACCACCACTTCCTTGATGCCCTTGGCGATGTCCGGCTGCTGGATCAGCGCCAGGGCCAGGTTGGTCTGCGGGCCGAGCATGGCGACGGTGATGCTGTGGGGCTCGGCGGCACCCAGGGTATCGACCAGGTATTGCACGGCGTTGCCTTTGACCAAGGGCTGTTTCGGTTCATGCACCTGGACGCCGGTCAGCCCTTCTTCACCGTGCACATTGGCTGCGTAGATCGGCGGGCGCACCAAAGGCCGCCCGGCCCCGGCATACACCGGGATGTCTTCGCGCCCACCCCATTCGCGGGCCAGGCGGGCGTTGCGCGAGGTCTTGTCCAGGCGCACGTTGCCGGCGACCGTGGTGATGGCGCGGATTCTCAGCTCGTCAGGGGAAGCCATGGCCAGCAGCAGGGCAACCACATCGTCGGCGCCAGGGTCGGTGTCGATGATCAGGTCGCGCGGGGCGGCCATCAGCGTGGTAGCGGTTAGCGCAGACATGAGAGCAGCTCCTTGGAGCAGGCGTTTGAGAGACATTCAACACTCCTTGTTGTTTGATGATTGATTCAATCGCGGGGCAAGCCCGCTCCCACGCTCGTGCCCGCGCAGAACCGTGGGAGCGGGCTTGCCCCGCGAGGGTGACTCAAAAAGTAACGCCCGCCACCAGGGCAATATTGCTGTAAGGCTTGCACTCACCCGTGCGCACCACGGCCCTGGCCTTCTGGCATAGCACCTTGAATTCGGCGTGGGTCAGTAGCTGGCGCGCACCGATCTGCCCTTCGCCACGCAAACGTTCAACCTCCACCAACGCCGGCGGCGCAGCTTGCAAGATTTCCTCGGCCAATACATGCCGCTCCACCTGCATCTCGCTCAACACCACCCGCAGCACGCTGGCGAAATCCGGAATCCCCGGCGTAAGCGCCAAGTCGATCAGCTCGACCCCAGGCGGCACCGGCAAACCGGCATCGCCGATCACCACGATGTCGCCATGACCCAACCCGGCAACAAGCCTTGATAGGGCGATGTTCAGCAGCGGCGTCTTCTTCATGGCGCCAGCTCCTGCAAATAGGGAATCGACGGCTGAGCCCCCACCCGAGTGACCGACAACGCCGCTGCACGCTGCCCGAAAACGATTGCGTCGTCGAGCGAAAGGCCACGGGCCAGGCCGGCGGCAAAACCACCGACAAAGGTGTCACCGGCCGCCGTGGTGTCCACTGCATTGACCGGTGCGACAGGGAAATGCCTGTCGCCCTGCCCGTCGACAAACAATGCACCCTGGGCACCCAGGGTGACGATCACCTTCCCTGCCCCCAGCTTTATCAACTGTTCGCCGGCACGGCGAGCACTGTCGAGGTCGGTCACCGCGATCCCGCTCAGCGCCTCGGCCTCGCTTTCGTTTGGGATCAGGTAGTCGATATGGGCGTACCACTGCGCCGGCAGCGGGCCGGTGGCCGGCGCCGGGTTGAGGATCACCGTCTTGCTCAGCTCGCGCCCGCGCGCCAGGGCCCAGGCCACAGTCTCGGCAGGCACTTCAAGCTGGCAGATGATCACCTCGGCTTGCTGCAGCAACGCGTCGAAGCGCTGCACCGCCTCAGGGGTGAGCAAGCCATTGCCACCGGGAATGATGACGATGGCGTTCTGGCTGGCGGCATCCACCACGATCAGCGCAACGCCACTGGAGACCCCTGGGCAGATGCCGACGCCCTGGCAGTCGACACCTTCCACTTGCAGCGCCTCGCGCAGCTGCTGGCCATAGGCATCGTCCCCCACATTGCCGACCATCGCCACGCTGGCGCCCAGCCGGGCCACGGCCACGGCCTGGTTGGCACCCTTGCCGCCGGGCACGGTGAAGAAGCTGTCACCGGCCAGGGTCTCACCACCCCGTGGCAAGCGCTGGGCGCGGGCCACCAGGTCCATGTTGAGGCTGCCAACCACTACCACCTTGGCATTCATGGGCATTCCTTAACGGTAATCGTTGAACAGGTCCGGGCGCGGCCCGGTGGATTCGCGCAGGACGATGCGCGGCGCGACGATGCGCTGCTCCACCGCCCCGCAGCTCGGCGCGCCAATGCGCGACAGCAGCAGCGCCGCCGCGCTGTCGCCCAGCTCGCGGATCGACTGGCCGACGGTGGTGAGCGCCGGGTACACATAACGGCTCAGCTCGATGTCGTCGAAGCCAATCACCGACAACTCGCCCGGCACGTTGATATTGCGTTCGGCGGCGGCGCGCAGTACGCCAAAGCCGATCATGTCGTTGCCGGCGAAGATCGCCGTCGGCCGCTGGCCATCGAGCAGGCGCGCCGCGGCGGCATGGCCTCCGGGGCTGGTGAAGTCGCTGTGCAGCACATGGCCGGCGGCAATGCGCAGCCCGGCCTCGGCCATGGCCCGCCGGAAACCGGCCAGGCGCAGCTGACTGACGCCAGTGTCCACGGGGCCTGCGATGGTGGCGATGTCGCGATGGCCCAGCTCCAGCAAGTGGCGGGTAGCCAGGTAAGCGCCGTGCTCGTGATCGATGCGCACCAGGTCTGCCTCGACGCCGTCCAGCGCGCGGTCGACGATGACCATGGGCGTGCGCACGCAGGCCAGGCTGTCGAGCAGGTCGCGCTCCTCGCCCACCGAGGCGACGATCAGGCCGTCAATGCGTTTTTCCAGCAGCACGCGCAGGTAGCTGCGCTGCTTCTGCGGATCGTCGTCGGAGTTGCACAAGATCACGCAGTAGCCGTTGCGCTCGCAGGCATCCTCGATACCCCGGGCCAGCTCGGCGAAGTACGGGTTGACACTGTTGGGTACCAGCAGGCCGATGGTGGCGGTGCTGCGGGCTTTCAGCGAGCGGGCCACGGCGCTGGGCACGTAGTCGAGCTCGGCGATCGCCGCCTCGACTTTAAGGCGCACGTGTTCGCTGACCGGACGGGTCTTGTTCAGTACATGGGACACGGTGGTGTAGGAAATACCCGCCAGTGCCGCGACATCTTTGATGGTGGCCATGTTTTATCAGTTCCGCCGGTTCGCACGCCGGCTACGGTAAGTGTCGAGCACCACGGCGATGACGATGACCGCCCCGGTGATGATGCGTTTGGTGGGTTCCGAAGCACCGATCTGCGCAAGGCCTGCGGCCAGCACCGAGATGATCAGCACCCCGAAGAACGTACTGATGACCGAGCCGCGCCCGCCCATCAGGCTGGTGCCGCCGATCACCACGGCGGCGATCACCTGCAGCTCCAGCCCAGCCCCGGCGTTGGGGTCGGCGGCCTCCAGGCGGGAAATCTGGAACAGCGCGGCCAGGCCGGCGAGCACGCCCATCAGGGCGAACACCAGGATCTTGTACGGGCGCGGGTCGATACCGGCCAGGCGCACGGCTTCTTCGTTGGTGCCGATGCCGATCAGGTAGCGGCCGAACACCGTGCGGGTCAGCACCAGTTGGGCCAGCACGATCACCAGCAGGCCAATGATGAAGGCCGGCGAAATGCCGAAGGCGATGGGGTTGGAGAACCAGGCGAAGGCATCGCCGATGTAGGCAGTGCGCGAGTCGGTGAACTGGTAGGCGAGGCCCCGGGCCATCTCCAGCACGCCCAGCGAGACGATGAACGACGGGATACGCCAGGCCACGGTAATGCTGCCGGTGATGCTGCCGGCCAACGCCGCCACGGCCATGCCGAGCAAGGCGGCGGGCAGCACGCTCCAGCCCCAGCCGAGGATCGCCACGCTGACCGTGGAGGCGGCCAGCGCCAGCACCGAGCCCACCGACAGGTCGATGCCGCCGATGATCAATACAAAGGTCATGCCCACCGCCAGCACCATCAGGTCGGGGATCTGGTTGGCCAGGGTGCTGAAGGTGGCGTAGGACAGGAAGTGGCTGCTCAGCAACGAGAACAGCACGATCATCGCCAGCAAGGCGCCGGCCAGGCCCAGGTAGGTGCCCAGGCCATAATAGTTGCCGCTGCGGCGGGCGGGCACGGCGCCCGAGGTGTCGAGGGGAGTGGTTTTCATGCGTCCATCCTGGGAGCTGCGTCGTGCAGCAGGGCATCACGTTTCTGGTAGCCGGCAAGGGCGGCGGCAAGCAGCTGGTCCTGGCTCCAGCGGTCACGCTCGAAGGTGTCGATCAGACGCCCGGCGGACAGCACGGCGATGCGGTCGCAGATCAGCATCAGCTCGCGCAGGTCGCTGGACACCACCACCAGGGCCTTGCCCTGGCGAGCGAGTTCGGCAAGCAGGCCATAGATGTCGAACTTGGCCCCCACATCGATCCCGCGGGTGGGCTCGTCAAACAGCAGCACCTGGCAGTCACGCTCGAGCCAGCGGCCGATGACCACCTTCTGCTGGTTGCCGCCGGACAGCTCGCCCACCGCCTGCGCCGGGCTGGCGCTGCGAATGCGCATGGCGCTGATCTGCCGTTCGGCCAGGCTGCGCTCGGCGCCGCTGTCGAGCACACCGGCGCGGGATACGGCGCCCAGGTTGCCCAAGGCGATGTTGGCGCTGATCGACTGGGTCAGCAGCAAGCCTTCGCCCTTGCGGTCCTCGGTGATCAGGGCAATGCCGGCGGCCACGGCGGCCTTGGGCGAGTCGATGCTCACTGGCTGCGGCGGCAAGCCAAGGGCAATCTGCCCGCTGTCGGCGCGGTCGGCGCCGTAGATCAGGCGCAGCAGCTCGGTGCGCCCGGCGCCGATCAGCCCGGAGATGCCGAAGATCTCCCCTGCCCTCACCTCGAACGACACTTCACGCACCTTGTCGCCACGGCTGAGCTTGTCGACCTTGAGCAACGGCGCGCCGATCTGGCGGCGGCCAAGGTCGATGTGTTCGCCCAGCTCGCGGCCGACCATCAGGTTGACCAGCTCGTTGCTGCTGTAGCGCTGGATCGGCTCGGCGCATACCAGCTTGCCGTCGCGCAGCACGGCGATGCGCTGGGCCACGCGCTGCAGCTCTTCGAGGCGGTGCGAGATATAGACGATGGCTACGCCACGCTGGCGCAGGCGCTCGATCTGGGTGAACAGCAGTTCCACCTCACGGTTGGTGAGCATGGCCGTGGGCTCGTCAAAGATCAGCACATGGCAGTCGCCGATCAGGTTGCGGGCGATCTCGACCATCTGCTGATGGCCGATGCCCAGCTCGCCAACCGGGGTGTCCGGGTCGATGGCTTCCAGGCCCACCTGGGCCATGGCCGCCGTGGCCAACTGGCGCAGGCGCTTCTGGCTGATCCAGCCGAAGCGGCTGGGCAGGTTGTCGAGAAACAGGTTCTCGGCGACGGTCAGAGTCGGCAGCAGGTTGAGCTCCTGCATCACCATGCGCACCCCAAGGCGCTCCGCCTCGGCGCGGCTGCCGGGGTTGTAGGGCTGGCCGCGGTAGTGCATCTGCCCGGTGGTTGGGATTTCCAGGCCGCTGATCAGCTTGGACAGGGTCGACTTGCCCGCGCCGTTTTCGCCGGTCAGCGCCAGCACCTCGCCGCCGCGCAGCTCGAGGGTGACGTCGCCGAGCACCGGCTGGGCGTAAGTCTTGCCCAGGCCGCTGACGGCCAGCATGGTTTCATTGGCCGTTACTGACATGGCCACCTCTCTTGATAGAACCAATCACAGCTTGTTGATCTTGCCTGCGTGGGAGCGGGCTTGCCCCGCGAACACCGGCGTAGCCGGTGCCATCCACCGCGGTGCGCCCATCGCGGGGCAAGCCCGCTCCCACGACCACTCAAGCATCAGGTCTCTCACTCACGAACAGTCACTTCGTGATCAATTCCACCGGCGTCTGGATCACATTGTCGGCATCCACGGCAGGCTTCTCGCCCTTGAGCATGGTCAACGCCGCCTGGATGCCATACACCGCCTGCTGGCTGGCGGCCTGGTCGAGGGTGGCGAGCACGCGGCCATCCTTGAGCATCGGCTTGATGGCCTTGATGTTGTCGTAGCCGACCACCTGCACCTGGCCGGCCTTGCCGGCAGCGCGCACGGCCGAGACCGCGCCCAGCGCCATGCTGTCGTTGCCGGCCAGCAGCGCCTTGAGGTCGGGGTATTCGTTGAGCATCGAGGCGGCCACGGCGTTGCCTTTGTCGATCTCCCAATTGCCCGATTGCACCGAGACGATCTTCATCTGCGCGGCTTCCATGGCGTCCTTGAAGCCGGCGGTGCGCTGCTGGGCGTTGGTGGTAGTCGGCACGCCTTCGATGATGCCGACCTGATCGCCGGCCTTGAGCTTCTCTTTGGCCAGGTAATCGCCGACGAGGCGAGCGCCCTTGCGGTTGTCGGGGCCGACGAAGGGCACGCTGATGCCCTTGCTCTTGAGCAGTTCGGGGTCGAGGCGGTTGTCGATGTTGATCACGATCACGCCTTTGTCCATGGCCTTCTTCACCGCCGCGACCAGCGCCTTGGAGTCGGCCGGCGCGATCACCAGGGCCTTGGCGCCTGAGTTGACCATCTGCTCGACGATGCGGATCTGCTCGCCGGTATCGGTTTCATTCTTGATGCCGTTGGCGATCAGCTCGAAATCCTGGGGGTGGGCTTTCTGGTAGTCCTTGGCGCCGTCTTCCATGGTGCGGAAGAACTCGTTGGCCAAAGATTTCATCACCAGTGCGACCTTGGGCGCGTCCTCGGCATGGGCGGCGGTCAGTGGCAGGGCAAGCATCAGCGAAGAGAGTACAGCGACGGCCAGCGGACGACCGGAGAACGGCAGCTTCATGGAAATGACTCCGAATTTTGTGATTTTTATCGGATGCAAACGTTTGCGGTGACTCACTATGGAAACAGGTCCCGCGTTTGTCAAATCCAGTACGTCGGCAAAGCGCCAGCACGCGCGCCAGATTATCCGCAATTTATCCGAAAAACCGAACACTTTTCCTACGTGCGTTCGGGATGCCGAACGACGGCAGCCCGCGCAGTCTCACGCATTCAGGTTACACATGATGAATATCAACGGCTTACAGATGAAAAGCGACGAACGGTCAAGCCTGGTACGAAATCTGCCTGACTGTTGTGCGACACAGCGAACATCTCAATAGGAAGAGAGAAGAAGAACTATGATCCATATCGCACTCAAGGCCTTCACTCCGGCGACCCTGGCCCTGCTGCTGGCCCTGCCGACCACCGTTTCGGCCAAGGAAGCCGAGCAACAACAGAAGCTCGCCAACGTGGTGATCCTCGCCACCGGCGGCACCATCGCCGGTGCCGGTGCCAGCGCCGCCAACAGCGCCACCTACCAGGCCGCCAAGCTCGGCATCGACAAGCTGATCGCCGGTGTACCGGAACTGGCGGACATCGCCAACGTGCGCGGCGAGCAGGTCATGCAGATCGCCTCCGAAAGCATCAGCAACGACGACCTGCTCAAGCTGGGCAAGCGTGTTGCCGAACTGGCCGACAGCAAGGACGTCGACGGCATCGTCATCACCCACGGCACCGACACCCTGGAAGAGACCGCCTACTTCCTCAACCTGGTGGAGAAGACCGACAAGCCGATCGTGGTGGTCGGTTCCATGCGCCCGGGCACCGCCATGTCCGCCGACGGCATGCTCAACCTGTACAACGCCGTGGCCGTGGCCAGCGACAAGCAGAACCGTGGCAAGGGCGTGCTGGTGACCATGAACGACGAGATCCAGTCCGGCCGCGACGTGAGCAAGTCGGTCAACATCAAGACCGAAGCCTTCAAGAGCGCCTGGGGCCCGATGGGCATGGTAGTGGAAGGCAAGTCCTACTGGTTCCGCCTGCCGGCCAAGCGCCACACGGTCAACTCCGAGTTCGACATCAAGACCATCAGCAGCCTGCCGGCCGTGGACATCGCCTACGGCTACGGCAACGTCACCGACACCGCCTACAAGGCCCTGGCCCAGGGTGGCGCCAAGGCGATCATCCACGCCGGCACCGGCAACGGTTCGGTGTCGTCGCGCGTCGTCCCTGCTCTGCAGGAACTGCGCAAGAACGGCGTGCAGATCATTCGTTCGTCCCACGTCAACCAGGGTGGCTTCGTGCTGCGCAACGCCGAACAGCCCGACGACAAGAACGACTGGGTCGTGGCCCACGACCTGAACCCGCAGAAAGCCCGCATCCTGGCCATGGTCGCCATGACCAAGACCCAGGACAGCAAGGAACTGCAGCGCATCTTCTGGGAATACTGATCCCGGCCTGAACCCGCCGCGGCGCCCGGCCGCGACGGGTTCACCCCATCAAGCGATGACGATCTGGCCGTCCGCCAGGCCCTGCCCGGCAATGCCCACCAGGGTCACGCTGTCCTTGCCGAAGGTCAGCACCAGGTCATCACCCACCTGGCTCAGGTGATCCCGGAAGTCCCGCGACGCCGTGCCACCGTCCACCCCCATGAACACCAGGCGGTCCTGGCTGCTGAAGTCCAGCACCCGGTCCTGGCCGAAATGGCCGTCGAACAGGAAGGTGTCACGCCCTGCCCCGCCGCTGAGCAGGTCGTTGCCGGCACCGCCCACCAGCACATCATTGCCCGCACCGCCCAGCAGGCGGTCGTCGCCGTCCAGGCCGAACAGCCACTGGCCCTGCTTGCCGGCCACCAGCGTGTCGCCCGCCTGGCTGCCGCTTTGCGAGGCGGCATAGAGGTTGAGCTTGCCGCTGGAGAACAAGCCATCGGCGCCAACCGTGTGGCTGACCTCCTTGCTGAAGAACACCAGGTTCGTCTCCTGGCTCACCAGGCTCTCCACGTTGCGCACCAGGCTGATGCCGCCCTCGGCGTCGCGCACGTACAGCGTCCCTTGCCCGTCACGGGCAATGCTCAGGTTGGCCAGCGCGTCGCCGAGCTTCAAGGTGTCGTGGCCGCTGCCACCGTCGATCAGGTTGAAGCCACCCTCGTCACGGAAGGTGTCGTTGCCGCCGCGCCCCTCCAGGTAATCGTTGCCACGCCCGCCCTGGATAAGGTCGGCCTGCTCGCTGCCGATGATGAAGGTGCTGCCCTTGTGCGTCTCGGCGTTGCGGTTGAGGTCCTGTACCCAGGTCGAGCCCCGGGTGACGTCGGACAGGTTGCTGACCACGATGGTCGAGTCGCGGCTGGTCCACTGATAGAAGCCGGAGTCCAGCACCCGGCCCAGGCCGTCGGTATAGGCCGCCGGCAGGTGCGACAGCCAGGTAGCGATGTTGCCGATGGAGAACGGCAGCAGGTTCCAGGCGTCCGAAGCGTAGTGGTCGTTGAAGTTGACGATATTGTCGGTGGCCGAAGCCTTGGCACCGTCATGCACGCCCAGGGTGCCCCAGGTGACCGACGTGCCGTCGAGCACACGGAACACGGGGTCGTTTTCGTAGCCGATGTTAAGCACCTTGTCGGGGTTCGCAGCCTGGGTGGGCGAGGCAAAGGCAACGTAGCGCGCATCCTCATAGAAGCCACCCCAGCGCGCACCGCTGAGGTCGGCCAGGCTGTTGACCGCCAGGCCGCCCAGGCTGTGGCCGCTGACGGTAATGTCGGCGCCGCTCAGGCCGTTGGCCTTGGCGAAGGCCGCGACGTTACCGAGCAGGCCATCGAAGGCGTTGGCCGCGTAGTCGCGGGCATAGCCGGCCGGCCCCAGCGCCGCCAACAGGTCGTTCACCGCATCGCCCAGGGTGTCCCCCAGCAGGTTCTCGCGGGGCCCGCTGGTGCCACGGAAGGCGATGCCGATCCCGCTCAGCTGGCCATTGGCGTCGTAGCGCCCGAGGATCTCCACCTGGGCACTGGTGTAGCCCGGCGTTTCCCCGTGAAAGGTACCGCGGGCATCGGTGTGGCCGTTGTAGCCCAACTGCTCTGCGCTGATCGGCGTCCAGCCGGCGGCTTTCACCTGGGCCAACGCCTTGGCTTCGGAATCGGGGTTCCACGGGATGCCGGGGATCACCCCCTGGCTGTCGCTGCCGCCGATCAAGGCCTTGACCAGCGTGGCCGGCAGGCCCAGGCCGAAGCCATGCTGCTGGTAGCCGGCGGCAAAGCCGTCGTCGATGCCATGGTAGGCGTACATGGCCAGGGCCATGGCGTCCTGGTAAAGCGCGCCGGAGGCGGCGCTGTCGAGTTGCTTGTAATCGAATACGGGCATTGTTTGACGTCCTTGTTGCAGGTAGGAAAAACGCCCCAGCGACATCGTCCACTGACACGACTGACGGGCGAAGGGCCAAGTTCGCACGGGGCTCGCCCCAAGGTCCAACACCATGCCTGGGGCTACCCTGCCAAAGGTGCGGGCATAAAACCTGTACATGCATACAGATAAAACTTGCCTGCCCGCCCTGCCTTGCGCATCCTAGTGCCCCATCTCCAACGATGAAGCGTTGCCGGCCATGCGCCTCTTTCTCTGCGAAAAACCCTCCCAGGCAAAAGACATCGCCAAGGTGCTCGGCGCCCAGCGCCGTGGCGATGGCTGCTGGCAAGGCACTGACGTGTGCGTCACCTGGTGCATCGGCCACCTGCTGGAAACCGCGCCACCCGACAGCTACGACGAACGCTACAAGCGCTGGTCCCTCGACGACCTGCCGATCATCCCCGACAAGTGGAAGATGACGGTCAAGCCCAAGACCGCCAGCCAGTTCAAGGCGGTCAAGCGCCTGCTGGGCGAGGCCCGCGAGCTGGTGATCGCCACCGACGCCGACCGCGAGGGCGAGATGATCGCCCGCGAACTGGTCGAGCACTGCCGCTACCGCGGCCCCATCCAGCGCCTGTGGTTGTCGGCACTGGACGATGCCTCGATCCGCAAGGCCCTGGGGCGCCTGCTGCCTGGCCAGGAAACCTTCAGCCTCTACCACTCGGCCCTGGGCCGCTCGCGTGCCGACTGGCTGATCGGCATGAACATGAGCCGCCTGTTCACCCTGCTCGGCCGCCAGTCCGGCTACCAGGGCGTGCTACCGGTGGGCCGGGTGCAAACTCCGACATTGCGCCTGGTGGTGGACCGCGACCGCAGCATCGCCGATTTCGTGCCTGTGCCGTTCTGGGCCATCGACGTGCAGCTGGAAAGCGCAGGCCAGGTGTTCAATGCCCAATGGCGCGCGCCGGAAGACGCCTGCGACGACCAGGGCCGCTGCCTGCAACAAGCGTTGGCGCAGCAGGCCGCCACCGCCATGCAGGCCGCAGGCACGGCGCGGGTGCTCAAGGTTGCCACCGAGCGCGTGCGCGAAGCGGCGCCGCTACCCTTCGACCTGGGCACGCTGCAGGAGCTGTGCTCGAAAAAATTCGGCCTGGGCGCCCAGGAGACACTGGACATCGCCCAGGCCCTGTACGAAACCCACAAGCTGATCACCTACCCGCGCAGCGACAGCGGCTACCTGCCACTCAGCCAGCACGGCGAGGCACCGGCGATTCTCGCCGCCCTGCAGCGTGCCGACGCCAGCCTCGCACCGCTGCAAGCCCATCTTGAGCCCCAGCGCCGCTCACGGGCGTGGAATGACCAGAAGGTCAGCGCCCACCACGGCATCATCCCCACCGCCGCCGCCAGCGACCCGGCGCGCCTGCCGCCCAAGTACAAGGCGGTCTACACGCTGATCCGCGCCCGCTACCTGGCGCAGTTCCTGCCCAACCACGAATACGACCGCACCCAGGCCGAGTTCGACTGCGCAGGGCTTGCGCTGCGCGCAGTGGGCAAACAGATCGTCGAGCCGGGCTGGCGCCGCGCCTTGCCCGAGGCACTCACCCCGGCCAAAGGCCGCGAAGCACCACCGGCCCAGGTGCTGCCCGCCCTGCGCGAAGGGCAGGACTGCGCGCTGCATGATCTGCAACTCAAAGACCTGTGGACCCAGCCGCCCAAGCCCTTCACCGAGGGCGACCTGATCAAGGCGATGAAGAACGTCGCCAAGCTGGTGGATGATCCGCTGCTCAAACAGAAGCTCAAGGAAACCACGGGCATCGGTACCGAGGCGACCCGTGCCAGCATCATCCAGGGCCTGCTCGATCGTGGTTATCTGGTCAAGAATGGCAAGGCGCTGTCGGCGACACCTGCGGCGTTCAGCCTGATCGATGCCGTGCCCCGCGCCATCGCCGACCCCGGCACCACGGCCATCTGGGAGCAAGCGTTGGACATGGTGCAAAGCGGTGAGATGAGCCTTGAGGAGTTCGTCGCTCGGCAGTCGGCCTGGATGGGCAAGCTGGTACAGCGCTGCGCGGGGATGCGCCTGAACATCAGCGGCCCGCCCTTGGCGCCGGGGGGCAAGGGTGCACCGTGGAAGAAGAAGCGTGGGGGTGGGGGCAAGCGCAAGGTGGAGCAAGGGGCGGCCAAGGCCACGACCCCGCGCCGGCGCAAGACTGCCGGCAAGTCTTGAAACATCGCGGGGCAAGCCCGCTCCCACGCCATGAACTGCCATCAAGAAGTTGGACATCCATCCAGCAGTTCATAGCGTGGGAGCGGGCTTGCCCCGCGAAAGGGTTGCGAAACTAACTCAACCCTCGGCAGCCTCACGCTTCAAGCGCGCCCGGCGGGCCATGATGTTGAGCATCTCGATCACCGTCGAGAAGGCCATGGCGGCATACACGTAGCCTTTCGGTACATGGGCGCCGAAGCCTTCGGCGATCAGGGTCATGCCGATCATGATCAGGAAGCCCAGGGCCAGCATCACCACGGTCGGGTTGTCGTTGATGAACTTGGCCAGCGGGTCGGCGGCCACCAGCATCACGATCACGGCGCTGATCACGGCGATGATCATGATCGGCAGGTGCTCGGTCATGCCCACGGCGGTGATGATGCTGTCGATCGAGAAGACGATGTCCAGCAGCAGGATCTGGAAGATCGCCGCAGTGAAACCAAGGGTCACGGTACTGCCGAGCTTGGACTCTTCCTTGGCACCATGCGGGTCGACACTTTCATGGATCTCCTTGGTCGCCTTCCACAGCAGGAACAAGCCACCGGCGATGAGGATCATGTCCTTCCACGAGAAGGCGTGGCCGAACACATCGATTACCGGCTCGGTCAGCTGGACGATCCAGGCCACGGTGCTGAGCAGCGCCAGGCGCATGACCAAGGCCATGCTGATACCGATGCGTCGTGCCTTCGAGCGGAACTCCTCAGGCAGCTTGTTGGTGAGGATCGAGATGAAGATCAGGTTGTCGATGCCGAGCACGACCTCCATGGCCACCAGGGTGGCAAGGGCAACCCAGGCGGTGGGGCTAGCGGCGAGTTCCAGTAAATATTCCATTGGTCAGTCCTGCTTCGGGTCCGGTGGGTCAGATGTCTTGGGTGTCTTTCTTGTCGTCTTCGGCCTTGGCCTTCTCGCCATCGCTGCCGATGGCGTCGCTCAGCGCCTGCTGGGCGGCGTCGTTGGTCTTGTCGATGGCCTGCTTGGCCGTTTCGGCGGCCTGGTCGAGCATCTGCTGGGCGGACTTCTCGGCCTGGTCGCAGCCGCTCATGGCGAACAACGCCAGGGCCAGTACCAGGGGCGTACCAATGGATTTGAGTTGCAACATGGGGTCCTCGCTTGTCGATATCCGTGCGGCGCACGGGGCGCCTGATGGGGTCGCATTCTAGAGGGGCTGAAACATCCGGAAAATTCGTATTTTCAGCTGATATACTTCGGTTTTTACGAATCCGGAAACGCCATGCTCAACTACCGCCAGCTTCATTACTTCTGGGCTGTAGCAAAGACCGGGAGTATCGCCCGCGCCAGCGAGCAACTGAATCTTACGCCGCAGACGATCAGCGGGCAGATCAGCCTGTTCGAGCAGACCTGGAACCTGGAGCTGTTCCAGCGCGTCGGTCGTCAGCTGGAACTGACGGAAACCGGCCGCCAGGCCCTCACCTATGCCGAGCAGATGTTCCAGATCGGCGGCGAGCTGGAGGCGATGCTGCGGGCAGGCCCTCAGGAACAGATCCTGTTCCGCGTGGGGGTGGCCGACGTGGTGCCCAAGTCCATCGTCTACCGCCTGCTGGCGCCCACCATGGAACTGGACGAGGTGCTGCGCATCAGCTGCCGCGAAGACAAGCTCGAGCGCCTGCTCGCAGACCTGGCGATCCAGCGCCTGGACCTGGTGATTTCCGACAGCCCCATGCCCAACCACCTGGACATCAAGGGTTACAGCCAGAAGCTGGGTGAATGCGGCCTCAGCTTCTTTGCCACGCACAGGCTGGCCGCCCAGCTCGACAAGCCCTTCCCCGCCTGCCTGGACGATGCCCCGCTGTTGATTCCCGGGCAGGAAACGGTGGTGCGCAGCCGCCTGCTGCGCTGGTTGGCCGAGCAACAGGTGCAGCCGCGCATTGTCGGTGAGTTCGACGACAGCGCGCTGATGCAGGCCTTCGGCCAGTCCGGCAGCGGCATCTTCGTCGCCCCCAGCGTGATCGCCGAAGAAGTGTGCCGCCAGTACGGGGTGCAACTGATCGGCCAGACCGAGGCGGTGAACGAGTCGTTCTATGCCATCTCGGTGGAGCGCAAGGTCAAGCACCCGGGCATCGTGGCGATCACCGAGGGGGCCCGTCGAGAGTTGTTTCACTGGTGAACACATCGCGGGACGCTCAGGCAATCCAGGTAGCGTGGGAGCGGGCTTGCCCCGCGATAAGTGCCAAACCTGGCTGTGGTAGAGTACGCGGTTCATTCACCCCCGAGATTGCGCTGCACATGACCCCCGTTCTTCGTCTCATCAACCGCACCGGCCTGGTGACGCAGATCTGCATCGGCCTGGTGGCCGGCATCGCGCTGGCCCTGCTCGCCCCCTCCGTGGCCCTCGACCTCGGTTTCCTTGGCAAGGTGTTCGTCAGCGCCCTGAAAGCGGTTGCGCCGGTGCTGGTGTTCATCCTGGTGATGGCCTCGATCGCCAACCACCGCCATGGCCAGGAAACCCATATCCGCCCGATCCTCTGGCTGTACCTGCTGGGCACCTTTGCCGCCGCGGTAGTGGCCGTGGCCGCCAGCATGTTGTTCCCCTCGCAGCTGGTGCTGAGCGCCAGCGAGGCTTCGCTCAGTGCACCCGGCGGCATCAGCGAAGTACTGCAGAACCTGCTGCTGAGCGCCGTCGACAATCCGATCAACGCCCTGCTCAATGCCAACTTCATCGGCATCCTGACCTGGGCCATCGGCCTGGGCATCGCCCTGCGTCATGCCAATGACACCACCCGCACCGTGGTCGAGGACCTGTCCAACGGCGTCACTCTGATCGTGCGCGTGGTCATCCGCTTCGCCCCGCTGGGCATTTTCGGCCTGGTCAGCTCGACGCTGGCACAGTCCGGCCTGGACGCCCTGCTGGGTTACCTGCACCTGCTGGCCGTGCTGATCGGCTGCATGCTGTTCGTGGCCCTGGTGATGAACCCGCTGATCGTGTTCTGGAAAATCCGCCGCAACCCTTACCCGCTGGTGTTGCTGTGCCTGCGCGAAAGCGGTATCACCGCGTTCTTCACCCGTAGCTCGGCGGCCAACATCCCGGTCAACCTGGCGCTGTCGGAGAAGCTCGGCCTGCACGAGGACACCTATTCGGTGTCGATCCCGCTGGGCGCGACCATCAACATGGCCGGCGCGGCGATCACCATCACCGTGCTGACCCTGGCGGCCGTGCACACCCTGGGCATCCCGGTCGACCTGCCCACCGCCGTGCTGCTCAGCGTGGTGGCGGCGGTGTGTGCCTGCGGCGCCTCGGGCGTGGCCGGCGGTTCGCTGCTGCTGATCCCGCTGGCCTGCAGCCTGTTCGGTATTCCCAGCGAGGTCGCCATGCAGGTGGTGGCGGTCGGTTTCATCATCGGCGTGCTGCAGGATTCGGCGGAGACGGCGCTGAACTCGTCCACCGACGTGCTGTTCACGGCCGCCGCGTGCCAGGCCATGGAACAGCGCAGCGCCTGATAGGGCCATCGCGGGGCAAGCCCGCTCCCACGCTTTGGACTGCCCCCAAAGAAGTTGGACACCAATCCAACCCTCGAGTAGCAGTTCATAGCGTGGGAGCGGGCTTGCCCCGCGATGTGTTCGACGATTGCTTAAGCCAGGCACTTTACCTAGGCTAGTGGCCTTTTCCTCGCAATGAGACAGGGCCATGTCTGAACACCAAAGCACCGGCGAAGGCCGCTTCAACAGTACCGAAATCCGCGTCCTCGGTTCGTTGATCGAAAAGCAGGCCAGCAGCCCGGAAACCTACCCCCTGACCCTCAATGCCCTGGTCCTGGCCTGCAACCAGAAAACCAGCCGCGAACCTGTCATGAACCTCTCCCCCGGCCAGGTTGGCCAGGCCCTGCGCGCCCTCGAAGGGCAGAACATGGCCCGCCTGCAGATGGGCAGCCGTGCCGACCGCTGGGAACAGCGGGTGGACAAGGCGCTGGAGCTGGTACCGGCGCAGCTGGTGCTGATGGGCCTGATGTTCCTGCGCGGCCCGCAAACCCTGAACGAACTGCTGACCCGCAGCAACCGCCTGCATGATTTCGAAGACGTCGACCAGGTCCAGCACCAGCTGGAGCGCCTGATCTCCCGTGGCCTGGCCCTGCACCTGCCGCGCCAGGCCGGCCAGCGTGAGGACCGCTACACCCATGCCCTGGGCGACCCGGCCCAAATCGAGGAAATCCTCGCCGCGCGTCAGCAGGAAGGTGGCGCACGCAGCAGTGCCGGCAGTGTCTCGCAGGAGCGCATCGAAGCGCTGGAAGCGCGGATCGCCGCGCTGGAGGAACGCCTGGCCCAGCTTGAAGGCTGACGTCAGGGCTTGAGTGCTTCGGGAAAGTTGCGACAGCTCTTGCGCTCGGCCATTTCACGCTCGCTGGGGCGCTGGTCGACGAATACGGTACGGCCGTCGGCGTAGATTTCCAGGTAGCCCCAGTGCAGGTCCTGCTCTTTCTGCCCGGGCTGGGGTGGCACGAGCCACCAGGGTTCGCGGCTGATCAGGGTCATGGCGTGGTTCCGAAATAGGCCTGCCCTTCATGATAGCCACTGCCACACCAAAGCAATCGCGGGGCAAGCCCGCTCCCACGAGCCTGATACAAGCTCGTGGGAGCGGGCTTGCCCCGCGATGAGTCCGGAACAGCCTTACGCCGGCGCCGAAGTCCGGATCAGGTGATCAAAGGCCGCCAGCGAAGCCTTGGCACCCTCGCCCACGGCGATGACGATCTGCTTGTACGGCACCGTGGTCACGTCACCGGCAGCGAACACGCCGGGGATGCTGGTCTGGCCCTTGGCATCGACGATGATCTCGCCACGCGGCGACAGCTCGACAGTGCCCTTGAGCCAATCGGTGTTCGGCAGCAGGCCGATCTGCACGAAGATGCCTTCCAGCGCCAGCTCATGCACTTCATTGGTGCTGCGGTCCTTGTAACGCAGGCCAGTCACCTTCTCGCCATTGCCGACCACTTCGGTGGTCAGCGCACGGGTGATCACCGTGACGTTCGGCAGGCTGTGCAACTTGCGCTGCAGTACCGCGTCGGCGCGCAACTGGCTGTCGAACTCGATCAGGGTCACCTGGGCGACGATGCCGGCCAGGTCAATGGCCGCTTCCACACCAGAGTTGCCACCGCCGATCACCGCCACCCGCTTGCCCTTGAACAGCGGGCCATCGCAGTGCGGGCAGTAGGCCACGCCACGGGCGCGGTATTCCTGCTCGCCCGGCACGTTCATTTCGCGCCAGCGGGCACCGGTGGCCAGGATCACGGTCTTGGCCTTTAGCGAGGCGCCGCCGGCCAGGCGTACTTCGTGCAGGCCACCGTCAACGGCCGGGATCAGCGCTTCGCCGCGCTGCAGGTTCATGATGTCGACGTCGTACTGCTTGACGTGCTCTTCCAGCGCCGTGGCCAGTTTCGGCCCTTCGGTTTCCTGCACCGAGATGAAGTTCTCGATGGCCAGGGTATCGAGCACCTGGCCGCCGAAACGCTCGGCGGCAACCCCGGTACGGATGCCTTTGCGCGCGGCATAGATGGCCGCCGCCGCACCGGCCGGGCCACCACCGACCACCAGCACGTCGAAAGCGTCCTTGGCATTGATCTTCTCGGCCTGACGCGCGCCGGCACTGGTGTCGATCTTGCCGAGGATTTCCTCAAGGCCCATACGGCCCTGGCCGAACACTTCGCCATTCAGGTAGATGCTCGGAACGGCCATGACCTTGCGGCTTTCCACTTCATCCTGGAACAGCGCGCCGTCGATCGCGACGTGGCGCACGTTGGGGTTGAGCACCGCCATCAGGTTCAGCGCCTGGACCACGTCCGGGCAGTTCTGGCACGACAGCGAGAAGTAGGTTTCGAAGTTGAACTCACCCTGCAAGCCCTGGATCTGCTCGATCACTTCGGCGCTGGCTTTCGAGGGGTGGCCGCCGACCTGCAACAGCGCCAGCACCAGGGAGGTGAATTCGTGGCCCATGGGGATGCCGGCAAAACGCAGGCTAATGTCCGCCCCAGGGCGATTCAGCGAGAACGAAGGACGACGGGCGTCGCTGCCGTCCGCGCTGAAGGTAATGTGGTTCGACAGGCCGGCGATTTCCACCAGCAGGTCGTGCAATTCGCGGGACTTCGCGCCGTCGTCGAGGGAAGCGACGATTTCGATCGGCTGGGTGACCCGCTCCAGGTAGGTTTTCAGTTGCGATTTAAGCGTGGCGTCCAACATACGGGCGATTCCTTTTTCAAACTTCGGATACAAAAACGCCCAGGCAGGATCGCCCGGGCGTTTTTACGGGGCGGTAGGTACTTCAGCTTTGGCGGCTGTCTACCGCCCGCGAGGTGCACATCGACTTAGATCTTGCCAACCAGATCCAGGGACGGCGCCAGGGTGGCTTCGCCTTCTTTCCACTTGGCCGGGCACACTTCACCCGGGTGGGCGGCAACGTACTGGGCGGCTTTGACTTTGCGCAGCAGCTCGGCAGCGTCACGGCCTACACCACCGTCGTTCAGTTCGACGATCTTGATCTGGCCTTGCGGGTTGATCACGAAGGTACCGCGATCGGCCAGGCCAGCTTCTTCGATCAGTACGTCGAAGTTGCGCGAGATGATGTGGGTCGGGTCACCGATCAGCGGGTACTGGATCTTGCCGATGGTGTCCGAGGTGTCGTGCCAGGCTTTGTGGGTGAAGTGGGTGTCGGTGGACACGCCGTAGATCTCGACGCCCAGCTTCTGGAACTCGGCGTAGTTGTCGGCCAGGTCGCCCAGCTCGGTCGGGCAGACGAAGGTGAAGTCGGCCGGGTAGAAGAACACGACGGACCATTTGCCTTTCAGGTCGGCTTCGCTGACCTGAACGAACTCGCCCTTGTGGTAGGCGGTGGCGGTGAACGGTTTGACCTGGCTGTTGATGATTGGCATGAGAGACGCTCCTTCATGGGGTTGGAATCAGTTGATGGAGTGAATCCTACCGACTGCTCCGGCTGAAGGCTCATTGGCAAAGCTCATGCTTGTGATTGGTTTTGGCTATAAGGTGGCTTTATTAATAGAAGGGATTGAGCTGAGCAAAGGATTGCGCGAGCCAAAAAGCATCGCGGGGCAAGCCCGCTCCCACGCCAGAATCGCATGGAAGCGACGGTTCTGGCGTGGGAGCGGGCTTGCCCCGCGATCAGGGGTGACGCGGATCAGCGGGTAACGGTACGCATGGTGACGAACTCTTCGGCCGCCGTCGGGTGCACGCCGATGGTCTCGTCGAACTGCTGCTTGGTAGCCCCGGCCTTCAGCGCGATGCCCAGGCCCTGGATGATCTCGCCGGCATCCGGCCCGACCATGTGGCAGCCCAGCACCTTGTCGGTGTCGGCATCCACCACCAGCTTCATCAGGGTCTTTTCCTGGATATCGGTGAGGGTCAGTTTCATCGCCCGGAAGCGGCTCTCGAAGATCTGCACCTTGTGCCCGGCCTGCAGCGCCTGCTCTTCGGTCAAGCCCACGGTACCGATCGGCGGCTGGCTGAACACTGCGGTGGGGATGTTCTGGTAATCCACCGGGCGGTACTGCTCGGGCTTGAACAAACGACGGGCCACGGCCATGCCTTCGGCCAGCGCCACCGGGGTGAGCTGTACGCGGCCGATCACATCACCAATGGCCAGGATCGACGGCGCGGTGGTCTGGTACTGCTCATCGACACGGATGAAGCCGCGCTCGTCCAGTTCCACACCGGTATTTTCCAGGCCCAGGTTGTCCAGCATCGGCCGGCGCCCGGTGGCGTAGAACACGCAGTCGGCGACCAGCTCGCGGCCATCCTTGAGGGTGGCCTTGAGGCTGCCGTCGTCGAGCTTGTCGATGCGCTGGATATCGGCGTTGAACTGCAGGTCCATGCCGCGTTTTTCCAGCTCTTCCTTGAGGTGCGTGCGCACCGAGCCATCAAAGCCGCGCAGGAACAGGTCGCCGCGGTACAGCAGCGTGGTATCGGCGCCCAGACCCTGGAAGATCCCGGCAAACTCGACGGCGATGTAGCCACCACCGACCACCAGCACCCGGCGCGGCAGGTCCTTGAGGTAGAACGCCTCGTTGGAGGTGATCGCCAGCTCCTTGCCCGGAATGTCCGGCACCTGCGGCCAGCCGCCGGTGGCGATCAGGATGTTCGCAGCGCTGTAGCGCTGGCCTTCCACTTCCACTTCGTTGGCACCGGTGATGCGCGCGTGGCCGGTCAGCAAGGTGACGCCGCTGTTGACCAGCAGGTTGCGATAGATGCCGTTGAGGCGCTCGATCTCGCGGTTCTTGTTGGCGATCAGGGTGCCCCAGTCGAAGTGGCCTTCTTCCAGGGTCCAGCCGAAACCGGCGGCCTGCTCCAGCTCATCGGCGACATGGGCGCCGTACACCAGCAGTTTTTTCGGCACGCAGCCGATGTTGACGCAGGTACCGCCCAGGTAGCGGCTCTCGGCAACGGCCACCTTGGCGCCGAAGCCTGCGGCGAAACGCGCCGCACGTACACCGCCGGAACCGGCGCCAATCACGAACAGATCAAAATCGTAGGCCATGTAGTCAGTCTCCTTGGCAGGCGCCCAGCATAGCGCCGTTGCCTGCCACAAACAAAAAAGCCACCCCGAAGGGTGGCTCCTGGACCTGCCGGGCGAACTCAGTACGCCTTGCCGGTCTTGTAGAAGTTTTCGAAGCAGAAGTTGGTCGCCTCGATGTAGCCTTCGGCGCCACCGCAGTCGAAACGCTTGCCCTTGAACTTGTAGGCGATCACGTTGCCTTCGGCGGCCTGCTTCATCAGGGCGTCGGTGATCTGGATCTCGCCGCCTTTGCCTGGCTCGGTCTGTTCGATCTTCTCGAAGATGTCCGGGGTCAGGATGTAACGGCCGATGATGGCCAGGTTCGACGGTGCGTCTTCCGGCTTCGGCTTCTCGACCATGGAATCCACGCGGAAGATGCCGTCCTTGATCTCTTCACCGGCGATGACGCCGTACTTGTTGGTTTCTTGCGGATCGACTTCCTGGATGGCAACGATCGAGCAGCGGTACTTCTTGTACAGCGCGACCATTTGCGCGAGCACGCCATCGCCTTCAAGGTTGACGCACAGGTCGTCGGCCAGTACCACGGCGAACGGCTCGTCACCGATCAGCGGGCGGCCGGTGAGGATGGCGTGGCCCAGGCCTTTCATTTCGGTCTGGCGGGTGTAGGCGAACGAGCACTCGTCCAGCAGACGACGGATGCCGACCAGGTATTTTTCCTTGTCGGTGCCCTTGATCTGGTTTTCCAGCTCGTAGCTGATGTCGAAGTGGTCTTCCAGGGCGCGCTTGCCGCGGCCGGTGACGATGGAAATTTCATTCAGGCCGGCGTCCAGTGCTTCTTCAACGCCATACTGGATCAGTGGCTTGTTGACCACCGGCAGCATTTCCTTGGGCATGGCTTTGGTAGCGGGCAGGAAACGAGTGCCGTAACCGGCTGCCGGGAACAAGCATTTCTTGATCATATACGTCCTTAACGTAGGGCTTTGCGTACGAATTCGGCGCAGTCTAATCAGGCGGAGGTCACCTTACAATGCCCCCCCTGCTGTCTGCCGACGCCATCATAGAGACATCTCAGTGTAGTTAGTTCCGAGGCAACGTGAGAATTGCGACCAACTACCTGTGCAAAGGCGCAAAGCCACAGCGGTTTTCAGGGTGTTTCCCCCTTTGCCAGGCATGAAAAAACCACCCACTCATGACTCCAGGTCAAAGGACCTTGGCGCCCCGACGCCTTAATCAAAACCTGTGAGTACCGCACACTGCCGCCTATCCGAACGATGCCGCAGCACGCAGCCCCGGCATCCCACCACAGGAGCAGCCCCATGAGCATTCCATCCTTCGGCCTTGGCACCTTCCGCCTGACTGGCCAAGCCGTCATCGACTCGGTCAAGTCGGCACTGCAGCTGGGTTACCGCGCCATCGACACCGCGCAGATCTACAAGAACGAAGCCGAGGTCGGCCAGGCCATCGCCGAAAGCGGCGTGCCGCGCAGCGAACTGTTCATCACCACCAAGATCTGGGTCGACAACTACGCGGCCGACAAGCTGCTGCCGAGCCTGCGCGAGAGCCTGGCCAAGCTGCGTACCGATTACGTCGACCTGCTGCTGATCCACTGGCCAGCGCCGGGCAACGGCGTGGAACTGGCCGAATACATGCAGGCCCTGGCTGAAGCCAAGAAACTGGGCCTGGCCCGCCAGATAGGCGTTTCCAACTTCAACATCGAGCTGACCCGCCAGGCCATTGAAGTCGTCGGCAAAGGCGAGATCGCCACCAACCAGATCGAGCTCAGCCCCTATCTGCAGAACGCCAAACTGACTACCTTCCTCAAGGAGCAGGGCATCACCACCACCTCCTACATGACCCTGGCCTATGGCAAGGTGCTGAAGGACCCGGTACTTGCCCAGATTGCTGCCAAGCACAAGGCCACCGTCGCCCAGGTAGCCCTGGCCTGGGCCCTGCAGCTGGGTTACGCGGTGATCCCGTCGTCGACCAAGCGCGAAAACCTGGCCAGCAACCTGCTTGCCCGCAGCCTGCACCTGGATGCCGACGACATGGCGCTGATCGCCACCCTGGAACGCAATGGTCGCGAAGTCAGCCCCGACGGTCTGGCGCCGGCTTGGGACTGATCATCTGAAAACGCCGCGCGGACAGTGACCGCGCGGCTGATGCTGCAATTGTTCCGCCGCCTGCAATTGTGAAGTGAGCCAGGCACGGATTTCCCTGCACAACCTGCCGGGCTAGCCTTCAAGCCGTGCACAGCATCCCGCTGACCACTGCAAGCTGAGGAACGCCCAATGTCCCGCCCTCCACTTCCGCCCTTCACCCGCGAAAGCGCCATCGAGAAAGTCCGCCTGGCCGAGGACGGCTGGAACAGCCGAGACCCCGCCAAGGTCGCACTCGCCTACACCCTCGATACCCACTGGCGCAACCGCGCCGAGTTCTGCAACAGCCGCGAGGAGGCCCAGGCCTTCCTCACCCGCAAGTGGAACCGCGAGCTGGAATACCGCCTGATCAAAGAGCTGTGGGCCTTCACCGGCAACCGCATCGCCGTGCGCTACGCCTACGAGTACCACGACGACAGCGGCCAGTGGTACCGCGCCTACGGCAACGAGAACTGGGAGTTCGCCGAGGACGGCCTGATGCGCAACCGCCATGCCAGCATCAACGAGCAACCCATCACCGAAGCCGAGCGCAAGTTCCGCTGGCCGCTGGGGCGCAGGCCCGATGATCACCCGGGCTTGAGCGACTTCGGCTTCTGAAGCCCGCGGGGCGCAGGCTTGCGCCTGCGCCCCGCTTCATGCCGCTCATAACGGATTGCGGACAAAGATTTCCTGGGTCAGGGTTTCGATAAGCGTCTGCATAGCCGCCTCACGGGCCTCGGCCACCGCGCTGGTGCCCGACAGGTATTCACCCTCCGGCAGAGCGGCTTGCTGCAACTGCTCCAACTGCTCATAGAAGGGCTGGTCGGTGTCTTCGAAACGTTGTGCATAGGTCTCGCGCAGGTGCGTCTGCCAGAACTCGCGCTGGGCCACCGACGCCATCAAGCGCGGCGTGCGCTCGGCGATCAGTACCTGGCTGCGCACCGCCACCAGGCTGCGATGCGAAACCTCGGCGCTGGTCGGAAAACGCATGTTGCTCGGCTGCCCAGGCAGGTCCAGGGACTGTGCCAGGCCTACGCGGTACATCAGGCGGATCTCGACCTCGTCGTACTCGATGCCACGGGCCGCGCGCCTGGCAATTTCCTCGGACGCCGCGCGATCGACCTCATCGAGCCGGAACAGCGAACGACCCAATCGCTGCAAGCTGCGCTCGGCCGCCGGGCCTGTCTGGCCAGCAGTGCGCAGGTACACCCAGGATTGCACCTCCAGCAAGCTGAAGTTCAGCGCCACACTGTCGCTGCAGGTGCGCGGATGTCCGGCCAGCTCGAACAATCGCTCGCGCAGCCCGGTATTGCCTACGCAGCTCTCGATCACCCGCCAGACCCGCGCAGTCAGGTCACCGCGATGAAAGATGAAATCCTCTGTTGCTCGCAGATCGGCGAGCAGCTGGTAAAAATCGGCTGCCCCAGGTTCGTGCATCAAGCTGTCCCACTGTATGCCCCGCAACAGGCGGTCATCCGGCTCCAGCAACTGCAACCAGGCGTCACGGTTCTGGACTGTGCTGTCGGTGTGCCCGACCAGGCGACGCAGGCGGTGGGGCTCGGCCTGGAGAAACGCGCTCAAGCGCGCTTCACTGCGCAGATCCAGCGGGTTGTCGTGCAAGTGGATACGCTCGATGCTGCGTGACGGCAGACCGAAGAACGCATTGTCGAGGGTGACGATGCGGTTGCCGCGCAGGTCGGCGTACTCAAGACCTGCCAAAGCCGCCAGCCCTTGCGGCACCTGAGTCAACCCCGTACCGCGCAGGCTCACGTGGCGTAACCGGGACAGCCCCTCCAGACGCGGCGCGGCAACCAGCGGGTTGCGGTTCAGGTTGAGGCGGCGCAGTTGCCCCAGGCGTTCCAGGCGCCGGCGGTTCTCAGGCCCCAGGACAATCCGATTATCCGCCAGCTCCAGCTCTTGCAAACTGTCGAGCCCTTCCAGCGTCGCCGGTAGACCGGTGAGCCGATTGCCCCGCAGATCCAGGCGCTGCAGCCTGCCAAAACGGCCGAAGAACGCTGGATTCAAGCTATCCAGATCCAGATTGCGCAGGGTCAGTCGCGTCACGTTGTCAAAGCGCACACTGGCCGGCAAGTCAGGCATCGCCCCTACCCTCTCGCTCTCGATGCTCATATAGATCTGCTCGCCCTCCAGCATCAACGCCTGGTGGCGCCAACTGCGCAACAGGTATTTCGCCATGCGTTTACGCGCGACCTGCTGCGAGCGGCCGATGGCACCTCGGCGCCAAGTCGCCAGTTGTTGTTCGAGCTGCGGGAGTTGACGCAGAAGTTCGGTCACATGGTCCCAGAGATTGACCTGCCGCTGCAGCTGTTCGGCGATAAATGCATCCAGTTCGGCATCGCCAAGCTCGGGATGAATCTGCCGCAACGCGTGACGCAGCGCCTGCCTTCCACCCTCGGCGCGACCACTCAGTGGATAGCCCAGCCGACCATCCCCCAACCGTACCGGGGGCCGGACGCCGCCGCCCACCGGGGCCAGACCTAGCAGCCTGGCAGCCTCTTCGCGCTGGCTGGCGGCCCGAGCGGCCAGCGCGTCAGCCAATTGCCCTTCGCTCAACGTGACACTGCCCAGGTTCAGGTGCTGCACCGGCTCCATGTGCAGCAGCAACGCCTTGACCAGCGAGCCCTCGCGGTTATCTGCAGCCAGTGCCCGGCCATCTGCGGCAATGGCCTGGTAGCCCCCGGCACCCTTGACGATACGCCTTGCATCCAGGGCATCCGCCTTGCCCAGCACCAGCAGTTGCGGGCCACTGGCCTGGCCATCGTGCAGCACCACACGGATACCGTCAGCCCAGGGCGACAGGGTGTCGAGCAGCCCGAACGCCAGTCGCTCGCCATCGGCATTCATCGCCGAGGCTTGGCGCAACCCGGCACAGGCACGGTCCAGGCGGCTGTCGCGCAGCGCCCAGCGCGCCTGTTCGGCAAGCAGCAGCGGTACGCGCGAGGTGCGGGTCATCTGCTCAAGCTGTCCCGTGCTGGCCTGTTCGGCGATTTCTTCGGCGCATCGCACCGTCAGCCCCGGGAAATCACGGCGCAACAGTCGCGCAGCCTCGCCCGCAGGCGCCTGGCGTGCCGTCAGGGCCATGTCGAACGCGTCCCCTCGCAGTGCCGGCTGCTGTTCATGCAGCTGAAGCCGCTCCAAAGCGTCGAGCAGACGAGCCGGCGTTGGTGCGTCCTCGAGGTGCAACCGGCGCAACCGCGCTTCGTCGAACCCGGTGGTCTCCAGCACCTGGACCATGGTCGATTCAGGAATATCGGCCAGGTCGCGGCCCAGGCGGCGCAAGAGTCGCGCGCCCTGCCAGTGCTGAGGACTCTCCAGGGCATGGCGCCAGGCGCCGGCGCCATTGTCCCGCAGCGCCACCGGCAACGCCGCCGGCCGCTGCGGATGGCGCAACTGCCAGGTGTCGCTGGCGGCATGCGGCTGCACGGCAAAGCTGCCCTCGTGGGTACGCACATGCTGCCAGGTGAAGTTGTCGATCACCTCGCCCAGTGCATCCTCTTCACTGTCTTCGACCCTGTAACCCTCCAGCTCGGGATGACACAACCTCGCCTCGCCATCGGCACCCACCACCGGTACCAGCTCATCGACGACATGCACACGCTGCAAGACCTTGCCTACCGCGACACCACCAGCCAGCAGCAGCGCATTGGCCGCCACGTTCTCGGCTACGCCGAACAGATGATTCAACGCGCCTTCGCGGTCACCGATGCGCCAGTCCTCATACCCCTCGTAGACCTCCTTGGCGATCTCCAACGCCGCCACGCCGAGCATGGCGAGGCCAAGCCCGGGCACGAACAGCGCGGCCAGATTGAGCAGGCCCAGGCCTGCGTTCAGGTAGCTCTCCAGGCGTTCACTGCGGCTGCGGCGATCCTCATCGTCCGTCGGTACCGCCAGCACCCGCGCATCACCCAGGATCTTCCCCACCTGATCCTGCCGCAACCGGACAAACAGCTCGCCGTCGAAATCGAGGTGGCGCCCGTCCAGTTCCACCAAGCCCTTCTCGGCCAGCAACCCGGCGAGCACCCGCTCGAAGGCGATGTGGTCGCCCTGCGCAAGGAAGCGCTTGAAGAACGCCGGGTAACCCGGCTGCCGAAAGCGTTGGGCAAACGCCCGATACAAGGCATTCCAAGAGGCGTGGCGACTGACGGCCCCGTGGGGGTCACCTGGCACCCAGGCGATCACGCCCTCCAGCGTTGCGTCTGGCGCGGCGTCACGGCGCACTTCCAGGGTGACCACGCCGATCGCCCGCTTGCCCAGCAGGTGAAGCTGGCGTGGCACCAGGAGCGCCGGCTCCAGCGCAACCAACGGGATTGGCGACAGCAGCGGCCGCAACTGCCGACCACTGAGCGCATCGAGCTGCCCCTTGGCCAGCGCCAGTTGAACGGCGGCGTCGAAGTTGGCACGGTGCACCGCCTCCAACTGCTGCTCGAGCTGCTGCCTGGGCTCGGCAGCCTCTGGCTCGAAGTGGGTCTTGAGGTAGCGCTGGTACTGGCCGCCGATATCGAGCTGACGGCATAGCCAGGCGTACTGCTCAGGCTTGAAGGCCTTGATCGTTTCGCCCAGATCGTCGGTCAGGTGCGTGCCGGCATGGAATGCCTCGGCACGGCTTTCCTCCTCGCTGAAGTTGTGCAACGCCGCTGCCAGCAAGGTCTGCTCGGAACGGTGGGTCCGCCAGGTGAGCGGCAGGCTGGCGACGAGCGGCGCGACGGGCTCATGCCAGACGCTGAGCAGCCTGGCGCCACGCACATCGATATCCTCGTCGGTTATCAACGTCATGGCCTCGCCGAGCAGGTTCTCGGCAAACGCTTCAAGGGGCGTGACCGCCCCGAACATCTGTTGCAGCCGATGCTCGGCCTGCTGCTGAAGCACAAGGGCCTGGCGCAGCGCACTGCGTTGCTCCTGAGGCAAGCCGGCAAGCCAGGACGGCAACCGCTGGGCAATCAGCGCGTCGACGGTGACGTGGGGAATGAAAGGATTGTTCATGGTGTCCTCCGGGGTCTGGAGGCTCGCAGGACACCATGCCAATAACCGCAATCGGCACTACATAACGCTCGCCGACACTCAGCCGGGATGACGTTGCCAGGCCGAGCGGGTCAGTTCGAAGATCAATGCCCGTTGCGCCTGCTCACGCGCCTGGGCGACCTGATCGATGGCAGCCAGGTACTCAGCGTCCGTGAGGTCGTCAGTGGCCTCTAGCAACGCCTCCAGGCGCTGATGGAAGGGTTGGTCTGTCGCCTCGAATTGCTCGCCATAGGTGGCACGCAGGTGCGCCTGCCAGAACTCGCGCTGGGTCAGGGACTCGAGCAGGCGCGGCCCTCGCTCGGCGCTCAGCACCTGGGCGCGGACCTGGCTGAGCTGCTGCGCCGTCACATCGGCGCTGCTGGCGTAGCGCATACCCTCAGGTTGCGCGGGCAGGTTCAGCGGCTCGGCCAACCCGACGCGGTAGGCCAGGCGCACCTCGACGTCGTCGACGAATGCACCGCTATCCCAGCGGCTTTCGATGTCCAGCGTCGCCAGGCGCTCCACCTCGTCCAGGCGAAACAGGTCGCGCCCCAGGCGCAGCAAATCCCGCTCAGCCCCTACGCCGGTCACGCCATGGGTGCGTTGGTGCACCAGCGCCAGCACTTCCAGGTGGCTGAAGTTGAGCGCGACGCTGTCACTGCAGCTGCGTGGACGCGCTGCCAGTTCGAACAACGCCTGGCGCAACTGGCCATCCTGCTCGCAGGCCTCGACCACACGCCAGACTCGCTGGCGCAACTCGGCCCGCTGGCTGCGAAAGTCGGCGGTGCCACGCAAATCGCCCAGCAGCCTCAGCAAACCGGAGCTGCCGCTCTGCTGCGCCACGTTGTCCCATTGCCCCAGGCGTATCGCGCGCTGCGAACGATCAAGGCCCTCGAGCCAGACATCGCGAGCGCCCTCTTCGGGCCGGAAGTGGCGCAGCAATCGGCGCAGGGGCCCTCGCCCGCCTTGCAGGAAGCTTTCCAGCCGGGCAAGGCTGGCGGCAGAAAGCGGATTGTCGTGCAATGCGATATGCTCCAGCCGCCCGCGAGGCAGCTCGAACAATGTGCTGTCCAGATCGACGATCAGGTTGTCGCGCAAGTCCGCGTACTCAAGTCCTCCCAGCCTCGGCAAGCTCTGTGGCACCTGAGTGAGCCCGGTCGCGCGCAGGTGAACCTGGCGCAGGCGGGTCAATGACGCAAGCGTCGGCATCTGCTCGAGCGGGTTGCGATTGACGTTGAGCACTTCGAGCAGGTTTAGCCGACCGATCGCAAGATTGGCCTGGTCACTCCAACGGATGAGGTTACCCGACACGTTGAGCTCGGCCAGATGGCTCAGCTCGCCCAGGGCATCCGGCAGCACGACCAGACGGTTGTCGCTGAGGTCGAGCCGACGCAAAGCAGGAAAGCGCCGCAACCAGTCCCCCGCCACTTCGCCAAGCTCAAGGCGGTGCAGCGCCAGGTAATGGACATGCGCGAACTCCAGCCCAGCGGGCAAGGCCGGCAGCACCTGGAGCGACTCGCCTTCGAGCACAAGGCGGTAGCCGCCTTGCACCACCGGCGACTGCCGACGCCAACAGCGCAACAACCGGGCGGCGATCCGGTGGCGGGTCTGCGCCTGTTGCGCGTCGCCCGCCGAGCGCTGCCAGGCTGCCAGCGCCGACTGCAGACGCTGCAACTGCTGATGCAACGCACTCATGTGGCTCCAGAGGTTGTCACCGGCAAGCAGCCGTTCGTTGATGTAAGCCTGCAGTTGCGCGTCATCGAGCGTCGGAAACACTTGGCGAATGCCCTGCTCCAGCGCCTGACGACTCGAACCGCCGCGACCGCTCAAGGGGTACCCCAGGCGCCCGTCCCCCCAGCGCACAGGCGGTCGGACACCGGTGCCCGCCACGCTCATGCCGATCCAGCCTGCGGCCTGGTCGCGCCGGACCGCTGCCTGTTGCACCAGATAATGGCCCAATGCTTGCGGCGTGGCGGCCTGGTCACCCAGCAAGCTCTTCTGCGCCGCTGGCAGATGCCTCGACAATGCCTGCAGCAAGCTGTCGTCAGGCGAGGCCCCGGCAAGCCCCTGGCCAGCCGGGCCGGCAGCCAGATACCCCTCCGGCCGCTTGAGGATCAACCGTTTGTGCCCCGACGCCGGCCCGCAGTGAGCCAGCAGCGTACCGCCCGGCAAGGCATCGCGAATTTCGACTCGCACATCGGCCGGCCAGGGCGCCAGATGATCGAGCAGCGCCAAGGTCAGGCGTTCGCTGTCCTGATTCAGCGAGCGGCCGTGCAGCACGCCCTCGCAGGCCTGGTCCAGACGGCTGTCGCGCATCTGCCAACGCGCCTCCTCGGCCAACGCAAGAGGCACTTTGCGCGCCGTGCGCAGGGTATGCAGTTCTGCGCCCGTTGCCCTGCGCAGCAGGGCCTGCGCAGCACGCCGACTCAGGTTAGGGAAATCACGTCGCAATACCGATTCGCCAGCCAACGCCGGCAGGTCCGACGCCAGCCCGTGTTGCAGCGCTTGTGCGCTCAATGCTGGCCAACGGTCACGCAGGACCAGGCGCTCCAGGCTGTCGAGCAGGCGTGCGGGTGGCTCGGCCTGCTCCAGAAGCAGACGCCGCAACCGCTCGACATCGAAACCTGTAACCTCTAGCAACGCCTGCGCCTGCGCTTGGGTAACTTCCATGAAGTCGGCGCCCAGACGCCTGAGCAATTGAACTGGCGACACCCAGCTCTGCGGCACTTCAAGGGCATGCCACCAACCATCCATGCCATTGCTTTCGAGCCGCGGCACGTGGGCCCCGGCACGGCGTGGATGGCTGATGTGCCAAGGCTCGCCGGGGCCCTCGCGAACCACCGCATAGCGTCCCTCGTGCAAGGTCAGAGAGCGGCGGTCGCCCTCGCCCACCAGCCGCCCGGCCACATGCCCGTCATCGGACAGCCGGTAGTCGTTCAAGGCGCCGTCACAGAGTTTCACCCGCCCTTGCCCCGTGACCACCGGGCGCAGGCCGTCGACAAAGGCGCTGCGCTCCAGCAGAGCGCCCAGCAGCTGTTCGGAGCCTGTGCTCAGGGCGCCTTGCGCCAAACCCTCGGCGATGCCGAACAGATGGCCCAGCGCAGCCTCGCGATCGCCCAGTTGCCAGGCCTCGTACCCTTCGTATGCCTCATGCACCACCTGCAAGGCGGCGATGCCCAGCAACGCCTCGCCCAGGCCCGGTACGAACAACGCCGCCAACCCGAGCAGGTCCAACCCGGCATTCAGATAGCCCTGCAAACGTTCGTTGCGCCTCTCGCGATCCTCGTCATCGATGGGCACGGCCAGCACGCGGGCATCGTCCAGCAGCCTTTGCACCTGAACCTGACGCAAATAGGCAAACAGTTCGCCTTCCACCTCACGTGCCCGCCCGTCCAGGCGCAGCGCGGGCGCATCGCGATCGGCCTGCAGACGCGCCTCCAGAGCAAGCCCGAACGCCACGCGCACGGTCTCGCCGGTGAACCGCTGCAGGTAGCGTGCATACCCGGGGTCACGCAGGCGCTGGCCAAGGATCCGGTACAGCGCGTCCCAGGTATCGGCGCTCACCACCGCGCCTTTGGGGTCATCGGGCAGCCAGGCCATGACGCCCACCGTGTCGACACCACGGTGCACCTCGTATGCCGCGACGCCGTGAAGCGGGTGCCCGAGCAGGTGCAACTGACGCAAGTGCAGCACCTCGGCCGTGGTCGCCACGATCGGTTGCGCCGAAAACTGCGGGAGCCAGCGCAGGTAGGCGGTATCGTCGACTTCGCCCTGCAAATGGGCAAGGCGTACGGCCACTTCAAGGCTGGCACGCAGTTGTTCCTCCATCAGGCGATTGACCACGATCCGCGCGTAACCACCCGCCTCGCCCGGCGCATCGGCTGGCCTCAGGCGTTGCTTGAGATAGGCCTGGTAGCGGCCTCCCAGGTCCAGCCGGCGGCAGAGTGCGGCGAAAGTGCTGGCCGCCAGCGCCAGTGGATTGCCGGCGCCATCAAGCAGGCGCGACTCGATGCCAAGCCCACCGGCTTGCGCCTCACTCTCCGAGAAATTGTGCAACGCGGCGGCCAGCAGGCTCTGAGTGTGTTGGTGGGTAATGATCGGCAAGGGAAGACTGGCGGGCACCACGGGTTGCACTTCGGTCCAGACCCGCAGCAATCGGCAGGCCCGCACATCCAGGGCAAGGCCGCTGGCGTCTTGCAAGGCCTCCACCAGCAGCGGCTCGGCGAACGCATCGATCGCCAGCAACGCACCCAGTTGCTGGTCAAGCGCGTGCTGCGCGCGCTGTTGAGCCTGCAGGCCCTGGCACAGCGCCCGTCGATGGGCCGTGGACGCGCGGGTCAACCACCCCGGCAATGTCTGCGCGAGCAGCGCGTCGTTCGAAACGGGTGACGGGAATGAATGGGGCATGATGTCCTCTGCGTGAATGCAACCAGACAGCAGAAGATCACCCCACCCTCGATCCCGTGCGCTACATACTGCTGGCAACCGCCGCGTCGGTCAGCTGGCGACGCAAAGCCGCCTGGGCGGCCTCATGCTCACGCACGACCGGCTCGATCGCCTCCAGGTAAGCCTGCTCCGGGCCGTTTAGGCCTCGTGCCACAGCTGTTGCTGGCGCGGCGCGCTGGCCTCGTCGAAACGCACGGCGTAGCGCGCTCGCAAGTGTTCTGTGCAGAAGTCCCTGCCCTGCAACGACTCGCTCAGCGCTTGCGGAGTTTGCGCAGCCAGCACCGCATCCAACGCCTGGTCGAGCTGAGCAGTGCTGACCCTGCTGCTGTGCTCACAACGCATGGCCTGCGGCTGATCGGGATGGCGTCGAGGCTCGACGGAAGCTGCCGTGCTCGACCACGGCGCGAAAGGCTTGCAGGTCGTTGAAGTTGATGCTCACCTGGGGGGCTCCGCGGGCTTGATCGAAAATGTGCATCAAAGATATTTCGAACGCACCCGCGAGGCGAGTTTCAAATCACCTCGTCATCTGCGTGCCGGGGAACCTGCCAGCGGCGGCAGGCACCTGACATTTTTGCCAGTTTATTTATTTCAGTACTTTCGAAAAAATAAGTTTGCAACACTCACTTGTTGGAGGACGCGCACATGGCATCGACATCGAAATCGATATTTTTCGACGTGAAGTCTGTGGAATGCATTTTTTCACAAAATAAACCGCCTCAAGTCTTTCTAGATACCACGGATGGGAAGCGTTACCTGGCAGAGCTCGATATTGGCACTGGGGCGCAGGAGATCGTTACTACCTTCGACCCGGACAAGCATCAGCTGACAGGCTTCGGCGTTGTCACCAGGAAAAGTTTCAGCTTCTCACGCATAACCCTTTTTGTGTTGGACAAGGCGCCTATAGGCGCTTCGCCTGCAACCAGGGAAGAGCTGATTGAAATCACAGGCATGAATCTTCAGTAAGGGGCTTTGTATATGAAGGTCCGCGCTGCCCCATAGTTGCCTATGAGGCAACGCGGACAAGGCTTCGCTACTTGATAAACCGCACCTGACTGTTGATCTTCTTGATCACCGCCCCTTGCGCTCATTGAACCGCGCCTTGTTCTGCTCGAACAGGTTATTGCCCTTGATATCATTTGAAATGATCAGCGGCCCGAACTCGCTGCCTTGGGCAATCGCCGACGGGCCTCGTCGCGTAACGTACGGGCCTGGCGCAAGCCTACTTCGGGGTACGTCCCAAGGGACATGCGCTTTTGCTTGGTAACCCATGAGTAGCACAAGTGCCACGACTTGCCGCCAGCCGCTGTCACATCGAGTGACAGGCCATCGCTATCGCCGTGGGTGTAGTCCTTGCCGGTGGCCTTGGCCTGGCGAACGGTCGTGTCTGAGCGTGTCCTGTACAAGGTCCTGAACATGAAGTTCAGGGCTAGATGCTCGTAAGGCTCGACGCTCCTCTCCAGCAACAAACCGCCACGGTGGGAGTCCGGATTTCATGGCTACTTTCTGGACTGAAAAAGTTCAGATGCCCATGGGTCGGCGTGGCTTCAACTGAAATAAAAAAAGGGCCTTTCGGCCCTTTTTTCAACGACTTACAGAATTCTGTGGAACCCTGTAGATCTATAACTGGAGCGGGAAACGAGACTCGAACTCGCGACCCCGACCTTGGCAAGGTCGTGCTCTACCAACTGAGCTATTCCCGCGTCGTGATGGGGGCCATTCTAGCGATTTGTAGAACGGCGTCAACCCCTTGATTCAAAAAAGTTTTATTTCTGCTCAGAGCCTTCGCGCAGGTGCGGCCAGGCGGCGACCAGGTAGTGCACCATCGACCACAGGGTCAGGCCGGCGGCCACCAGCAGCAGGCCGTAGCCCAGCGCCACCCAGAAGGTCATGGCCGGCGGGTTGGCCAGCAGGATCACCAGCGCCAGCATCTGCGCGGCGGTTTTCCATTTGCCCAGGCTGGACACCGCCACATGCGCCCTCGCCCCCAGCTCGGCCATCCACTCGCGCAGCGCCGAAACCACGATCTCGCGGCCGATGATCACCGCCGCCGGCAGCGTGAGCCAGAAGTTGGCGTGCACCTGCACAAGCAGCACCAGCGCCACGGCGACCATCAGCTTGTCCGCCACCGGGTCGAGGAAGGCGCCGAACGGTGTGCTCTGCTGCAACCGACGAGCCAGGTAGCCGTCCAGCCAGTCGGTGGCGGCGGCGATGGCGAACACCGTGCTGGCGGCCATGTAGCTCCAGTGGTAGGGCACATAGAACAGCAGGATGAAGATCGGAATGAGCAGGACGCGTAGAACGGTGAGCAGGTTTGGAATATTCATCGGTACGACTGGCTGCGAGTTGAGCCCGGCATTCTACTCGCTATGCAGGCTGGCATAAATCGACTCGGCAAGCTTTTTACTGATGCCGGGGGCCTTGGCGATCTCGTCGATACTGGCGCGGTTGAGCTCCTGCAGGCCGCCGAAATGTTTCAGCAGCTCGCGCCGGCGCTTGGGCCCTACCCCGGCCACGTCTTCCAGGCTGGAGGTGCGCCGCGCCTTGCCGCGCCTGGCGCGGTGGCCGGTGATGGCGAAACGGTGGGCTTCGTCGCGGATCTGCTGGATCAGGTGCAGCGCCGGGTTGTCGCCCTTGAGGGTGAACTCGTGGGCCACGTCGTTCAGGTACAGGGTTTCGAAACCGGCCTTGCGGGTCACGCCCTTGGCCACGCCGAGCAGGGTGAGGTCGGCGAAGCCCAGTTCCTGCATCACGTCGCGAGCCATGTTCAACTGGCCTTTGCCGCCGTCCACCAGCAGCACGTCGGGCAGCTTGCCCTCGCCATCCTTGATGCGCCCGTAGCGGCGCAACAGGGCCTGGTGCATGGCGGCGTAGTCGTCGCCGGCGGTGACGCCTTCGATGTTGAAGCGGCGGTAGTCGGACTTGAGCGGGCCTTCGGGGCCGAACACCACGCACGAGGCCACTGTGGCCTCGCCACTGGAATGGCTGATGTCGTAGCACTCCAGGCGCTGCGGCACTTCATCCAGGTCCAGCACCTGGGCCAATGCCTCGAAGCGCGCGGCCATGTGCTGGCGGTTGGCCAGGCGGGCGTTGAGCGCTTGCTCGGCGTTGGTCACCGCCAACTGCTGCCAGCGCGCGCGGGTGCCGCGCACCCGGTGGCTGATGCTTAGCTCACGGCCGCGCAGGGTCTGTACGGCTTCACTGATTGCCGCGAAATCCTCGTGCACCACATTGACGATCAGCTCGCCCGGCAGTTCGCGTTCGGCATTGCCCAGATAGTACTGGGACAGGAACGCGGCCATGACCTCGGCCACCTCCTCCTCGATGCCCACCTGGGGGAAGAAGTTCTTGCTGCCCAGCACCCGCCCGCCACGTACGCTGATCAGGTGCACGCAGGCGCCACCGGGGTTGACGAAGGCCGCCACCACATCCACGTCGCCGGAGCCGCCTTCCATGTACTGCTGGTCCTGGACCCGGCGCAGCAGCGCGATCTGGTCACGCAGCTCGGCCGCCTTTTCGAAGTTCAGGACCATGGCGGCCTTTTCCATCTCGGCATTGAGCTCGTTGCCCAATTGCTGGCTGCGCCCTTCGAGGAACATCACCGAGTGCCGCACGTCTTCGGCATACTCGGCCGGCTCGACCAGGCCCACGCACGGCGCCTTGCAGCGTTTGATCTGGTACTGCAGGCAGGGCCGGGTGCGGTTGGCGTAATAGCTGTCCTCGCACTGGCGCACCGAGAAGGCCTTCTGCAACAGGCTCAGGCTTTCGCGAATGGCGCCAGCGCTGGGGTAAGGGCCGAAGTAGCGACCCTTGGCTTTCTTGGCGCCACGGTGAATGCCCAGGCGCGGGAATTCACCGTCGGACAGGAACACATAGGGGTAGGATTTATCGTCGCGCAGCAGGATGTTGTAAGGCGGCCGCCACTCCTTGATCAGCGTCTGCTCAAGCAGCAGCGCTTCGGTCTCGTTGGCGGTGATGGTGGTCTCGACCTGGGCGATGCGCCCCACCAGTGCGGCAGTCTTGGGCGCCAGGCCGGTCTTGCGGAAATAGCTGGCCAAACGCTTCTTGAGGTTCTTGGCCTTGCCCACGTAGAGCAGCCGCGCCTCGGTGTCGAATATCTGGTAGACGCCCGGGCGACCACTGCAGGTCGCCAGGAACGCGCTGGCATCAAAAGCTTGGGACATGGGTGTGTTTACAGACTTGCGTCGACCATACCGTGGCGGACGGCCAGCAAGGTCAGTTCGACGTCGCTGGTGACCGAGAGTTTTTCGAAGATTCGATAACGGTAAGTATTGACGGTCTTGGGGGACAGACACAACTTGTCGGAGATGATCTGCACTTTCTGGCAACCGACGATCATCAGGGCGATCTGGATTTCCCGCTCCGACAGCGTATCGAACGGCGAGCCCTGGGGCTGGAACGACTTGAGTGCCAGTTGCTGGGCAATCTGCGGGCTGATGTAGCGCTGGCCGGCAAACGCCAGGCGGATGGCCTGGACCATTTCGTCAAGCCCGGCGCCCTTGGTCAGGTAGCCAGCGGCACCCGCCTGCATCAGGCGGGTGGGGAACGGGTCTTCCTCGCACACGGTCACCGCCACCACTTTGGTGTCCGGCTGGCTGCGCAACAATTTGCGGGTTGCTTCAAGGCCGCCGATCCCTGGCATTTTCACGTCCATCAGAACCACGTCCGGCTTGAGCTCGCGGGCAAGCTTGAGGGCGGACTCACCCGAGTCCGCCTCCCCCACCACTTGCAGGCCATCGATGTCGGCCAGCATGCGCGTAATGCCGGTACGCACCAGATCGTGATCGTCGACCACCAGGACCCTAATCAAGCAGACACCTCATTAGTGGGGCGATTGGATCCCGCCACCTTAACAAAATTTTTCACAAGCAACCTAGCGTAAAGCATCCTGAAAAAACGCTTGGTAATCCGGGCGACGCATTTGCACCCGTTCAACGCCGCCCACCTCACCCGCCAGGCGGTGCAAGAGGTGCCAGACAGCGGCCTGGTCGGCGTCTGGCAAACGCCGGAAAGCGCCCAGCAGACGGTCTTCGTCAGCGGTCAGGCAGTCCAGCGGTGCGGGGGTGTGCACGCCGTTCAGCACATACAAGGCATCGACACCTTTCGCCGCCACGGCAGCGAGGTAGTCCATGCGCGGGGTGCGCTCGCCACTTTCATACTTGCCCTGGGCATTGGGCTCGACGCCGCCAATGTCACCGAACACACGCTGGGTCAGCCCCAGGCGCTCGCGCTCTTCTCTGAGTCGCGGACCGAATCCATTCATCTACTTGCCTCCTCTGCATCATTCCAGGACAGGTGCATCCAGCACCCGAGTGAATGCGTACGCATTCGCCCGGCACTATGCCAATTGGATCCAATCATGGCAAGCCGCCAGTGTCGGGTATTTCGCGCAGCTCCATTGAAAGCACCTGCCGACAGCGCTCCACTCACAATCAAAAGCTCGAAAAAGCACAGAGAAACCAAGGACCTCGACGCCCCGGTGATCCGCGAGTCGATCAAGATGCGGCAATTGCCTGGGCTAGGTCCTGGTGCGGCTCGAAGGAGTCCGCGATGTAGTGCTCAGCGAGAATACGGTGCGCCTGCGAATACCGTGATCAGGCGGTGTAGCAGCAGGGAAAACACGCTCCACACCTGATAAAACTGCTAGTAGTCGGTCCTGGGCAGCCTCCGTAACATTCAAGCCTCCCTTGTTCAGCAGGAAGACGAACATGACCACGATTTCCGAACTGAATGGTGTCGCCGACTACCTCAAGAAACACCCTGGTGCATTCAAACGTAAAGTAGGCACAGTACAAGCGACAGCAAAGCAGAATGGGGTTGTCTATTGGGATGCGCCCCTTGACTGGGTGTACTTTTTCAATACAGCGTTCAGTTCTGCCGGCTTCGTGGATGGACGAGCGGCCGATCTTATTATCGCCCTGCTGGAGGGTGAATTCGCGACGAACTCGACCCTGAAGCTAAATCCGCAAAACAGTTCTGCTCGCTTCACGATCCAGGACGGCGAGCACGACGAATCGGTTCGCGGCACCGGTGAGATTGCTGTTCGTGAATTTGTCGAAGACCAGGTGTTCAAGGCGGACTTCGAATTCAGTTTCGAACGCAACGGAAAAAACAACCATGTAACCGGCAAGATCGACATCAATCTGAGGCGATAAAGCGCACGTAGCCGAGCGGTCAACCGCAATCGATACTGCGCTGCATGCGCACGAAGCACTCGTCCTCCCCCATCTCGATGAAGCCTTGGCGCAGGTAGAGCTGTCGCGCCGGGTTGCTCTTGAACACCATCAGGCGCAGCAACGACAGATGCCGCTGCGCGGCCCAACCGGCCAGCTCTTCCAGCACCCAGCCACCCACGCCGCGCCCGCGATGCTCGGGCAGCAGGTGCAGTTCGCGGATGAACAGCGCCTGGCGGTCCTGGCTGAGGCTGCAAAAACCCAGCACCGTGCCGTCCTCCACTACCAGCCATTGCTCGCGCCAGCCCCAGGCTTCGTCGAAGGCCTGCTCGATCCACAACAGGTCGAACTCGCGGTAGTACGGCAGCATCGCCCGGCGCGTGAGGTCGCGGGCAAAGGTCAGGTCACTGTCGCTGGCAGCAATCAGTTCAAGGGGCATAGCACACCGGCGAACTCCCGGGCCCGCGCCGCTCCAGCTCATCCTCCAGCCAGTCGGCCAACACCCGGGCATTGTTGTGCTCGGTGTCCTTGCCGGCGTACAGCAGGGTCAGCGCGCCATTACCGGCCAGGTCCAGCAGCGGGTACCAGTGTTCAGGGTGCGCGGCCAGCTCCAGCCGGTAGCGCTGGGTGAATCCGGGGTAATCCAGCACCCCGGCATGGAAGGCCTTGCGCAGTTCGTCGGAAGGTGCCGCCTCGCGCAACCACTGGCCGTGCAGGTGCTCCTTGCGCGTGTTGCGCGGCCACAGCCGATCGACCAGCACACGCTGGCCATCGCAGGCTTCAACAGGGTCGTACACGCGCTTGCAGCGGATCATTCGGGGCTCGCTTGGCAATTCGCCGATGCCTCCTAGACTAGAAGTTCCTTTGATCGAGGTCACTCCCCGGTAACAGATTGTTTCTAGGATGGGATACCTCGCCTCGTGCCTCACAGCACCCCGGAGCCCACCCATGACTACCCCCTCGATGGTCAGCCAGAACGCGCTGATCACGCCCGATTCCCGCCCGCAATTGTCCCACCGCCCCGGTCGTGCCACCTTGGTGCTGTTCTTCGGCCTGCTGCTGGCCGGCCTGGCCTACACCTTCTGGAGCCTCAAGCAAGATGTCAGCGCCAGCGGCACCGTGATCACCACGGTCACACCGTTCCTGTTGCTGGGCCTGGCCTTGCTGATCGCCCTGGGCTTCGAATTCGTCAACGGTTTCCACGACACCGCCAACGCCGTGGCCACGGTGATCTACACCCATTCGCTGCCGGCGCCGGTGGCGGTGGTGTGGTCGGGGCTGTGCAATTTTCTCGGCGTGCTGCTTTCCAGCGGCGCGGTGGCCTTCGGCATCATCGCCCTGCTGCCGGTCGAGCTGATCCTGCAGGTGGGGTCGGGCGCCGGCTTCGCCATGGTCTTCGCCTTGTTACTGGCGGCGATCATCTGGAACCTCGGCACCTGGTGGCTGGGCCTGCCGGCCTCGTCCTCGCACACGCTGATCGGCTCGATCATCGGCGTGGGCGTGGCCAACGCGCTGATGCACGGCCGCGACGGCACCAGCGGGGTGGACTGGGGCCAGGCAAGCAAGGTCGGCTATGCCCTGCTGTTTTCGCCGCTGATCGGTTTCGCCTGCGCCGCCCTGTTGCTGCTGGCCTTGAAAGCGCTGGTCAAACGCCGCGAGCTGTACCAGGCGCCCGAAGGCAAGGCCCCTCCCCCGTGGTGGATCCGCGGGGTGCTGATCCTGACCTGCACCGGCGTATCCTTCGCCCACGGCTCCAACGACGGGCAGAAAGGTATGGGCCTAATCATGCTGATCCTGGTCGGCACCCTGCCGATGGCCTACGCCCTGAACAAGACCATGCCCAACGAACAGGCCCTGCAGTTCTCGGCAGTGGCCGAGGTGACCCGCCAGGCGCTGGTGCGCAGCGCCCCGCAAGCGGCCCCGGCCGACCCACGCCACACCCTCACCGCATTCATCGGCCAGCCCAAGGCCAGCCCCGAACTGGTACCGGCCCTGGCCGCGCTGACCGGCATGATCGGCGAAGAGGTCAAGGGCTATGGCTCGCTCAACCGCGTGCCAGCCGAGGCCATGGCCAACGTGCGCAACGACATGTACCTGACCAGCGAAGCCATCCGCCTGATCGACAAGAACGCGCTGGTGGCGTTCGACCCCGACACCGCCCGCCATGTGCAACTGTTCAAGCGCCAGCTGGACGATGCCACCCGCTACATCCCGCTGTGGGTCAAGGTGGCGGTGGCCATCGCCCTGGGCCTGGGCACCATGGTCGGCTGGCGGCGCATCGTGGTGACGGTGGGCGAAAAGATCGGCAAGACCCACCTGAGCTATGCCCAGGGGGCGTCGGCGGAGGTGGTGGCGATGTGCACCATTGGCGCGGCGGACATGTTCGGGCTGCCGGTGTCGACCACCCATGTGTTGAGCTCGGGGGTGGCCGGGACCATGGTGGCCAATGGTTCGGGGATCCAGAAGCGCACCCTGGTCAACCTGCTGATGGCCTGGGTGCTGACGCTGCCGGCGGCGATGCTGCTGGCGGGGACGCTGTACTGGCTTCTGAATCAGATTCTCTAGGTTGAAATACAGGGCCTGTGGGAGCGGGTTTACCCGCGAATGCGATGGCGAACCCGCCACAGCCTTCGCGGGTAAACCCGCTCCCACAGGCTCGGTGATGCCGGATCAACCGGGTATTTTCAGCCCACGCTGCACCGCCGGCCGCGCCAGGAAATTCGCCAGCACCCGCTGCACCTGCGCGAACTCATCGAAGCCCACCAGCTCCCGGGCGTTGTAGCGCTCCACCAGGTTGCGCACCCAAGGGAAGATGGCGATGTCGGCGATGCTGTATTCGTCGACCATCCATTCACGGCCTTGCAGGTGCCGGTCCAGCACACCCAGCAAACGCTTCGACTCGTTCACGTAGCGGTCGCGCGGCCGTTTGTCTTCGTATTCCTTGCCAGCGAAGAAGTGGAAGAACCCCACCTGGCCGAACATCGGCCCGATGCCGCCCATCTGGAACATCAACCACTGCATCGTCTGGTAGCGCTGGGCCGGGTCCTGGCTGAGCAGCTTGCCGCTTTTCTCGGCCAGGTACTGCAGGATCGCGCCGGACTCGAACAAGGGCAGCGGTTTGCCGCCGGGGCCATTGGGATCGAGGATCGCCGGGATCTTGTTGTTGACGGAAAGGGAGATGAATTCGGGGCTGAGCTGGTCGTCACTGTCGAAACTGACCTTGTGCGCCTCGTAGGGCAGGCCGATTTCTTCGAGCATGATCGACACCTTGACCCCGTTGGGCGTGGGCAGCGAATACAGTTGCAGGCGCTCGGGGTGCTGCGCCGGCCATTTATGGGTAATGGGAAATGCAGAGAGATCGGTCATGTGCGTGCCTTGGATGAGAGAGAGAACAATCTAGAGACCTGCGGGCGACCTGACCATCACCCAGTCATTGTGCCGCTCGTCACCGCACGGAAAAATCGCCTCGCCGACCTTGCGAAAGCCATTGCGCTCATAGAAGCGAATGGCCCGGGCGTTACCTTCGTTGACGGTCAGGCGTACCGCGCCGCAGGTGTGCGCCAGGGTCGCGTCCAGCAACAGTTGCGCCGCACCCTGCCCGTGCGCCTCGGGCAGCACATAGCAGCGGGATATCTCCACCCGATGCTCGGCGGCGGCGATATCCAGCCGGCCCGGCGCCAGGTCGAGCATGCTGTAGCCCACTGCATGGCCGTCGTGCTCGACGATCAGCAGGCGCTTGTGCGGGTGTTGCAGGTGCTGCTGAAAATGCTCGGGCTGCAGGTTGTGCGTGATGTAGTGCTGCAGCGCGGACGGCGCGCTGTCGGATGGGCTGGCCAGGGCGAAGGTGGCCTGGCCGATATGGCTCAGGGCCTCACAGTCGTCGCTGCGGGCCGGGCGAATCTGGTAGGGCATGGCAACATCCTGTCGGGCAGCCGGATCATGCCCGACAATGCCAGCCCTGCCCCGTCACTGTCCACCATGTGCCTGCTGCTTGAGCTTCGCGGTATCCACCCGCACGAACACCGAATCAGCGGCGACGGTCAGCACATCACCGGCCCAGACTTCGCAGATCACCCGGGTCTTGCGCCCCACCTCGCCTTCCACCCGCGCCTTGAGCAGCAACTCGACGCCCATGGGCGTGGGTTTCAGATAGGTCAGGCCGAGCTGGCCGGTGACGCAGTCGATACGCGGCAGGCTGCCGGGCTCACGGCCTTCGGCGCGGTAGTGATGGGCCATGGCGGCCCAGTTGGAGTGGCAGTCGACCAGCATCGCCAGCAGCCCGCCGTAGACCAGGCCGGGCCAGCCGATGAAGGTTTGGTCGGGAGAATGCCGGCACAGCAGGTGGATGCCGTCCTCGTCCCAATAGCTGTTCAGGTGCAGGCCGCTGGGGTGGCTGCAGCCGCAGCCGTAGCAGGTGCCTTCGGGGGCGGCGAGTTGCTGCAGGGAAAGGGCTTGCTCGTTCATACGCATCCTTTGCTTGTTGAAGTTGGGAAGGAAGCAGGCCTCGAATGGTAACGCCCGACCAGGCCTGGGCCAATGAAAAAGCCCATGACCGTCAGGCCATGGGCTTGCGTGCTACCGAGCGAAGGTCAAGCCGTTTGCACCTGCCCCGCCTTGGCCCGCCGCTGGGTCAGCGACACCAGCAGGATGAACAGGGTCACCCCGGCGGTCATCAGCGTCTCGTAGCGATAAGCATCGCTGAACAGCATGTAGCCCAGCACCATGACGATGGTGCCGATCACCAGCCAGGTGAGCCACGGGAACAGCCACATCTTCAGCTCCAGCGCCCGGCCTTCACGCTCGGCGCGGGACCGCATGCGCAGCTGCGACACGGCGATCACCAGGTACACCAGCAGGGCGATGGCGCCGGTGGTGGACAGCAGGAAGCCGAACACCTTGCCGGGAAACACATAGTTGACCAGGCAACCGGCAAAGCCCGCCAGGGTGGAGAGGATGACCGCCACGGTCGGCACGCCGGCCCCGGAGATGCGCTTGGTCATGCTCAGCGCCTGGCCACGGGCGCCCAACGAATAGAGCATGCGCGAGGCGGTGTACAGGCCCGAGTTCATGCAGCTGGTCACCGCCACCAGCACCACCAGGTCGACCAGCAGCTTGGCACCGGGCACGTTGAGCACCTCCAGCACCCGCTGGAACGAGCCGACGGCCTTGAGCTGCGGGTCGTTCCAGGCCACCAGCGACACCACCAGGAAGATCGACGCCAGGTAGAAGATGGCGATGCGGTACACCACCAGGTTGGTGGCGCGGCGGATCTTGTCTTTCGGGTTGGCGGTCTCGTCGGCGGCGATGGTGACGATCTCGGCGCCGAAGAACGAGAAGATGGTGATCAGCACGCCACCCAGCACGGTACCGAAGCCGTTGGGCATGAAGCCACCGTGGTCCCACAGGCGGCTCACTCCGGAGACCTCGGCCAGCGGCCAGAAGCCGAACACCGCCAGGCTGCAGACCACGATGAAGGCAATGATCGCAACCACTTTCACCAGCGCGAACCAGTACTCGAAGGCACCGAAGTTCTTCACGCTGACCAGGTTGGTGCCCGACAGCACGACCATGATCAGGAAGGCGAACAGCCAGGATGGCACCCCAGGGAAGTAGGCGTGCAGGATGTCGGCGCCGGCAATGGCCTCGACCGGAATGATCAGCACCCAGAACCACCAGTACAGCCAGCCGATGGTGAAGCCGGCCCAAGGGCCGATGGCTTCGCTGGCATAGGTGGAGAACGAACCGCTGTTGGGGTTGGCGATGGCCATTTCGCCGAGCATGCGCATCACCAGCAGCACCAGCAGGCCGGTCATGGCGTAGGAGATGAGAATGGCCGGGCCGGCGGTGGCGATGGCGTTGGAGGAGCCGATGAACAGCCCGGCGCCGATGATGCCGGCGATGGAAATCATCGAGACCTGACGGGACGTCAGGCCGTGTTGCAGGGAACGCTGTTTCTTGTTGTTAGGCGATGCCATGGGGAACCCTCGAATGGGTCGGCCGTTGCAAGGACGGCTGAAAGTTGGAGCAGAATTCAGTAGGTCGGAGTTACTCGTTGTTGTTCTTGTAATACGCCGGTCGTGGTTTTGCCCTCCTCTTCGCACTACCGGTTGTCATCGTTGATCCAGGTCAGTATTAATCTATAGGGACGGGTCAACAAACGACCTTTTCGAAGCACATCATTCTATTGCGGAATGAATTCCTTCCTTTTTTGCCGGGTAGCGCCTTCGCCATGTCCAAACGCCTGATGCCGTCCACCACCGCCCTGCAGTGCTTCGAGGCCGCCGCCCGCCACCTGAGCTTCACCCGCGCGGCGCAGGAACTGCACCTGACCCAGAGCGCGGTCAGCAAGCAGGTGGCGCAGCTCGAGGACATGCTCGCCCACCCGCTGTTCCAGCGCATTCGCCGGCGCCTGCACCTGACCCCGGCGGGGGCGCTGTACCTCACCGAGGTGAACAAGATCCTCACCCAGATCGACATCTCCAGCCGCTACATCCTCAGCTACGGCGACGAGACCGAGGTGCTGCGCATCGCCACCCAGCCGACCTTCGGTGCACGCTGGCTGGTGCCTCGGCTCAAGGGTTTCGGTGAGCGACACCCGCGCATCCACCTGGACATCCGCAACGAGCTGGAGCCGTTCGACCTGGTGCAGGCCAAGGCCGACGTGGCGTTTTTCTTTGGCCAGGGCACCTGGCCGGGGGCGACCTGCATCGAGCTGTTCAGCGAGGAGGTGGTGCCGGTGTGCGCCCCTGGCCTGGTGGCCCGGCAGCGTTTCAGCAGCGCCCAGACGCTCACCGAGCACCGCCTGCTGCAATGCGCCTCGCGCCCGGAGGCCTGGCACGAGTGGTTCCTGGGGCTGGGGCTGCACAGCCAGAACAGCTACCACGGGCCGCGTTTCGATACGTTCTACCTGTGCATTCGCGCCGCCATCGCCGGCTGCGGCATTGCCCTGATCCCGCGCTATCTGGTGGCCGAGGAGCTGAGCGAGGGCAAGCTGGTGGTGGCCTGGGACCATCCTGTGCCAAGTAATGGCCGGCACTTCATGGCGCATGCCGAACATGCGGCCGAGGTGCCGAAGGTGCGGGCCTTTGTGCAGTGGATTCGCGAGCGGGTGGCTGAGGGGGATTGAGATTGCCTGGAAAGGCCTCTTCGCGGGTAAACCCGCTCCCACACTGATCTTGAAAGCAGTGCTGTACCTGTGGGAGCGGGTTTACCCGCGAAGAGGCCAGCAACAGCAACACAAATCTCAGCAAGATCACGAATCTATGGAATGATCGCAATCCGATAATTCGTTTGCGGAATATACCTGCGGCACGTTTGGATATTGGCCATATTCGAACAACAGGCCGCGTGCACATGAATCAGGAAAGTATCAGCCAGTCCATCGCCATCGTTCACCCGATTACACTTTCCCATGGCCGCAATGCCGAAGTCTGGGATACCGCCGGCAAACGTTATATCGACTTTGTCGGCGGCATTGGCGTGCTCAACCTGGGCCACTGCAACCCGGCGGTGGTCGAGGCGATCCAGTTGCAGGCCACGCGCCTGACCCACTATGCGTTCAACGCCGCCCCCCATGGCCCGTACCTGGAACTGATGGAGCGCTTGCGCCAGTTCGTGCCGGTCAGCTACCCCTTGGCGGGCATGCTCACCAACAGCGGCGCGGAGGCGGCGGAAAATGCCTTGAAAGTGGCCCGTGGCGCCACCGGCAAGCGCGCCATCATCGCCTTCGACGGCGGCTTCCATGGCCGCACCCTGGCCACCCTCAACCTCAATGGCAAGGTCGCGCCCTACAAGCAACGCGTGGGCGAACTGCCCGGCCCGGTCTACCACCTGCCCTACCCCAGTACCGACACCGGGGTAACCTGCGAGCAGGCGCTCAAGGCCATGGAGCGGCTGTTCAGCGTTGAACTGGCGGTAGAGGACGTGGCGGCATTCATCTTCGAGCCGGTCCAGGGCGAAGGCGGCTTCCTCGCCCTGGACCCGGCCTTTGCCCAGGCGCTGCGGCGCTTCTGCGACGAGCACGGGATCCTGATCATCATCGACGAGATCCAGTCGGGCTTCGGCCGCACCGGGCAACGCTTTGCGTTCCCCCGGCTGGGCATCGAGCCCGACTTGCTGCTGCTGGCCAAGAGCATCGCCGGTGGCATGCCGCTGGGCGCGGTGGTTGGACGCCAGGAAATCATGGCGTCGCTGCCCAAGGGCGGCTTGGGCGGCACCTACTCGGGCAACCCGATCGCCTGCGCAGCGGCACTGGCGAGCCTGGCGCAGATGACCGACGCCAACCTCGCCACCTGGGGCGAACGCCAGGAACAGGCCATCGTCGCGCGCCATGCGCGCTGGAAAGCTTCAGGGGTGTGCGCTTGGCTCGGGCGCCTGACCGGCACCGGCGCCATGCGTGGCATCGAACTGGTCAATGCCGACGGCAGCCCGGCGCCAGCGGTGCTGGCCAAGGTGCTGGAAGCGGCGCGTAACAAGGGGCTGCTGCTGATGCCGAGCGGCAAGGCGCGGCACATCATCCGTCTGCTGGCACCGCTGACCATCGAGCCACAGGTGCTCGAGGAAGGGCTGGATATCCTCGAGCAGTGCCTGGCGGAACTCGGCTGAGGCTTACAGGCCCAGTTCAGCAGGGGTAAGCATGTCGCATTCGAAGGCGATCCAGCCGCCTTCGAGTTCGGCGTGGCCGTTGACGATCAGGCCGTAGTAGGTCAGGCCGTTCTCCAGGGTCACGCAGATATGCGTGGCGCCTTTTTCGGGAGCAGCGAGCGTGCCGACGAAATGCACTTTCTTCAGCACCTCGGTCACCGCCTCGAGGCCCACGCGCATGTTGGTATTCTCCGAGGCTTCGGTGTCGCCCCCACGGTCTTCGGCGCTGATGGTCACGGTGGCGATGTAGGGGTACTTGGTGCTCAAGCGGGGTTACCTCAACAGGTGTATTAGGCGTATGGGCGCGTAGAGTACGGCAGGCGCTCCCGGTTGTCTCTACCGGCCTCATCGCGGGGCAAGCCCGCTCCCACAACGAGACGATATCCCTGTGGGAGCGGGCTTGCCCCGCGAAGAGGCCGGGCCTGCAACAGGTGATCTGGATGCCCCGATCTGTTAGGGTGCCCGCCGATGCACGCCACACCACGCGAGGATACCGAGTGAGCGCCGAACAACCCCTGATCGCCGACCTGTTCGAGGTCGATAAACGCCTGACCCTCAAGCCCGTCGTGGACTTCAACAGCTACCTGCGCAATGCCTTCGCCGACGGCGCCTGCCGCTGCCATCGCTGCGTAGAGGGCAACGGCGACGAAAGCAGCTACAGCCACCGCCACACCTTCGTACTGGAAGGCCGCACGCTGAATCGCCGCTTCGCCAACACCGCCGGCAGTGACGTGCTGCTGGTGCTGAAGAAGGCCTGGCTGTCCTACACCAAGAACGACCTGGTTACCGTCGGCGCGCTGGACATGACCACCCTCAAGTCCTTCACCGAAGCCAACCTGCACGCCCGCCTGCTGGCCCTGCTGCCGGCCAGCGGCCTGGCCCGGGAAGTCGACGGCCAGTGGCAGTTGCAAGTGCTCGCCGACTGACGGCCTGCCACGGCAGGATTCTCCCGCTCTGCTAAGTTGGGAGTACCCTCACCCGCAGGTGACCCGCCATGGCCCGCACGACCCCCATCGAGCTGTACCGCAATATCGGCATCGTCGCCCACGTCGATGCCGGCAAGACCACCACCACCGAGCGGATCCTGTTCTACACCGGGGTCAACCACAAGATGGGCGAGGTGCACGACGGCGCCGCGACCATGGACTGGATGGCCCAGGAGCAGGAGCGCGGCATCACCATCACCTCGGCGGCCACCACCGCGTTCTGGCAAGGCTCGACCAAGCAGTTCGAGCACAAGTACCGCTTCAACATCATCGACACCCCCGGCCACGTCGACTTCACCATCGAGGTGGAGCGCTCGTTGCGCGTGCTCGATGGCGCGGTGGTGGTGTTCAGCGGTGCCGATGGCGTGGAGCCGCAGTCCGAGACGGTCTGGCGCCAAGCCAACAAGTACCACGTACCGCGCCTGGCCTATATCAACAAGATGGACCGCCAGGGCGCCGACTTTCTGCGCGTGGTGAAGCAGATCGACCAGCGCCTGGGCCACCACCCTGTGCCGATCCAGCTGGCCATCGGCAGCGAGGAGAACTTCATCGGCCAGATCGACCTGGTGAAGATGAAGGCCATCTACTGGAACGACGCCGACAACGGCACCAGTTACCGCGAAGAAGCGATCCCCGCCGAACTGCAGGCCCTGGCCGACGAATGGCGGGCCCATATGATCGAGGCGGCGGCGGATGCCAGCGAAGAACTGACCCTGAAGTTCCTCGACGGCGAGGAATTCACCACCGAGGAAATCAAGGCCGCCCTGCGCCAGCGCACCATCGCCAATGAAATCGTCCCGACCATCCTCGGCTCGTCGTTCAAGAACAAGGGCGTGCCCTTGATGCTCGACGCGGTGATCGACTACCTGCCCGCCCCGTCCGAAATCCCGGCGATCAAGGGCACCGATCCGGACGATGAAGACAAGCACCTGGAACGCCACGCCGACGACAAGGAGCCGTTCTCGGCCCTGGCCTTCAAGATCGCCACCGACCCGTTCGTCGGCACCCTGACCTTCGCCCGGGTGTATTCGGGCGTGCTCAGTTCCGGCAATGCGGTGCTCAACTCGGTCAAGGGCAAGAAGGAACGCATCGGCCGCATGGTGCAGATGCACGCCAACCAGCGCGCCGAGATCAAGGATGTGTGCGCCGGCGACATCGCCGCACTGATCGGCATGAAGGACGTGACCACCGGCGACACCCTGTGCGACATGGACAAACCGATCATCCTCGAACGCATGGACTTCCCTGACCCGGTAATCTCCCAGGCGGTCGAACCCAAGACCAAAGGCGATCAGGAAAAAATGGGTATCGCCCTGAGCAAGCTGGCCCAGGAAGACCCATCGTTCCGGGTCAAGACCGATGAGGAAACCGGGCAGACCATCATTTCCGGCATGGGTGAGTTGCACCTGGACATCATCATCGACAGGATGCGCCGCGAGTTCAACGTCGAGGCCAACATCGGCAAGCCGCAGGTGGCCTACCGCGAGAAGATCCGCAACACCTGCGAGATCGAAGGCCGCTTCGTGCGCCAGTCCGGCGGGCGTGGCCAGTATGGCCACTGCTGGATTCGCTTTGCCCCGGGCGACGAGGGCAAGGAAGGGCTGGAGTTCGTCAACGAGATCGTCGGCGGCGTGGTGCCGCGTGAGTACATCCCGGCGATCCAGAAAGGCATCGAGGAGCAGATGAAGAACGGCGTGCTGGCCGGTTACCCGCTGATCAACCTCAAAGCTGCGGTGTTCGACGGCTCGTACCACGACGTCGACTCCAACGAGATGGCCTACAAGATCGCCGCCTCGATGGCCACCAAGCAGTTGTCGCAGAAAGGCGGCGCAGTGTTGCTGGAGCCGGTGATGAAGGTCGAGGTGGTGACGCCGGAGGAGTACCAGGGCGACATCATGGGCGACCTGAGCAGGCGCCGAGGGATGATCCAGGACGGTGACGAAACGCCGGCCGGCAAGGTGATCCGCGCCGAGGTGCCGCTGGGCGAGATGTTCGGCTACGCCACCTCGATGCGCTCGATGACCCAGGGGCGGGCCAGCTACACCATGGAGTTCACCCGCTATGCCGAGGCACCGGCGAGCATTGCCGATGCCATCGTCAAGAAGAATCGCGGGGAGTCATGAACCCATCGCGGGGCAAGCCCGCTCCCACGCAGTAGCCTGCGACAGCCACTGACTTTTTGTAGGAGCGGCCTTGTGCCGCTCCTACAGTGGTCGTACAGCACGTGGGAGCGGGCTTGCCCCGCGATGAATCAATGCGGCTCACCCGCCCGCTTGAGCAGCTTCTTGCAGCGCTCCGACAGATGCACCACCCGCAACTGCTTCCCCGCCTTGGCATAGCGCTCGCGCAAGGTCTTGAGCGCCGCAATCGCCGAATAATCGACAAAACTCAAATGCCGACAATCCAAGGTCACCTGGGCCGGATCACCGGCCGGGTCGAACTGGTTGAGAAACGGTGTGGTCGAGGCAAAGAACAGCGTCCCATGCACCTGGTAATGCTTGTCGCCCGCCGCATCCACATGGCTGTCGGCATAAAGCTCACGCGCATGCTGCCAGGCGAAGTTGATCGCAGCGATGACAATACCGAACATCACCGCCGTGGCCAGGTCGGTAAACACCGTTACCACCGTCACCGCAATGATCGCCAGCACATCGCTCGCCGGCACTTTGCGCAGCACCCGCAGCGAGGCCCAGGCGAAGGTCTGCTGGGCCACCACGAACATCACCCCGACCAGCGCCGCCAGCGGAATACGCTCGATCAACGGCGACAGGAACAACACGAACAGCAGGATCATCACCCCGGCAACCACCCCCGACAGCCGCCCACGGCCGTTGGAGCTGAGGTTGATCACGGTCTGGCCGATCATCGCGCAGCCGCCCATGCCGCCGCACAGGCCCGAGACCATGTTGGCCGCCCCCAACGCCACGCACTCGCGGTCCGGGTAGCCGCGGCTCTCGGTGATTTCGTCGGTGAGGTTGAGAGTGAGCAGGGTTTCCAGCAGGCCGACCATGGCCATCAGCAGCGCATAGGGCGCGATGATCTTCAGCGTTTCGAGGTTCCACGGCACATCCGGCAGGGCCAGTTGCGGCAAGCCGCCGGCAATGTGCGCCATGTCGCCGAGGGTGCGGGTGGGCAAGCCGAACAGATATACCAGCAGGCCGACGCCCAGGATCGCCACCAGCGCCGGCGGTACTGCACGGGTCAGTTTGGGCAATACGTAGACCACCAGCATGGTCAGGGCCACCAGGCCTATCATCAGGTACAGCGGCGTGCCACTGAGCCAGTGCTCACCGTCTTTGAAGTGCTCCAGCTGGGCCAGGGCGATGACGATGGCCAGGCCGTTGACGAAGCCGAGCATCACCGGATACGGCACCAGGCGCACCAGCTTGCCCAGGCGCAGCACGCCAAACAGGATCATCACCACCCCGCCCAGCAGCACCGTGGCCAGCAGGTACTGGGCGCCGTGCTGCACCACCAGGGCGACGATCACCACCGCCATCGAGCCGGCGGCGCCGGAGATCATCCCCGGGCGACCGCCGAACAGCGCGGTCAGGGTGCAGATGATGAACGCGCCATACAGGCCCATCAGCGGGTTGAGGTGGGCCACCAGGGCAAAAGCGATGCACTCGGGCACCAGGGCGAACGAGGTGGTAAGGCCGGCGAGCAGGTCGGCGCGTAGGCGAGCAGGTTTCATGGAGGTCCTGTACAGGAAGCAAAGGCAGCACGCCCTGCCTGTGGGAGCGGGTTTACCCGCGAATGCGATGGTGCGTTCTCTGACGCTTTCGCGGGTGAACCCGCTCCCACAGGACAGGCGCTGCCTTGAGGGGCGAGACTGAAATTCGAGGGGCGATGTTACGTAAATTGACTGACAGCGGCCAGCAACAACCCCAACCTTTCACGCCCCTGTGATCCAGGCCCGGCAAGATGCCGACAAATTTGCCATCATGTTCACTCAACCCGCGGAGATCATGGACATGCCGCTACGCCCCCTCCTCGCCTCACTGCTGCTGGCCGCCAGCCTCACCGCCCAGGCCGCCACCGAGGTCATCCCCCTGCAACACCGCAGCAGCGCCGAACTGCTGCCTGCCGCCCAGTCGTTCCTGGGCAAGGACGGCAGCGTCAGCACCTTCGAGGACAAGCTGATCGTCAATGCCAGCCAGGAACGCATCGACGATCTGCGCACCCTGCTGCAACAACTGGACACCGCGCCCAAGCGCCTGCTGATCAGCGTCGACAACAACGACAGCAACTTCCAGGACAACCGTGGCAATGCACGGGTCATCCACTACGGCACCGCCAACCGCGACGGCGGCCTGCAGCAGATCCAGGCCAGCGAAGGGCAACCGGCGCTGATCCAGGTGGGCCAGAGCATCCCCATCACCAGCACCTCCACCGACGGCTACGGGCGCATCCAGAGCGACACCCAATACCGCAATGTCACCCAGGGTTTCTACGTCACCCCACGTCTGACCGGCGACACGGTACGCCTGCAAATCAGCACCAATAATGATCGAATGAGCCAGGAACGTGCCGATGTAGTGAAAGTGCAAAGTACCGACACGACGGTCACCGGCAGGCTGGGTGAATGGATCACACTGGCAGGCTACAACCAGGACAGTCAGGCCGAGCGCAGTGCGTCAAGCCTCAGCTATAGCACCCAGCGCGGGGAAAATATGACTTTGCGTGTCAAAGTCGACCTTCTTGACTGATCCCAGGCAATTCAAGGCCTCGACCAAAGGCCTTGAAACTGACCAGCAAGTCGCATTAGACCAAAGATGTAGTAACCAGAAAAAGGCACTACAAAATCGTTGACAGGCACTTTTTGGCGAAGGCATGATGGCCTCGCTCCCGCTAATCAGAGGCCCTGGCAAGGGTCTTCGGAGCGCCCTGCACACCACCAGCGCAGGCGCTTCGTGTCCATACGGCCCACAAGGCGGTTCGACGGGATTGCGACTGCAACGAAGAAGTTGTCCCGAGGGACGGAAGCGCATCACCGCAGTCACCAGCAATCGCGCCGCACCGCAGCACGGCATCCACGAGCCAACCTGCAGCGCACGCCTTCGCCTGGCCTGCACACCTTTCCCCTTCGAGCCTTTTGCGTTCGCCGCCGCACTCCCCCGAACAGGACAGCCGCCCGGCCCTCTGACCCGCGTTTGTCGAGCATCAGCACAATTACACTCAAGATCGATGCGACGAGGTTTATTTCCATGGCACTGACACGCGAACAGCAAATTGCAGCCCTCGAGAAAGACTGGGCCGAAAACCCGCGCTGGAAAGGCGTGACCCGTACCTACACCGCCGCTGATGTCGTTCGCCTGCGTGGCTCGCTGCAACCGGAGCACACCCTGGCTCGCCAGGGCGCAGAGAAACTGTGGAAGCTGGTCACCCAAGGTGCCCACCCGTCCTTCCGCCCAGAAAAAGATTTCGTCAACTGCATGGGCGCCCTGACCGGCGGCCAGGCAGTGCAGCAGGTCAAGGCCGGCATCCAGGCCATCTACCTGTCCGGCTGGCAGGTTGCCGCCGACAACAACTCGGCCGAGTCGATGTACCCCGACCAGTCGCTGTATCCGGTCGACTCGGTACCGACCGTGGTCAAGCGCATCAACAACTCGTTCCGTCGCGCCGACCAGATCCAGTGGAAAGCCGGCAAGAACCCAGGCGACGAAGGCTACATCGACTACTTCGCGCCGATCGTGGCTGACGCCGAAGCCGGTTTCGGCGGCGTACTGAACGCCTACGAGCTGATGAAGAACATGATCGAAGCGGGCGCCGCCGGCGTGCACTTCGAAGACCAGCTGGCCTCGGTGAAAAAATGCGGCCACATGGGCGGCAAGGTTCTGGTACCGACCCAGGAAGCCGTACAGAAGCTGGTGGCTGCCCGCCTGGCCGCCGACGTTGCCGGTGTACCGACCATCATCCTGGCCCGTACCGACGCCAACGCCGCCGACCTGCTGACCAGCGACTGCGACCCGTACGACCAGCCATTCGTGATCGGCGACCGTACCCGTGAAGGCTTCTACAAGGTCCGCGCCGGCCTCGACCAGGCCATCTCCCGCGGCCTGGCCTACGCGCCGTACGCCGACCTGATCTGGTGCGAAACCGCCAAGCCGGATCTGGACGAGGCCCGCCGCTTCGCCGAAGCGATCAAGAAGGAATACCCGGACCAGCTGCTGTCGTACAACTGCTCGCCTTCCTTCAACTGGAAGAAAAACCTGGACGACGCCACCATCGCCAAGTTCCAGCGCGAACTGTCGGCCATGGGCTACAAGCACCAGTTCATCACCCTGGCCGGCATCCACAACATGTGGCACGGCATGTTCAACCTGGCGCACGACTACGCCCGCAACGACATGACCGCCTACGTGAAGCTGCAGGAGCAGGAATTCGCCGACGCCAGCAAAGGCTACACCTTCGTGGCGCACCAGCAGGAAGTGGGCACTGGCTACTTCGACGACATGACCACCGTGATCCAGGGTGGCGCATCGTCGGTGACCGCACTGACCGGTTCGACCGAGGAAGAGCAGTTCCACTGATTGGTGTGAGCTGAACATGAAGCCCAGGCTCCGTCAGGAGCCTGGGCTTTCTTTTGTCTGCACCGGCCTCTTCGCGGGTAAACCCGCTCCCACAGGATCGGCGCTGCCCCTGAGCCCAGCACAGCACCTGTGGGAGCGGGCTTACCCGCGAAAGGGCCGGCACAGGCATTCTCCGTGTTCAGGTCTATGCTTGTGGCTACCTAGCAGCAAGGACCGCCCATGCCTCGTCCAAGCCACTTGATCCTGATCGCCGTCGCAGCCGCTGCCCTCTATCTATATGCACTGGCCAGCGACAACGCCCTGCTCGGCCTGCTGGCCAAACCCATTCCAGTGCTCGCCCTGATCGCCTGGCTGAGCACCACACCCGCAACCCCCTATCGCCGCTGGATCATGATCGGCCTGGCCTTCTCGGTGCTCGGCGACATCCTCCTGGCCATCCCCCGCGACCTGTTCGTGTTCGGCCTGGCCGCGTTCCTTTGCGCCCACCTCGCCTACCTGCGCGGTTACTGCAGCCTGACCCTGCGCCCGGCCTATCCCTCACTGGCACTCGCACTGCTGGTAGGCGGCTCGCTGTTTGGCCTGCTCGCCAGCCACGGCCTGGGCCCACTGCTGATCCCGGTGGCGCTGTACGCCCTGGCGATCGGCTGCATGCTCTGGCGCGCCCTGGCCTGTGGCGGCCTCGCAGCACTGGGCGCCTGCGCCTTCGTATTCTCCGACAGCCTGATCGGCATCGACCGCTTCGTCAGCCCGTTTGCCGCCGCGCAGTACCTGATCATCCTGCTCTACTGGCTCGGCCAGTGGCTGATCGCCGCCTCGGTGATTCGCACCCCAAGCGCCGAAGCATTGACCCAGAGCGGTACGCGTGAGCTTGGAAGCTGCTAGAACGAGCGTTTTTCGCATTTGCAAGTGGCGAGGCTGGCCAATGAACTTTGCAAGGCTCAGAACTGCTAAATCAATACAGCTCAATCCAAATGATATTAATTATCATTACACAACTAAGCCGTCATTACGCCGGGTAAGAAACATAATTAACAAAACCGCGCGCAATGCCCGAAACTCAAGGCTTTCAGCCAGTTACGAACGGTTTTTGTTCTTAAACCTACGAATAAATTTGCAACGGAAATTTTACTTGCACCGGGTTTACCCATAAAATCAGCGCGATTGATTCAGCTGCGACATTTGGTCACTGCGCTTGCGACACCGCGTCGCCGCTCTACTTAATTTCAGACTTCAGAGCTGGGTCTCTGTATAAGGATTTCTAGCATGTCCGATTCGGCAGGACTCATGGCCCACAACTGGGGCTTTGCCATCTTCCTCCTGGGTGTCGTCGGCCTGTGCGCCTTCATGCTCGGCCTGTCCAGCCTGCTCGGTAGCAAGGCCTGGGGTCGCGCCAAGAACGAACCCTTCGAATCCGGCATGCTGCCCGTCGGCAGCGCCCGCCTGCGCCTGTCCGCCAAATTCTATCTGGTCGCGATGCTGTTCGTGATCTTCGATATCGAAGCCCTCTTCCTGTATGCATGGTCTGTGTCCGTCCGCGAAAGCGGCTGGACCGGATTCGTCGAAGCTCTCATTTTCATAGCAATTCTGTTGGCAGGTCTTGTCTACCTATGGCGCGTCGGGGCGCTCGATTGGGCTCCCGAAGGTCGCCGCAAGCGGCAAGCGAAGCTGAAACAATGAGGCTTTGGCATGCAATACAATCTCACCAGAATCGATCCGGATGCGCCCAACGAGCAGTACCCGGTCGGTGAACGGGAAACCGTCACCGATCAGCTGCTAGAGGACCAGGTCCACAAGAACATCTACATGGGGAAACTCGAAGATGTGCTGCGTGGCGCGGTCAACTGGGGTCGCAAGAACTCCCTCTGGCCGTACAACTTCGGCCTGTCCTGCTGCTACGTGGAAATGACCACGGCCTTCACGGCGCCCCACGACATCGCCCGCTTCGGCGCCGAAGTCATCCGGGCCTCGCCGCGTCAGGCCGACTTCATGGTCATCGCCGGTACCTGCTTCGTGAAGATGGCGCCGATCATCCAGCGCCTGTACGAGCAGATGCTCGAGCCCAAGTGGGTCATCTCCATGGGTTCGTGCGCCAACTCCGGCGGCATGTACGACATCTACTCGGTCGTTCAAGGGGTCGACAAGTTCCTCCCCGTGGACGTGTACGTGCCTGGCTGCCCGCCACGCCCCGAGGCGTTCCTGCAAGGCTTGATGCTGTTGCAGGAGTCGATCGGCCAGGAGCGACGCCCGCTTTCCTGGGTTGTCGGCGATCAAGGCATTTACCGTGCCGAGATGCCTGCCCAGAAAGACCTGCGTCGCGAACAGCGTATCGCGGTAACCAACCTGCGCAGCCCCGACGAAGTCTGATCCAGCGACCTGCCGCCCGCTCCCCCAGGAGCCGGCGGCCTGGCTTCATTCTTAACGTTGACCCAAAGCGACCGAGACCATGACAGCGGACAACGCTATTTATATTCCGCCTTACAAGGCTGACGACCAGGATGTGGTCGTCGAACTGCACAACCGATTCGGCGCCGACGCTTTCGTCGCCCAGGAAACCCGCACCGGCATGCCGGTACTGTGGGTCAAGCGTGCCCAGCTCAAAGAAGTCCTGACTTTCCTGCGCAACGTCGCCAAGCCGTACAGCATGCTGTACGACCTGCACGGCGTGGACGAGCGCCTGCGCACCCAGCGCCGCGGCCTGCCGGCTGCCGACTTCAGCGTGTTCTACCACCTGCTGTCGATCGAACGTAACAGCGACGTGATGATCAAGGTGTCGCTGAGCGAAGGCGACCTCAACCTGCCCACCGTCACCGGTATCTGGCCGAACGCCAACTGGTACGAGCGTGAGGTGTGGGACATGTTCGGCATCGACTTTGCCGGCCACCCGCACCTGACCCGCATCATGATGCCGCCGACCTGGGAAGGTCACCCGCTGCGCAAGGACTTCCCGGCCCGTGCCACCGAGTTCGACCCCTACAGCCTGACGCTCGCCAAGCAGCAGCTTGAAGAAGAGTCGGCGCGCTTCAACCCCGAAGCCTGGGGCATGAAGCGTTCGGGCGCCAACGAGGACTACATGTTCCTCAACCTGGGCCCGAACCACCCGTCCGCCCACGGTGCCTTCCGTATCGTCCTGCAGCTGGACGGCGAAGAGATCGTCGACTGCGTCCCGGACATCGGCTACCACCACCGTGGCGCCGAGAAGATGGCCGAGCGTCAGTCCTGGCACAGCTTCATCCCCTACACCGACCGTATCGACTACCTCGGCGGGGTGATGAACAACCTGCCGTACGTGATGGCGGTAGAGAAGCTGGCCGGCATCCAGGTGCCGCAGAAAGTCGACGTGATTCGCATCATGCTCGCCGAGTTCTTCCGCATCACCAGCCACCTGCTGTTCCTGGGTACCTACATCCAGGACGTCGGCGCCATGACCCCGGTGTTCTTCACCTTCACCGACCGCCAGCGCGCCTACACCGTGATCGAGGCGATCACCGGTTTCCGCCTGCACCCGGCCTGGTACCGCATCGGTGGCGTCGCCCACGACCTGCCGCGCGGCTGGGACAAGCTGGTCAAGGACTTCGTCGAATGGCTGCCCAAGCGCCTGGACGAATACACCAAGGCTGCCCTGCAGAACAGCATCCTCAAAGGCCGTACCATCGGCGTCGCCGCCTACAACACCAAAGAGGCCCTGGAATGGGGCACCACCGGTGCCGGCCTGCGTGCCACCGGTTGCGACTTCGACCTGCGTAAAGCCCGCCCCTACTCCGGCTACGAGAACTTCGAGTTCGAAGTACCGCTGGCCCACAACGGCGATGCCTACGATCGCTGCATGGTCCGCGTCGAGGAGATGCGCCAGAGTATCCGCATCATCGACCAGTGCATGCGCAACATGCCGGAAGGCCCGTACAAGGCGGATCACCCGCTGACCACGCCGCCGCCGAAAGAGCGCACCCTGCAGCACATCGAGACCCTGATCACCCACTTCCTGCAAGTCTCGTGGGGCCCGGTCATGCCGGCCAACGAGTCGTTCCAGATGATCGAGGCGACCAAGGGCATCAACAGTTACTACCTGACGAGCGATGGCGGCACCATGAGCTACCGCACCCGGATCCGTACCCCGAGCTACCCGCACCTGCAGCAGATCCCTTCGGTGATCAAAGGCAGCATGGTCGCGGACCTGATCGCGTACCTGGGCAGTATCGACTTCGTTATGGCTGACGTGGACCGCTAAGCATGAACAGCACGCTTATCCAAACCGACCGTTTCGCCCTGAGCGAAACCGAGCGCTCGGCCATCGAGCACGAGATGCACCACTACGAGGACCCGCGCGCGGCGTCCATCGAAGCCCTCAAGATCGTGCAGAAAGAGCGCGGCTGGGTGCCGGACGGCGCCATCTACGCCATCGGCGAAGTGCTGGGCATCCCCGCCAGCGACGTCGAGGGTGTGGCCACCTTCTACAGCCAGATCTTCCGCCAGCCGGTAGGCCGCCACATCATCCGTGTGTGCGACAGCATGGTCTGCTACATCGGCGGCCACGAGTCGGTGGTCAGCCAGATCCAGAGCGAGCTGGGCATCGGCCTCGGCCAGACCACCGCCGACGGCCGCTTCACCCTGCTGCCGGTGTGCTGCCTGGGCAACTGCGACAAGGCCCCGGCGCTGATGATCGACGACGACACCTTTGGCGACGTGCAACCTGCCGGCGTCTCCAAGCTGCTGGAGCGTTACGTATGACCATCACTTCCTTCGGCCCGGCCAACCGCATTGCGCGCAGCGCCGAAACCCACCCGCTGACCTGGCGCCTGCGTGACGACGGCGAGCCGGTGTGGCTTGCCGAGTACGAGTCCAAGAACGGCTATGCCGCCGCGCGCAAGGCGCTGGCCGACATGTCCGCCGACGATATCGTGCAGAGCGTCAAGGACTCCGGCCTCAAGGGCCGTGGCGGCGCTGGCTTCCCCACTGGCGTGAAGTGGGGCCTGATGCCCAAAGACGAATCCATGAACATCCGCTACCTGCTGTGCAACGCGGATGAAATGGAGCCCAACACCTGGAAGGACCGCATGCTGATGGAGCAACAGCCCCATCTGCTGGTCGAAGGCATGCTGATCAGCGCCCGCGCGCTGAAGGCCTACCGCGGCTACATCTTCCTGCGTGGCGAATACACCACCGCGGCGAAGAACCTCAACCGCGCCATCGACGAAGCCAAGGCCGCAGGCCTTTTGGGCAAGAACATCCTCGGTTCGGGCTTCGACTTCGAGCTGTTCGTGCACACCGGTGCCGGGCGCTACATCTGCGGTGAAGAAACCGCACTGATCAACTCGCTCGAAGGCCGCCGCGCCAACCCGCGCTCCAAGCCGCCCTTCCCTGCCGCCGTTGGCGTGTGGGGCAAGCCTACCTGCGTGAACAACGTCGAGACCCTGTGCAACGTGCCGGCCATCGTCGCCAACGGCAACGACTGGTACAAGTCGCTGGCCCGCGAAGGCAGCGAAGACCACGGCACCAAGCTGATGGGCTTCTCCGGCAAGGTGAAGAACCCTGGCCTGTGGGAGCTGCCGTTCGGCGTGACCGCCCGCGAGCTGTTCGAAGACTACGCCGGTGGCATGCGCGACGGCTTCAAACTCAAGTGCTGGCAGCCAGGCGGCGCCGGTACCGGCTTCCTGCTGCCCGAGCACCTCGATGCGCAGATGTACGCCGGTGGCATCGCCAAGGTCGGCACCCGCATGGGTACGGGCCTTGCCATGGCGGTGGACGACAGCGTCAACATGGTGTCGCTGCTGCGCAACATGGAAGAGTTCTTCGCCCGCGAATCGTGCGGCTGGTGCACCCCGTGCCGTGACGGCCTGCCGTGGAGCGTGAAGATGCTGCGCGCCCTGGAGAAAGGCCAGGGCCGCGCCGAAGACATCGAGACCCTGCTGGGTCTGGTCAACTTCCTCGGCCCAGGCCGTACCTTCTGTGCTCACGCACCGGGTGCCGTCGAGCCATTGGGCAGTGCCATCAAATACTTCCGCTCGGAGTTCGAGGCCGGTGTGGCGCCAGAAAGCGCTGGCACCCTGCGCCCGAACCTGGCGAAGCCGATCGTGGTCGGCGCATAACAAGATGAAACAGCGGATGGTCCGTGCCATCCGCCAGCCCGCTGGCCGGCCCGAACGACTCGTGGCTGGCCGCAGGCTCACCGATTTCCATTAGCCACGCCCGCTCACGCGGGCCAACGAAGAACTTTGAACAATGGCCACTATCCACGTAGACGGCAAAGCGCTCGAAGTCAACGGTGCGGACAACCTGTTACAGGCGTGTCTGTCACTCGGCCTCGACATCCCCTATTTCTGCTGGCACCCGGCGCTCGGTAGCGTCGGCGCCTGCCGGCAGTGCGCGGTCAAGCAGTACACCGACGAGAACGACACCCGTGGTCGTATCGTCATGTCCTGCATGACCCCGGCCTCCGACGGCACCTGGATCTCCATCGAAGACGAAGAGTCCAAGGCGTTCCGCGCCAGCGTCGTCGAATGGCTGATGACCAACCACCCGCACGACTGCCCGGTGTGCGAGGAAGGCGGTCACTGCCACCTGCAGGACATGACGGTAATGACCGGCCACAACGAGCGCCGCTACCGTTTCACCAAGCGTACCCACCAGAACCAGGACCTCGGCCCGTTCATCGCCCACGAGATGAACCGCTGCATCGCCTGCTACCGCTGCGTGCGCTACTACAAGGACTACGCCGGCGGCACCGACCTGGGCGTATACGGCGCCCACGACAACGTGTACTTCGGTCGCGTTGAAGACGGCGTGCTGGAAAGCGAGTTCTCCGGCAACCTCACCGAGGTCTGCCCGACCGGTGTGTTCACCGACAAGACCCACTCCGAGCGCTACAACCGCAAGTGGGACATGCAGTTCGCCCCGAGCATCTGCCATGGCTGCTCCAGCGGTTGCAACATCAGCCCGGGTGAGCGCTACGGCGAACTGCGCCGCATCGAGAACCGCTTCAACGGCTCGGTGAACCAGTACTTCCTGTGCGACCGTGGCCGCTTCGGCTATGGCTATGTCAACCGCAAGGACCGTCCACGCCAGCCGTTCCTCGCCGATGGCAGCAAGCTGAGCCTGGACGCCGCCCTGGACAAGGCCGCCGACCTGCTGCGCGGCCGCACCATCGTCGGTATCGGCTCGCCACGCGCCAGCCTCGAAAGCAACTACGGCCTGCGCGAGCTGGTCGGCGCCGAGTACTTCTACTCGGGTATGGAAGCCGGTGAACTGGCCCGTGTGCGCCTGGCGCTGAACGTGCTGAACAACAGCCCGCTGCCGGTGCCGACCCTGCGCGACATCGAAGACCACGACGCCGTGTTCGTGCTCGGCGAAGACCTCACCCAGACCGCCGCCCGTGTCGCCCTGGCCGTACGCCAGGCCACCAAGGGCAAGGCCGAAGCCATGGCCGACGCCATGCGCGTACAGCCTTGGCTGGACGCTGCGGTGAAGAACATCGGCCAGCACGCGCTGTACCCGCTGTTCATCGCCTCGCTGGCTGAAACCAAGCTGGACGACGTGGCCGAAGAGTGTGTACACGCCGCTCCCGCCGACCTCGCCCGCATCGGTTTCGCCGTGGCCCACGCCATCGACCCGAGCGCCCCTGCCGTCGAAGGCCTGGACAGCGAAGCCAAGGCCCTGGCCCAGCGCATCGCCGACGCCCTGGTCGCTGCCCAGCGCCCACTGGTGGTTGCCGGTACCTCGCTGGCCGACCCTGCGCTGATCGAAGCCGCCGCCAACATCGCCAAGGCCCTCAAGCTGCGCGAGAAGAACGGCTCGCTGAGCCTGGTCGTTCCTGAGGCCAACAGCCTCGGCATGGCGATGATGGGCGGTGAGTCCATCGACGCTGCACTGGACGCCGTGATCAGCGGCAAGGCCGACGCCATCGTGGTGCTGGAAAACGACCTGTACGCCCGCGTACCGGCCGCCAAGGTCGACGCCGCCCTGGCCGCAGCCAAGGTGGTGATCGTCGCCGACCACTCCAAGACCCCGACCCTGGACCGCGCCCACCTGGTGCTGCCAGCTGCCTCGTTCGCCGAAGGCGACGGCACCCTGGTCAGCCAGGAAGGCCGTGCCCAGCGCTTCTTCCAGGTGTTCGACCCGCAGTACCTGGACAGCAGCATCCAGATCCACGAAGGCTGGCGCTGGATGCACGCCCTGCGTGCCACCCTGCTCAACAAGCCGGTGGACTGGACCCAGCTGGACCACGTCACCAGCGCCTGCGCCGAAGCCGCCCCGCAACTGGCCGGCATCGTCAACGCAGCGCCAAGCGCCGCGTTCCGCATCAAGGGCATGAAGCTGGCCCGTGAGCCGCTGCGCTACTCGGGCCGTACCGCCATGCGCGCCAACATCAGCGTGCACGAGCCGCGTACCCCGCAGGACAAGGACACCGCGTTCGCCTTCTCCATGGAAGGCTACTCGGGTTCGGCCGAACCGCGTCAGCAGGTGCCGTTCGCCTGGTCGCCGGGCTGGAACTCGCCGCAAGCCTGGAACAAGTTCCAGGACGAAGTCGGCGGCCACCTGCGTGCCGGTGACCCGGGCGTGCGCCTGATCGAATCCCAAGGCGACCGCCTGAGCTGGTTCACCGCCATCCCTGGCGCGTTCAACCCGGCCCGTGGCACCTGGACCGCCGTGCCGTTCTTCCACCTGTTCGGCAGCGAAGAGAGCTCCTCGCGCGCCGCCCCGGTGCAGGAGCGCATCCCGGCCGCCTACGTCGGCCTGGCCAAGTCCGAAGCCGACCGCCTGGGCGTCAACGACGGCGCGATGCTGAGCCTGAACGTGGCCGGTGTGTCGCTGCGCCTGCCGCTGCGTATCAATGAAGAGCTGGGCGCTGGCCTGGTTGCGTTGCCCAAAGGCCTGGCCGGCATTCCGCCCGCCATCTTCGGTGCATCCGTCGAAGGCCTGCAGGAGGCAGCACAATGAGCTGGTTCACCCCCGAAGTGATCGACGTGATCATTCAGGTCGTCAAGGCCATCGTGGTGCTGCTGGCCGTGGTGGTCTGCGGCGCCCTGCTCAGCTTCGTCGAGCGTCGCCTGCTGGGCTGGTGGCAGGACCGTTACGGTCCGAACCGCGTCGGCCCGTTCGGCATGTTCCAGATCGCTGCCGACATGCTGAAGATGTTCTTCAAGGAAGACTGGAACCCGCCCTTCGTCGACAAGATGATCTTCACCCTGGCGCCGGTCGTGGCCATGAGCGCCCTGCTGATCGGCTTCTCGATCATCCCGATCACCCCGGGCTGGGGCGTGGCCGACCTGAACATCGGCCTGCTGTTCTTCTTCGCCATGGCTGGCCTTTCGGTCTACGCGGTGCTGTTCGCCGGCTGGTCGTCGAACAACAAGTACGCCCTGCTGGGCAGCTTGCGTGCTTCGGCGCAGACCGTGTCGTACGAGGTGTTCCTGGGCCTGGCGCTGATGGGCGTGGTGGTGCAGGTGGGCTCGTTCAACATGCGCGACATCGTTGAATACCAGGCCCAGAACCTGTGGTTCATCATTCCGCAGTTCTTCGGCTTCTGCACCTTCTTCATCGCTGGCGTCGCCGTGACTCACCGTCACCCGTTCGACCAGCCGGAAGCGGAACAGGAACTGGCCGACGGCTACCACATCGAATACGCCGGCATGAAATGGGGCATGTTCTTCGTTGGTGAATACATCGGCATCATCCTGATCTCGGCGCTGCTGGTCACCCTGTTCTTCGGTGGCTGGCACGGTCCGTTCGACCTGCTGCCGCAGCTGCCGTTCTTCTGGTTCGCCCTGAAGACCGCGTTCTTCATCATGCTGTTCATCCTGCTGCGCGCCTCTATCCCGCGCCCACGCTATGACCAGGTGATGGACTTCAGCTGGAAGTTCTGCCTGCCGCTGACCCTGATCAATTTGCTGGTGACCGCTGCGATCGTGCTCTACAACACGCCAGCCGTCGCGGCCCAGTGAGGATTTGACCCATGTTCAAGTATATCGGCGACATCGTTAAGGGCACCGGCACTCAGCTGCGCAGCCTGGTGATGGTGTTCTCCCACGGGTTCCGCAAGCGCGACACCCTGCAGTACCCCGAAGAACCCGTGTACCTGCCGCCGCGCTACCGCGGCCGCATCGTCCTCACCCGCGACCCCGACGGCGAGGAGCGCTGCGTGGCGTGCAACCTCTGCGCGGTGGCCTGCCCGGTCGGCTGCATCTCGCTGCAGAAGGCCGAGACCGAGGACGGTCGTTGGTACCCCGAGTTCTTCCGCATCAACTTCTCGCGTTGCATCTTCTGCGGCCTGTGTGAAGAAGCGTGCCCGACCACCGCGATCCAGCTCACCCCGGATTTCGAAATGGCCGAGTTCAAGCGTCAGGACCTGGTGTACGAGAAAGAAGATCTGCTGATCTCCGGCCCCGGCAAGAACCCTGACTACAACTTCTACCGTGTTGCCGGTATGGCCATCGCTGGCAAGCCGAAAGGCTCTGCGCAGAACGAAGCCGAGCCGATCAACGTGAAGAGCTTGCTCCCATAAGGACAGAAAGATGGAATTCGCTTTCTACTTCGCATCCGGTGTCGCCGTTGTCTCCACGCTTCGCGTGGTGACCGGCACCAACCCGGTGCACGCCCTGCTCTACCTGATCATCTCGCTGATTTCCGTGGCGATGATCTTCTTCTCCCTCGGTGCGCCGTTTGCCGGCGCCCTGGAAGTGATCGCCTACGCCGGTGCCATCATGGTGCTGTTCGTGTTCGTGGTGATGATGCTCAACCTCGGGCCGGCCTCGGTCGCCCAGGAACGCGGCTGGCTCAAGCCCGGCATCTGGGCGGGGCCGGTGATCCTCGCCGCCCTGCTGCTGCTGGAGCTGCTGTACGTGCTGTTCGTCAGCCCGTCGGGCGCCGCCATCAGCGGTACCACCGTCAGCGCCAAAGAAGTCGGCATCAGCCTGTTCGGGCCGTACCTGCTGGTGGTCGAACTGGCCTCGATGCTGCTGCTCGCGGCAGCCGTCACCGCCTTCCACCTGGGCCGCAACGAGGCGAAGGAGTAAATCATGGGTGCTATCCCTCTCGAGCATGGTCTGGCGGTCGCCGGCATCCTGTTCTGCTTAGGTCTGGTTGGCCTGATGGTCCGCCGCAACATCCTCTTCGTGCTCATGAGCCTGGAAGTCATGATGAACGCCTCTGCCCTGGCGTTCATCGTCGCCGGTGCCCGTTGGGTCCAGCCCGACGGCCAGGTGATGTTCATTCTGGTGATCAGCCTGGCAGCCGCCGAGGCCAGCATTGGCCTGGCGATCCTGCTGCAGCTGTATCGCCGCTTCCACACTCTCGACATCGATGCTGCCAGTGAGATGCGCGGATGAACCTTATCTTCCTGACGTTCGTATTCCCCCTGATCGGCTTCTTGCTGCTGTCGTTCTCCCGTGGACGGTTCTCGGAGAACCTGTCCGCGCTGATCGGCGTCGGCTCGGTCGGTCTGTCGGCGGCCACCGCTGCCTACGTGATCTGGCAGTTCAACGTCGCCCCGCCTGAGGGCGGTGCGTACAGCCAGCTGCTGTGGCAGTGGATGTCGGTGGACGGCTTCGCGCCGAACTTCACCCTGTACGTGGATGGCCTGTCGGTCACCATGCTGGGCGTGGTCACCGGCGTCGGCTTCCTGATCCACCTGTTCGCCTCCTGGTACATGCGTGGCGAAGCCGGTTACTCGCGCTTCTTCTCGTACACCAACCTGTTCATCGCCAGCATGCTGTTCCTGGTGCTGGGCGATAACCTGCTGTTCATCTACTTCGGCTGGGAAGGCGTGGGCCTGTGCTCGTACCTGTTGATCGGTTTCTACTACAGCAACCGCAACAACGGTAACGCGGCGCTCAAGGCATTCATCGTCACCCGCATCGGCGACGTGTTCATGGCCATCGGCCTGTTCATCCTGTTCGCCCAGCTGGGCACGCTGAACGTGCAGGAACTGCTGGTGCTGGCACCGCAGAAGTTCCAGGCCGGTGACACCTGGATGGTCCTGGCCACCCTGATGCTGCTGGGCGGCGCGGTCGGTAAATCGGCCCAGCTGCCGCTGCAGACCTGGCTGGCCGACGCGATGGCGGGCCCGACCCCGGTTTCGGCACTGATCCACGCCGCAACCATGGTGACCGCGGGCGTGTACCTGATCGCCCGTACCAACGGCCTGTTCCTGCTGGCGCCGGACGTGCTGCACCTGGTAGGTGTTGTCGGTGGCGTGACCCTGGTACTGGCCGGCTTCGCCGCGCTGGTGCAGACCGACATCAAGCGTATCCTCGCCTACTCGACCATGAGCCAGATCGGCTACATGTTCCTGGCCCTGGGCGTTGGCGCGTGGGATGCGGCGATCTTCCACCTGATGACCCACGCCTTCTTCAAGGCCCTGCTGTTCCTTGCCTCCGGTGCGGTGATCGTTGCCTGCCACCACGAGCAGGACATCTTCAAGATGGGCGGTCTGTGGAAGAAACTGCCGCTGGCCTATGCCAGCTTCGTGGTCGGTGGCGCTGCACTGGCCGCCCTGCCGATCCTGACCGTGGGCTTCTACTCCAAGGACGAGATCCTCTGGGAAGCCTTCGCCAGCGGCAACACCGGCCTGCTGTACGCCGGCCTGGTCGGCGCGTTCATGACCTCGCTGTACACCTTCCGCCTGATCTTCATCGCCTTCCACGGCGAAGCCAAGACCGAAGCCCACGCCGGCCACGGCATCAGCCACTGGCTGCCGCTGGGTGTGCTGATCGTGCTGTCGACCTTCATCGGCGCCTGGATCCACCCGCCACTGGCAGGCGTGCTGCCTGAGAGCGCCGGCCACGCCGGTGGCGAAGCCAAGCACTCGCTGGAGATCGCCTCGGGCGCCATCGCCATCGCCGGTATCCTGCTGTCGGCCCTGCTGTTCCTGGGCAAGCGCCGCTTCGTCAGCAGCATCGCCAACAGTGGTATCGGTCGCGTCCTGTCGGCCTGGTGGTTCGCCGCCTGGGGCTTCGACTGGATCTACGACAAGCTGTTCGTCAAACCTTACCTGCTGATCTGCCACATCCTGCGCAAGGACCCGGTGGACCGCAGCATCGGCCTGATCCCACGGATGGCTCGCGGCGGCAACGTCGCCATGAGCAAGACCGAGACCGGCCAGCTGCGTTGGTACACCGCCTCGATCGCCGTCGGCGCCGTGCTGGTGCTGGGCGCCGTGGTAGTGGCTGCGGTATGACTATGAAGAACCTTGCGACTTTGCCAAAGGAAACCAACCCGTCATGATTTTGCCTTGGCTGATCCTGATCCCCTTCATCGGCGGCCTCCTGTGCTGGCTGGGTGAGCGCTTCGGCGCCACCCTGCCCCGCTGGATCGCGCTGCTGACCATGTCCCTGCTGCTCGGCATCGGCCTGTGGCTGTGGGCTAACGGCGACTACACCCTGGCCCCGGCGCCGGGCGCCGAACCGCATTGGGCCCTCGAATACAAGTTCGAGTGGATCAAGCGCTTCGGCATCAGCGTGCACCTGGCCCTGGACGGCCTGTCGCTGCTGATGATCCTGCTGACCGGCCTGCTCGGCGTGCTGTCGGTACTGTGCTCGTGGAAAGAGATCCAGCGCCACGTCGGCTTCTTCCACCTCAACCTGATGTGGATCCTCGGCGGCGTGGTCGGTGTGTTCCTGGCCCTGGACCTGTTCCTGTTCTTCTTCTTCTGGGAAATGATGCTGGTGCCGATGTACTTCCTCATCGCGCTCTGGGGTCACAGTTCGTCGGACGGCAAGAAGACCCGGATCTACGCGGCGACCAAGTTCTTCATCTTCACCCAGGCCAGCGGCCTGATCATGCTGGTGGCGATCCTTGGCCTGGTGCTGGTCAACTACAACACCACCGGTGTGCTGACCTTCAACTACAGCGACCTGCTCAAGGCCGAACTGCCGGCTGGCGTGGAATACGTACTGATGCTGGGCTTCTTCATCGCCTTCGCGGTGAAACTGCCGGTGGTGCCGTTCCACTCCTGGCTGCCTGACGCTCACGCCCAGGCACCGACCGCAGGTTCCGTGGACCTGGCGGGCATCCTGCTGAAGACCGCGGCCTACGGCCTGCTGCGCTTCGCCCTGCCGCTGTTCCCGAACGCCTCGGCCGAGTTTGCGCCGATCGCCATGACCCTGGGCCTGATCGGTATCTTCTACGGTGCCTTCCTGGCCTTCGCGCAAACCGACATCAAGCGCCTGATCGCCTTCTCCAGCGTCTCGCACATGGGCTTCGTGCTGATCGGCATCTACTCCGGCAGCCAGCAGGCCCTGCAAGGCGCGGTGATCCAGATGCTGGCCCACGGCCTGTCGGCCGCCGCGCTGTTCATCCTGTCCGGCCAGCTGTACGAGCGCCTGCATACCCGTGACATGCGCCAGATGGGTGGCCTGTGGCACCGCATCGCCTACCTGCCGGCCATCAGCCTGTTCTTCGCCGCAGCGTCGCTGGGCCTGCCAGGCACCGGCAACTTCGTCGGTGAGTTCCTGATCCTGATCGGCAGCTTCGCCCACGTACCGTGGATCACCGTGATTGCCACCACCGGCCTTGTGTTCGGTTCGGTCTACTCGTTGATCATGATCCACCGCGCCTACTTCGGCCCGGCCAAGGCCGACACCGTGCTGGCCGGCATGGACACCCGCGAGATGGTCATGGTGCTGGGCCTGGCTGGCCTGCTGATCCTGCTGGGCGTGTATCCGCAGCCGTTCCTCGACACCTCTGCCGCCACCATGAGCGGTGTGCAGCAGTGGCTCGGTTCCGCTTTCACTCAACTCGCTTCGGCCCGGTAAGAGCGCTATGGAATTCACCACTCAACACTTCATCGCATTGGCGCCGATGCTGATCACCACCATCACCACGGTGGTGGTGATGCTGGCGATCGCCTGGAAGCGCAACCACTCGCAGACCTTCCTGCTGTCCACCGTGGGCCTGAACCTGGCCCTGCTGTCGATCCTGCCGGCACTCAAGGTTGCACCGCTGGCGGTCACCTCGCTGGTCACCATCGACAAGTTCGCCTGCCTGTACATGGCCATCGTGCTGGTGGCGACGCTGGCCTGCGTGACCCTCGCCCACGCTTATCTGGGCGAAGGTTCCAAGGGCTTCCCGGGCAACCGTGAAGAGCTCTACCTGCTGCTGCTGATGTCGGCACTGGGCGGCCTGGTGCTGGTCAGCGCCAACCACCTGGCCGGCCTGTTCATCGGCCTGGAGCTGCTGTCGGTGCCGGTCTACGGCCTGGTGGCGTATGCGTTCTTCAACAAGCGCTCGCTGGAAGCCGGCATCAAGTACATGGTGCTGTCGGCCGCCGGTTCCGCCTTCCTGCTGTTCGGCATGGCCCTGCTGTATGCCGACGCCGGCAGCCTGACCTTCGACCAGCTGGGCAAGGCCCTGGCCGCCACCAGCATGCCAAGCCTGCTGGCGCAGCTGGGCCTGGGCATGATGCTGGTCGGCCTGGCATTCAAGCTGTCGCTGGTGCCGTTCCATCTGTGGACCCCGGATGTGTACGAGGGCGCCCCGGCGCCGGTGGCCGCGTTCCTGGCCACTGCCAGCAAGGTCGCGGTGTTCGCCGTGGTCGTGCGCCTGTTCATGCTCTCCCCTGCCGCCAGCAGCGGCGTGCTGAGCACCGTACTGGCGGTCATCGCCGTGGCCTCGATCCTGATCGGCAACCTGCTGGCGCTGACCCAGAGCAACCTCAAGCGCCTGCTCGGTTACTCGTCCATCGCCCACTTCGGCTACCTGGTCATCGCCCTGGTCGCCAGCAAGGGCCTGGCCATGGAAGCCATGGGTGTGTACCTGGTCACCTACGTGATCACCAGCCTCGGCGCCTTCGGCGTGATCACCCTGATGTCCTCGCCTTACGCCGGCCGTGACGCCGACGCCCTGTACGAGTACCGCGGCCTGTTCTGGCGCCGTCCGTACCTGACCGCGGTGCTGACCGTGATGATGCTGTCGCTGGCCGGTATCCCGCTGACTGCTGGCTTCATCGGCAAGTTCTACATCATCGCCACCGGTGTCGAGTCGCAGCTCTGGTGGCTGGTCGGCGCCCTGGTGCTGGGCAGTGCCATCGGCGTCTACTACTACCTGCGCGTCATGGTCACCCTGTACCTGGTCGAGCCGAACCTGCGTCGCCACGACGCCCCGCTGAAGTGGGAACAGCGCACCGGCGGCGTGATGCTGCTGGCCATCGCCATCCTCGCCTTCGTGCTGGGTGTGTACCCACAGCCACTGCTGGAAATGGTGCAACAGGCTGGCCTGCAGCTGATCGGCTGATCAGCTTCAAGCGTCAAAACACACCCCGCTCATGCGGGGTGTTTTTTTATCTAATCCCTGACATCGTTGTCGTACCGATTTTCCTCGGGCAGCGCCGCACTACGCAGCTCGCCATTGGCCGATGGCAGATTGACTTCCGGGTTGGGCATGCCGCTGGGAGACAGTTCGTGGGTCATCTCGAACTCGGCGCGTACCGCCCAGCTGCACGCCTCGGTGATGCACTGCAGGTAGGCAACACGCAGAAAGATATGCCGCCCTACGCTGGTACGTACACGCATCCGCCCCTGGCAATGGGGACAAACCAGCTTGTAGGTACTCACGGCAAGTACCTGCGAGCACGGCTCAGGCAGGCAGGAAGCGGGAATAATCGTTCTGCGCTATCAGTATTGTCTGCATCAAGCGGTGTATTCTTCAGCCAGGTATTGCTCATTGTAGAAATGCTCCTTGTCACTCGGGGTTGTATTTGTAGCGAGTAGTTTAAGCCCATGGAATATGACCAAACCAGTCATGGATATTTGTTATGAGTACTAAAGCCCTTGCTGCGGTCCTGGCTCGCTTGAAGCATCTGACCGGTGCAGAGACTGACGCTGAGCTTTCAAGGTCTCTGTCGGTGAGCCCGCAGACGCTCAGCAGCTGGAAGGTACGCGACAGCATTCCGTATTCATTATGCGTAGAAATGGCACAGCAGCATGCCTGTTCGCTGGACTGGCTCCTTCTTGGGCAAGCGAACGACGAACAGGCACACGACTGGGAGCGCGATGCACTCCATCGACTGCGCATGCTCCCACTCGACGACCGCCAGGCGGTCCTGCTGTTCATCCAGGAAAAACAGCGGATCCAGCAACTGGAGCAGCAAGTCAGTGACCTGACCGCCCGCCTGCTCGAGCCCTCTTCGGGCTAACGCCTGCTCCGCCAGCGCTCGACAAGCTCGCGCAAGTCCAGGGTATCGAGCCAATCCATGACCTTCAGGCTGATGGGGATCACCACCACAGCCGCCACGAACGCCGCCATACCTCGCGACAGCATGGGTGCCAGCGACAGCACCAACGGTTCGAACACCTGCCCTACGCCGACAGTCACGAACACCAGCAGGAGCTTCTTACGCCGAGCCAGCCGCGAAGATGAACGGGGGATCGACCGATTGCCCGTCACACTGACCAGCAACGCCGCCAACAGTGCCGAGAACAGCACGTGGCCATCGTGTACCATCCACTCCAGCAACGCACCGCCCAGCTCCTCCATGTACGAACGCTCATCCATGATCGGGACCCTCGCTAGTGGGCCAGCATGCCGTAGCGGATCGCCTTGATCACGGCCGCCACACGGGTGGAAACATCGAACTTGCGCAGGATGTTGGAAATGTGGAAATTCACCGTCGACTCCTTGCACGCCAGGATCTGCCCGATTTCCCAGGAACTCTTGCCATAGGCGCACCAGAGCAGCACTTGCCGCTCGCGGGGCGTGAGGTACACGGGGTCTGTCGCCGGCGTTTTTACGCCCTGTTGGGTTTCTGCGTTCATCTTTGAACTCCACGGGTGATTGAGGGAGGCGTCGAAGCCATTGCAATCAACTTACGAAGGCACAGCCGCGAATCGCTACCCGCACCGGTTGTAAAGAAGCTTCTTACAAATCCGTCTGACGAAAGCCGCAGAGCGATTAGCAAATTTCTTCGTGCTCCGAGAGGCATTTCGCTCGTCTCACCGCCGCTATCCATTCGCCTTTCGCCCGGAGTCGTACAATGCGTTGCGTTTTGCCTTTCTCGTCATGCATCAGCCTGCTGGTTGCTTTCAGTGCCACCCAGCCTGCGCTGGCTGCACCTGCGGTCGAGCTCGGCGAGGTGTTGATCAACGACGAGGGGCAGACCGAACAGCAAGCCGCCGCCCAACGCCTGCGCGAGATCCCCGGCGCCAGCAACCTGGTGGACATGGACAAGGTGGGTCAGGGCCGGGTGGCCACCAATCAGGACGTGCTCGCCTACCAGCCCGGGGTGTTCGCCCAGTCGGCGGGCAACGATGGCATCAAGCTGTCGATCCGTGGCTCGGGCATCAACCGTGCGCCGGGTGCCCACGGCTCGGGCGTGTACACGATGCTCGACGGCCTGCCGCTCACCGGCCCCGGCGGTACGCCCTACGAACTGTTCGAGCCGCTGTGGCTGAGCCGCGCCGAAGTGCTGCGCGGCGCCAACGGCTTCGACCAAGGCGCCCTCGCGCTGGGCGGGGCGATCAACTACGTCACCCATACCGGCTACGATGCCGCGCCTTTGCAGGTGCGCTACGAGGTCGGCAGCCGTGGCTACCAGCACCGGCATGTCAGCAGCGGCCAGGTGTTGGGCAACCTCGACTATTACGTGGCCCTGACCGATTCGGAATACGACGGTTACCAGGCGCACAGCAGTGGCAGCGCCAAGGGCATCGCCGCCAACCTCGGCTACCGCTTCAACCCGAACCTGGAAACACGCTTCTACCTGCGCTACCGCGAAACCGAGAACGAGCTTGCCGGGCGCCTGACCAAGGACCAGATCAAGCACGACCCGCGCGCTGCCAACGCCGCCTACCTGGCCCGCGACGACAGCCGCCCGCAGCCGGGCAGCACCTGGGTGGGCAATAAGACCACCTTCTTCCTCGACGACGATTCGCGCCTGGAGGCCGGGCTGGTCTATCACGACTTCCCCATGGACCTGCGCGAAGGCCCGATGCGCCTGAAGGTTGCCTACACCGATGTCAGCGGCACCCTGAACTACTTGCGTCGCGACACCTTGTTCGGCCACGAGAGCAAGACAACGGTCGGCTGGCGCACCACCAAGCACCTGCCCAACAGCGGTGCCTCGCAGTTCGCCCGCAGCGGCGGCGACAACTTCGGCGCCCGCAGCCGCGACTTCAGCTACCAGGGTTCGGACACCGTGCTGCATGTGGGCAACGACCTCGAGCTGATCCCCGACTTGTGGCTGACCACCGGGCTGGCCGCGATCTACACCCGTCGCGAGAGCGACGTGAGCTACCCCGCCACGGGCGGCAAGGTCAGCCAGCACGACTGGGACTACGCGCCGCGTGTGGGCCTGCGCTACGACATCCGCCCGGACCTGCAGGTATACGGCAACCTCAGCCGTTCGGTGGAGCCGCCGCACCCGTGGTCGCTGGTCTGGAGCTCGACATCGGCGACCCAGCCGATCGAAATGCAGAACCAGACCGCCACCACCCTGGAACTGGGCGCACGCGGCGATTCGGCATTGGGCCGTTGGGACCTGGCCTGGTACTACTCGCAGGTTCGCCATGAACTGCTGGCCGTGGAGATCGTGCAAGGGGCGCTGCCCAAGGAATTCAACGCCAGCCCCACGGTGCACCAGGGCGTCGAAGCCGGCCTGGACAGCACGCTATGGGAGCAGCCCGGCACTGGCAGACTGAGCCTGCGCCAGGCCTACACCTTCAGCGACTTTCACTACCGCGACGACGACAAGTTCGGCGACAACCGCCTGCCCGGCATCCCCATGCATTACTACCAGGCCGAACTGCGCTACGACTGGCCGGCGGGTTTTTACGTCGGCGTGAATACGCAGATGGCCTCCAAGGTGCAGGTGGACTACGCCAACAGCTACCCCGCCGACGCCTACGCCCTGCTCGGCGCGCGGCTGGGCTGGGATTCGCCGAAACGTGACTGGCAGACCTGGCTGGACCTGCGCAACCTGACCGACAAGCGCTATGCGGCGACGGTGACGCCGGGGTATGACGATGGCGGCAAGGATGTCGCCCGTTCGACGCCGGGGGAAGGCTTCGCCGCTTATCTGGGCGTTTCTTACAGTTTCCGTTAGGCCAACGGCCGGCACTGAATACGCGTCTTGATGGAGTTACTTCACCAAGGCGCGGCGCAACGCCCATCGAGCAAGGTTTGACTTACAGGCCTGGGTAAACAACGCCGGCACGCTTGAGGCTATTCCCGCTTCGGCACTGAACAGAACCTACAAGCCTGCGCCATCACGCCCTGTTACCCACAATTATTTCATCTGCAATTGCAGCCTCGGCAGATACAAACGCCACGCAGGCCAAGGCCTTTTCCCATCGCGCGCTGCCGGTTTTACGCCCTCATGCGTTCCCCTACCCCATCCGTATTCCTTACTGGCACCAAGGCAGAGGGAAACAACTCCCATTTAAACAGGCAGTGGTGATTCGCAAGAATTCCAACGGCAACGAAATGGTCGTTGCACCACTACTTGTACGGAGAATCAAAGATGGGCATCTACATGGGTTACAGCTTCAACTCCCAGCACGAAGAGCCGTCCGAGGCCATCACCCAGGCACCCACCCAAGTGCAGCCTCAGCAGATCGATGCGCAGCACCTGGCTGAGCACGAGAAGCAGCAACTGAACGACGAGTAACGTGTTTGCGCAAGGTGGGCCAACAGGCCACCTTGCGCCTGGGAGCCCCCATGCCATCAGCCACCGAAAGGCCCATCAACCGCGAATTGTTCGAGGCACAGGCCAGATACCTGGCCTGTGTACTTGCCTTGCCCGTCACGGAGCAAGTCGGCATCACATCGAGCGCCTGGATAAGCGAGCCAGTTGGCCCCGGGCTCAACAACCTGTTTCTGCTGCGGGTCGACGGTATCGAGTATCTGGGGCGCCGGGTACCGGGCGCCAACGGCGAGTTGGATAGCCGCCTGACACCCGACATGCTGCTGGGCACACTACTGCAGGCACGCTGGGACGAGCAGGGCTGGCACTGCCGCTACCAGCCGCTGACCGACAGCCAATGCAAGGCGCTGTTCCGGCGAGCACTGACGTCTTCGGGCCATAGGGTCCATTTCCCGTTTCCGGAACTGGACACACAATGCCGGGAGCAGGTCGCGCCCCCCAGCTTCTGGGATGCCCCGCAAAGCCTGGCCAATCGTCTGGACCGCCAGGAACAGCACTTTCGCGACACCAGCATCGCCCTGCTCACGCACGGCTTGCGCCCCGGCGCAATCATTCATGATCCTGCGTGTTCCACCGGTACCTTCATCGCCGCGCTGGCGCGCGCACTGCCAAACAGTCATTGCGTGGGAGCGGACCGTTCAGCGGCGATGATCGACCATGCGACAGCCAACCATCGGTTGCCGAACCTGAGTTTCGAGATCGCCGACGCCCATGCGCCGGTCATGCCAGCGAGCAGTTGCGACGTGCTGATCCTGCGTTTCCTGAACGCCGAGATGATGACGCGCGCTTGCGCCCTCGCGCTGTTCGAGCAACTCACCGACCTGATCCGTCCCGGCGGCATGGCTCTGGTGTTCGGCCAATCGAGCGTGTTGTTCGACGTCGAGCTGCAGGCGCGCAGGCTTGGCCTGCAAGTCGCCAGCAGCCTGGCCGCGGTCCCCGGCTCCTTGCAGTTGTTCCAGTTCTACCAACTGCTCCGCCCTATGCCCCTACTGGAGCAGAAGCCCTCATGAACAGACCCGCCGAACGCGAATACAGCCTGGACGTGGCCAAGGTACGCGTCGAAGAGCAACTGGCATTGCTTGGCTTGCGCCTCGAAGAAACCGTTCTGGGCAACGGGCTTGGCTCGGTGCTGATGCGCCTGAGCGAGGGGGCAACCGGCAGGATTGCGCAGGGCAGCGGCAAGGGCAGGCTCGAGGAAGCCCGTGTAGGCGCACGCTTCGAGGCGCTCGAGCACTACCTCGACGAGCACCAGCCACGCCAGTTGCACCTGCGCAGCAGCGCAAGCCTGGCCTGCGAGGCGCACTTGCAAGGCGACTTCCTGCTGCCCTGGCTGAAGGCCCAGCCCGACCGATACCTGGCATGCCAGCGCTACACCGACCTCCACGCCAAGCCGCTGTTCGACTACCCGATCGGCATCACCCGCCCTGATTACGCCGACCAGCCACTGCCAGGTGACGACTTCGACCACCGTGGGCTCAGGCGCTACAGCAGCAACGATGGCGCAGCAATCGGCGCCAGCCGCGACGAGGCTTTGCTGCACGCCCTGAACCAGATCATCGAGCGCGATGCGCTGTCGCTGTTCATGCTGCGCCACTTCTACTACCAGCGCCGCGAACCCGTGCTCCAGGTGCTGCGCCCAGCGGCCAGCTCGGCGCTTTCACGCCTGTGGGGCGAGGCCGAACGCTGCCTGGACAACCCCATTGCCGTGCTGGACATCAGCAACGAGTTCGCCAGCCGCAGCTTCCTGGCCCTGTGCCTTCGCCCGGCCTCGCCCTTGCAGGCCAACGTGGTCGGCTGCGGCGCCTCACTCGACCCCTGGCACGGCATGCAGCGCGCCTTGAGCGAGCTGGTACAGCTGCAACTCAACAGCCGATTGCCACAGGCCAGTCAGCAGTTGCAGCAGGCAGCGGGTGCACTGGCGGCCTGGCCAAGGCTGCAACGCTGCCAGCAGCGCGATATAGCAGCCCTGCTGGATAACAGCCACTACTGCACCTTGCCAGAACCGCTACCGGCACAGACGGTCACCCAGCAACTGCAGGTGCTGGTGGACGACTTCAATCGGCACGGTCATCAGGTGGGCATCTGCGAAGTGTTTCGGGGCGCCCAGGGGATCAGCCTGGTCAACGCCCTGGTGCCAGGGCTGGAGCGCTTCCATCTGGTCTGGAGCGGCAATCTGGTACTGCCTGGCCCGCGTGGTCTGCGCCTGGCAAAAGGCGGTTGATTCATGGCAACTGCACCTGTGGCTTGGTCGAGGCAAAGATCGCCCAGCTGGACACGAACAAGGCCGCGATCAACGGCCCGATCACAAAGCCATTGAGCCCGAATACCGCCAGCCCGCCCAAGGTGGACACCAGCACCAGGTAGTCCGGCATGCGCGTGTCCTTGCCCACCAGGATCGGCCGCAACAGGTTGTCCACCAGGCCGATCACCAGCACCCCGAAAGCGGTCAGCACGATGCCCTGCCAGGTCGCCCCGGTCAGGATGAAATAGGCCGCCACCGGCGCCCAGACGATACCTGCGCCCACCGCCGGCAGCAGCGACAGGAACGCCATCAGCACCGCCCAGATCAGCGCGCTGGGGATATCCAGCACCCAGAAGATGAACCCGCCCAACGCGCCCTGGGTAATCGCCACCAGCAGGTTGCCCTTGACCGTGGCCCGCACCACGCGCTTGAACTTCAGCTGCAAGCGGCGCTTCTGCTGCTCGGGCAGCGGCACGGCCTGGCGTAGCTTGCGCGCCACCTCGGCGCCCTCGCGCAGGAAGAAGTACAAGAGGTAGAGCATGATGCCGAAGCTCACCAGGAACTCGAAGGTGCCCTGCCCAAAGCTGAACGCCTGGCCCGCCAGGAACTGGCTGCCCTGGGTGGCCCACTTGGTGATCTTGTCGCGCAGGCCGTCCAGGTTGCCCATGCCCATGCGGTCCAGGGCATGCTGGGCATAGTTGGGGAGCATGTCCTTGCCGCGTTCGATATAGCCGGCAATGTCCAGTTGGCCGCTCTCCACGCGCTGGTACAGCGCAGCGCCCTCCTGCACCAGCAGCATGCTGATGATGATCACCGGCAGCACCGCGATCAGCAGGCAGACCAGCAGTGCCAGTGACGTCGCCAGGTTGCGCCGCCCGCCCAGGCGCAACAGCAGCCGACGCTGCAATGGCGCGAACAGGATGCCCAGCACCACCGCCCAGAAGATCGCGCCGAAATACGGCAAGAGAATCCAGATGAAGGCAATGGTCACCAGCGCCAGCAGCGCGGTCAGGGCCTTGTTCTGCAACACGGTCTCGTTCATGGGCATTCCTCAGGGGCTCAACACTTTAGTGCGCGCCATAACCGCAAAAGTGCCGTTGACCCAGATCAATACCGGCGCCGCGCCGCCGCCGTAGCATCCGCGCCTTTTGCCCCTGGTGCGCACCCATGACCCCACCCGCCAAGCCCGAACTGCTCGCCCCCGCCGGCACCCTGAAGACCATGCGCTATGCCTTCGCCTATGGCGCCGACGCGGTGTACGCCGGCCAGCCGCGCTACAGCCTGCGGGTGCGCAACAACGAATTCGACCACGCCAACCTCGCGCTCGGCATCCAGGAGGCCCAGGCCCAGGGCAAGCGCTTCTACGTGGTGGTCAACATCGCCCCGCACAATGCCAAGCTCAAGACCTTCCTCAAGGACCTGGCGCCGGTGATCGCCATGGGCCCGGACGCGCTGATCATGTCCGACCCAGGGCTGATCATGCTGGTGCGCCAACACTTCCCGCAGATGGCCATCCACCTCTCGGTGCAGGCCAATACGGTGAACTGGGCCAGCGTGCAGTTCTGGCAGCAGATGGGGCTGACGCGGGTGATCCTGTCGCGGGAGCTGTCGCTGGAAGAGATCGAAGAGATCCGCCAGCAGGTGCCGCAGATGGAGCTGGAAGTGTTCGTCCATGGCGCGTTGTGCATGGCGTACTCCGGGCGCTGCCTGCTGTCGGGCTACCTGAACAAGCGCGATGCCAATCAGGGCTCATGCACCAACGCCTGCCGCTGGAAGTACCAGGCCACCCCGGCCACCGAGAACGCCACCGGCGATATCGTGCGTGAATTCGAACCGACCCTGGGGCTGGGTGCGCCCACCGACCAGGTATTCCTGCTGCAGGAGAGCAACCGCCCGGGCGAAGAGATGCCGGCCTTCGAGGATGAGCACGGCACCTACATCATGAATGCCAAGGACCTGCGCGCCATCCAGCATGTCGAGCGGCTGGCGCAGATGGGGGTGCACTCGCTGAAGATCGAGGGCCGCACCAAGTCGCACTTCTATTGTGCCCGGGCGGTGCAGTCGTACCGCCAGGCCATCGACGACGCGGTGGCCGGAAGGCCGTTCGACCGGGGCCTGATGGGCAACCTCGAGTCCCTCGCCCAGCGCGGCTACACCGAGGGTTTCCTGCGCCGCCACGTGCACGACGAGTACCAGAACTACCAGCGCGGCAATTCGGTGTCCGAGCGCCAGCAGTTCGTTGGCGAGCTGACCGGCGTGCGGGTTGACGGCCTGGCCGAAGTGAAAGTGAAGAACCGCTTCGCCGTGGGCGACCACCTGGAACTGATGACCCCGCGCGGCAACTACCACTTCGACCTGCACCGCCTGCACGACCGCCAGCAGCAGGCGATCGAAGTGGCACCGGGTGATGGCCACGTGGTGTACCTGCCGATCCCCGAGCAGGTGTCGCTGGAGTTCGGCCTGCTGATGCGTGACCTGGACAACGCCGAGGCGCCTGCCTGACAAATCTGTAATGCACGCCTCAGGTGACTGACAGGCGCTGGCGGCGAGGATCGTGGCTCATATTCGGGCTGTTCGCAGCCCATCGCGGGGCAAGCCCGCTCCCACACGCCTGTGGGAGCGGGCTTGCCCCGCGATGGGGGCCACGGCCACCACCGAGACCACGCCATGCCACCTACCCCCACCCGCCGCACCTTCGTCAAGGGCCTGGGCGCCGCCACCGCCCTGGCCGGCCTCGGCCTGTGGCGCCCGCTGGCCCAGGCCGCCGAGGGCCGCCTGCCGCTGCACGACCTCAGCGGCCAGCAGTTCGAGCTGTTCATCGGCCAGACCCCGGTCAACATCACCGGCAAGCCACGCACCGCGCTGACCATCAACGGCAGCCTGCCCGGCCCGCAATTGCGCTGGCGCGAAGGCGACACCGTGACCCTGCGGGTGCGCAACCGCCTGGACCAGGACACCTCGATCCACTGGCACGGCATCATCCTGCCGGCCAACATGGACGGCGTGCCGGGCCTGAGCTTCGCCGGCATCGAACCGGGCGGCGATTACCTGTACCAGTTCACCCTCAAGCAGAGCGGCACCTACTGGTACCACAGCCATTCCGGGCTGCAGGAACAGGCCGGGGTGTACGGTGCCATCGTCATCGAACCGCGCGAACCCGAGCCGCATCAGTACCAGCGCGACCATGTGCTGCTGCTCAGCGACTGGTCGGACCAAGCGCCGCAAGACCTGATGGCGACGCTGAAAAAGCAGTCCGACGCCTTCAACTACGACAAGCGCACGGTCGGCGACTTCATCGACGATGTGGCCGACAAGGGGTTCGCCAACGCGGCAGACAATCGCTGGGCCTGGGCCAAAATGCGCATGAGCCCGACCGACCTGGCCGACATCAGCGCTGCCAGCTACACCTACCTGCTCAACGGCCAGCCGCCGGATGGCAACTTCACCTGCCTGTTCCAGCCCGGCGAAACCGTGCGCCTGCGCCTGATCAACGCCTCGGCGATGACCTACTTCGACTTCCGCATCCCGGGTTTGCAACTGACGGTGATTGCCGCCGACGGCCTGCCGGTCACCCCGGTGACGGTGGACGAGCTGCGTATCGCAGTGGCCGAGACCTACGACGTGCTGGTGACCGTAGGCGACCTGCCGGCCTACACCTTGTTCGCCCAGAGCATGGACCGCACCGGCTACGCCCGCGGCACCCTGGCCCGCGCCGCCGGGCTGCAGGCACCGGTGCCCGCGCCCGATCCGCGCCCGGTGTTGACCATGGATGACATGGGCCATGGCGGGATGGGCGGGATGGACCACTCGAACATGGCCGGGATGGACCACGGCAACATGGCCGGCATGGATCATTCGAACATGGCCACGATGGACCACGGCAACATGGCAGGCATGGATCATTCGAACATGGCCACGATGGACCACGGCAGCATGGCAGGCATGGACCATTCAGCCATGTCGGGCATGCAGCAACACCCTGCCAGCGAAACCGACAACCCGCTGGTGGACATGCAGACCATGGCCCCACGCCCCAACCTTTCAGACCCGGGCCTGGGCCTGCGCGACAACGGCCGCCGGGTGCTGACCTACGCCGACCTGCGCAGCCCCTACCCCGACCCCGACGGCCGCGAACCGTCACGGGACATCGAACTGCACCTGACCGGGCATATGGAGCGCTTCGCCTGGTCGTTCGACGGCATCAAGTTCAGCGACGCCGAACCCTTGCGTCTGAAATACGGCGAGCGGGTGCGCATCACCCTGGTCAACGACACCATGATGACCCACCCCATCCACCTGCACGGCATGTGGAGCGACCTCGAGGATGAACAGGGGCGCTTCCTGGTACGCAAGCACACCCTCGACATGCCGCCGGGCAGCCGACGCAGCTACCGCGTCACCGCCGATGCCCTGGGCCGCTGGGCCTACCACTGCCACCTGCTCTACCACATGGAGACCGGCATGTTCCGCGAGGTACGCGTCGATGAATGAGATGACCAACCGCCGCATTGCCACCGGCGTCGCCCTGTTCGCCCTGCTGGCCAGCGAGCGGGCGCTGGCCGCCGGGATGGAGCACATGAACCACGGCGCCATGCCCATGGACCACGGACAGATGAACCACGGAGCCATGCCCATGGACCACGGCAAGATGGATCATGGCCAGATGAATCACGGCGCGCCCGCCATCACCCAACCCCGTACCCCATTGCCGGTGATCACCGACGCCGACCGCCGCGCCGCCTTCCCGCCGCTGCCCGGTCACCAGGTACACGACCGCGCCATCAACTGGGCAGTGATCGTCGATCAGCTGGAGTACCAGAACTTCGAGAACAGCAGCGCGCTGAACTGGAACGCCACGGCCTGGGTGGGTGGCGACATCGACCGCCTCTGGCTGCGCACCGAGGGCGAGCGTGAACAAGGCAAGACCCACAAAGCCGAGCTGCAGGCCCTTTGGGGGCATGCCATCAGCCCCTGGTGGGAGCTGGTCGGCGGCGTGCGCCAGGACTTCAAGCCCGCCAGCGGCCAGAGCTGGGCGGCCTTCGGCATCCAGGGCACGCCGCTGTATGGCCTGGAACTGGAGGCCACCGCCTACGCTGGCGAGCGACAGCAGACCGCGCTGCGCCTGGAGGCCGGTTACGCTATGCTGCTGACCAATCGCTGGGTCCTCGAACCGACCGTCGAAGCCAACTTCTTCGGGCGCAACGACGCTGGCCGCGAACAGGGCTCGGGGCTGGCCGAAAGCGAAGTGGGCCTGCGCCTGCGCTACGAAATCACCCGCGGCTTTGCACCCTACGTCGGGGTCAGCTTCAACCGCCTGTACGGCAACCGCGCCGATCAGGCCCGGGAGGATGGCGAAGACATTGGCCAGACCCGGCTGGTGGCCGGGGTCCGACTACGTTTCTGAGGCTGAACGCCGGCCGTGTGGGAGCGGGTTTACCCGCGAATGCGGCAATGGGTTCACTGACGCTTTCGCGGGTAAACCCGCTCCCACAGGGTCAGTAGTGCGCACTCACCAACAAGATGCATTTTTGTTTCACAGGAGTTTCACCATGCTGCGCAAGCACCTGCTTACCCTCGGCCTGCTGGCCGTCACCGGCCTCGCCCAGGCTGGCGAAACCATCGACGTGTACCGCGATCCCAACTGCGGCTGCTGCAAGGAATGGATCAAGCACCTGAGCGACAACGGTTTCACCGTCAATGACCACGTCGAACCGAACATGAGCGCGGTCAAGCAGCGCCTGGGTGTGGCGCCGCGCCTGGCGTCGTGCCACACCGGCGTGATCAACGGCAAGTTCGTCGAAGGCCATGTACCGGCCGAGCAGGTGCGCCTGCTGGCCAAGCGCGACGACCTCAAGGGCCTCGCCGTCCCCGGCATGCCCATGGGCTCGCCAGGCATGGAAATGGGTGACCACAAGGATGCCTACCAGGTCATCGGTGTCACCCGCGACGGCCAGGACACCGTGGTCGCCAACTACTGATGCTCAGCCTCTGGGCGCTGTTCTTCAGCGCCTTCGGCGCCGCCACGCTGCTGCCGCTGCAATCGGAAGCCGTGCTGGTCGGCCTGCTGCTGCGCCAGCCCGAGGCCTGGGCCACCCTGCTGCTGATCGCCACCCTGGGCAATGTGCTGGGCTCTGTCGTCAACTGGCTGCTGGGCCGGGCCATCGAGCGCTTGCGCGACAAGCGCTGGTTCCCGTTCAGCGCCAGCCAGCTCGAGCGCGCACAGCAGCGCTACCAGCGCTGGGGGCAGTGGTCGCTGCTGCTGAGCTGGATGCCGGTGATCGGCGACCCGCTCACGCTGATCGCCGGGATCATGCGTGAACCCTTCTGGCGCTTCCTGCTGCTGGTCACCCTGGCCAAGGGCGGGCGCTACATCGTGGTGGCGATGATTACCCTGGGCTGGTTTCACGGCGGGTAACGCCGTTCACTGACCGCTCTCGTTCATTTGGGCCAGACCAGCGCTTCGCTCCACCCCAACTCGGCGAAATCATCCGCCCGTAAACCGGCCTCTTCCTCGCAGAAGAATTCATCCAACTGCGGTGGCTTGACCGTGGTATCGCTGAGCATGGCGTGCACTTGCCCGCGGTGATGGATCTGGTGCTCGAACAGGTGCGCCAACAGGCGCAGACGCTGCTCACGCTGCACCCGCTCCGGGCGCACGATGCTCACATAACGCGCCAACTGGTCATCGCTCAACTGCCGGCAATAGCTGATCAGCCGCTGGTCGGCCTGGGCCTGTTGCGCCTGCAGGTCGCTGCAGGTGACGAAGGGCTGCTCGGGCTGGAAGAAGCGCTCGCCATCCGGGTCGGGCGCCTCGCCGCGCCGCTCGCACTCCAGCGCATCGAGGTAGAACCAGTCCACCGTCAGCAAGTGGTTGAGGGTGGCCTTGATCGAAGGGAAGAAACTGCACCGCGGGGCGACGAACTCGTCGTGGCTCAGTTGCAGGCAGGCCTTGTACAAACGGTGGTTGGCCCAGCCATTGTTATAGGCCTGGGTCAGCAAGTGCTGCGACAGTGGCTGCATGGTCGGCTCCTTCAGGCGAAGCGTTGCAGTTGCATCTCCCGTAGCCGGCTCAGGGTCCGTTGGTACGGGAACGCCAGATACCCTTGAGTGTAGAGCGCATCCAGGGGAACCTCAGCTTCCAGGTACAGTGCCACCCGCCGGTCATAGCATTCGTCGACCAGGGCGATGAAGCGGCGCACGCTGTCATCCTTGGGCGCCAGCGTCGGCAACACGCGATCACCGGCCACGACGCGCGCGGCGCCATCTTCGGTACCGCGGGCAATGCGCCCGGCTTGCTGGACGCCACCGAGGGCCGGGATGCCACTGACCAGGATCGCCGGGAAGCGGTCGCACAGGGCCATGAAATCCATCGCCGCCAGGGGCTGCTCGCACAGGTCGCTGAACTGGCACCAGAGCGCGTGCTGGCTATGGCGCAGCGTACGGATCTGCCGAGAGCCGACCTGCAACGGCTGATCGCTGCCAGGCACCTGCGGGCTCAACTGGCGAAACACCGCTTCGAGTGCGCTTGGCTGCCCGGGTTCGACAACCCAGTAACGCTGCCGCTGGGCGCCCGGATGCAAGCGGTGGTCCTGCTCGCCGGCTACCGCCAGTACCTGCATATGCCGTTCGATGGCGGCGATGGCCGGGAGGAAGCGCTCGCGGTTGAAGCCATCGCGGTAGAGCTGCGCAGGTGGCTGGTTGGAGGTGGCGACGATGACCACGCCGTGGTCGAACAGCACCTGGAACAGGCGGCCGAGAATGATCGCATCGCCAATATCGCTGACGAACAATTCGTCGAAGCACAGCACCCGGATTTCTTCGGCCAGGCCGCGGGCCAGGGCCCTGAGTGGGTCGGCGGTGCCATTGAGCTGGAACAGGCGCTGGTGGACCCAGGCCATGAAATGGTGGAAGTGCTGGCGCCGGGCCGGCACCTCGAGGCAACGGTGGAACAGGTCCATCAGCCAGGTCTTGCCACGCCCGACCGGGCCCCAGAGGTAGAGGCCCTGGGTGGGTTGGCGCTGGTGCAGCGCGTCGAAACAGCCCTGCAGGGCGGCAATGGCGGCGGCCTGGGCGGGGTCGGGGACGAAGCCGCGGTCGTGCAGGGCCTGTTGGTAGAGCGATTCGGGGGTCATGCCGGGCATGTTACGACAGTTTCGGCCCTATCGCGGGGCAAGCCCGCTCCCACGGTATGGACTGCCCCCAAGGATTGATGTCCAACTTCCTGAGGGCAGTCCAGTATCGCTTTCAGACGTGGGAGCGGGCTTGCCCCGCGATGGGTTGGATCAGCCTTGCTTCAAGCCCACCTTCAACAAGGCGCCATCCTTGTCATCGGTCAGCACATACAGGTAACCATCCGGCCCCACCCGCACATCGCGGATGCGCGCCTTCAGTTCACCCAGCAAGCGCTCTTCATGCACCACCTGGTCACCCTTGAGCTGCAAGCGGATCAGCTCCTGGGTGGCCAACGCGCCGATGAACAGGTTGTGGTCCCAGGCCTTGAACCTCGGGCTGTCGTAGAAGGCCATGCCGCTGATGCCGGGCGATTTCTCCCACACATGGTGCGGGTCGACCATGCCATCGACATGCTTGCCCTTGGCCTCGGGGATCGGCAACAACGAGTAGTTGATGCCGTGGGTGGCGAGCGGCCAGCCGTAGTTCTTGCCGGGCTCGGGGATGTTGATCTCGTCGCCGCCGCGCGGGCCATGCTCATGGGTCCACAGCTTGCCGGTCCAGGGGTTGAGCGCGGCGCCTTGCTGGTTGCGGTGGCCCAACGACCAGATTTCCGGGCGCACTTTGTCGCGGCCGACGAAGGGGTTGTCCTTGGGCACTTTGCCGTCGGGAAGGATGCGCACGATCTTGCCTTGCAGCTTGTCCAGGTCCTGCGCGGTGGGGCGCTGGTTGTTCTCGCCCAGGGCAATGAACAGATAGCCGTCGTGGTCGAACACCAGGCGCGAGCCAAAGTGGTTGCCCACGGACAGCTTGGGCTGCTGACGGAAGATCACCGTGAAGTTCTCCAGCCGTGCCCGGTCCGGCGACAGCTGGCCACGACCCACCGCCGTGCCGGCCTTGCCGTCGGCGCCCTCCTCGGCGAACGACAGGTAAACCGTATGGTCCTTGGCGAAGTCAGGCGACAGCACCACATCGAGCAGCCCGCCCTGCCCTTCGGCCCAGACCTTGGGCACTCCGGCCAGCGGCGGGCCGACCTTGCCTTCGGCGTTGACGATACGCAGGTTGCCGGGGCGCTCGGTCACCAGCATGTCCGTGCCACCCGGCAGAAAAGCCAGGGCCCAGGGGTTGCGCAGGCCGTCGGCGACGGTGCTGACGGTCAGCTGGCCCTGTTCACTGGAAAACTGTTGCTCCGAGGCGGCGTGCGCCAGCAGGGGAAACAGGCTGGCGGCGGCCAGGGTGGTCAACCAGGTGCGTGGCGTCATGCTCGTATCCTTCGAGGGGGCTCAGGGCACGCGTAGCGAATCGCGCGCTGGCCGGGTGGGTTCCAGGTTGGGCGCCCGCTGCTCGCGGCGCAGGTTGTCGCCGTTACCGATACCCCGGTTGTCGAGGGTCGGCGGGCGCGGGTTGGGCTGGGTGGACGGGCCGCGCACCGGGGGAGTGGCAGGCACGCTGCCCTGGCGGCTGTTGGGGTTGGCGCGCTGGATCGGGCTGTTGTAGGGGTTGTTGCTGTCGCTGGCGGCCAATTGCACGGGCGCAACGGGAGCGGCCTGCAGCGGCAGGCTCAGCAACAGGCCGATGGCCAGGGCTGGCAGTGTGGGATTCATGCTTCACCTCCGTACGAAAAGGCGCGCTCCAGGGTTGGATAGCCTAAGACGCGCAGGGTTCGACACAAAAGCGAGAATGCGGATTGAGATGATTCGTGATGTTTCAGTATGGATCTTCAAGTGCATCGCGGGGCAAGTCGCAGCGGCGCACCGCCGCTCCCACGGTATGGATCTTCCAGTCCATAACGTGGGAGCGGGCTTGCCCCGCGATCAGCTGTAATTGGTTCAGCCCACTTTGTGCCGCGCCGCATACAAGCACAGCATCTCCATTGCCAGCGTCGCCCCGGCCAGGGCGGTGATGTCGGCATGGTCATAGGCGGGCGCCACTTCCACCAGGTCCATCCCCACCAGGTTGATGCCGCGCAGGCCGCCGAGGATCTCCAGCGCCTGCACCGTGGTCAGGCCACCGCACACCGGGGTACCGGTACCGGGCGCATAGGCCGGGTCGAGGCAGTCGATGTCGAAGGTCAGGTACACAGGCATGTCCCCCACCCGCTGACGAATCGCCGCGATGATCGCCTCGGTGCCCTGGCGATGCACCTGGCGGGCATCGAGGATAGCGAAGCCCTGGCTGTCGTCGTTGGTGGTACGCAGGCCGATCTGCACCGAGCGCGCCGGGTCTACCAACCCTTCGCGGGCGGCGTGCCAGAACATGGTGCCGTGGTCGATGCGCTTGCCTTCCTCGTCGGGCCAGGTGTCGCTGTGGGCATCGAAGTGGATCAGCGCCAGCGGGCCATGGCGGCGGGCGTGGGCCTTGAGCAGCGGGTAGCTGATGAAGTGGTCGCCGCCCAGGGTGAGCATGGCGCAGCCGGCTTCGAGGATGCGTTCGGCATGGGCCTCGATGCTGTCGGGGACCGACGCCGGCGTGCCGCTGTCGAACGCACAGTCGCCGTAATCGATCACGGCCAGGTGGTCGAACGGGTCGAACGTCCACGGCCAGTGCCGGGCCCAGGCCTGCTGCACCGAGGCGGCGCGGATCGCCCGTGGGCCGAAGCGCGCCCCCGGGCGGTTGCTGGTGGCGGTGTCGAACGGCACGCCGCTGACCACCACGTCGACCCCGCGCAGATCGCGGCTGTAGCGGCGCCGGGAAAAACTGGTGATGCCGGCGTAGGTGCTCTCGGCGGCGGTGCCGTAGAGGCTGTCACGGGTGATGGCCTGGTCGTTGTCCTGGGCGAGATCCACGGTCTGTCTCCTGGTGTTGTCGTTGTTATTGGCGGCTGCGGAAAGCGGTCCACAGGCGATTGCGCTGGCGCAGGTCGGACAGCGCCATGCTGCGGTCGGCGAACAGGCGCTGGCGCACGTCGGCCGGGGGGTAGATGTCCGGGTCGGTGCGGATCGCTTCGTCCACCAGCGGCGTGGCGGCCTGGTTGGCGTTGGCGAAGAACAGCGTGTTGGTCAGGGCGGCGACTGAGTCGGGGCGCAGCATGAAGGCGATGAACGCCCTGGCGGCTTCGGGGTGTGGGGCATCCTTGGGGATCACCAGGTTGTCCTGCCACACCAGGGTGCCCTCGCGGGGGATGCGGTAGATCAACTCGAACGGTTTGCCGGCACGGCGGGCCTGGTCGGCGGCCATGGCGGCGTCGCCGTTGTAGGTCAGTGCCAGGCACACGCTGCCGTTGGCCAGGTCGTTGATCTGACGGCCGTTGGCCACGTAGCTGACCGAGGGCTGCAGTTGCTTCAACAGGGCCTGGGCGGCATCCAGGTCGGCCTTGTCCTGGCTGTAAGGGTCTTTGCCCAGGTAGTTGAGGGTGAGGCCAATCACCTCTTGCGGCGAGTCGGGCATGGCGATGCCGCAGTCTTTCAAGCGGCTGGCGTACTCGGGCTTGAACAGCAGGTCGAGGCTGTCCAGCGGCACATCGCCCAGGCGCTGGCGCACGGCTTCGACGTTGATGCCCAAGCCCAAGGTGCCCCAGGTGTAGGGCACGGCATGGCGGTTGCCCGGGTCGGCTTCGGCCAGCTTGGCCAGCAGGTCCTTGTCGAGATTGGCGTAGCCTGGCATCGACTGCGCATCCAGCGGTTGCAGTGCGCCGGCCTTGAGCGCCCGGGCCAGCACGGTGGCCGACGGCACCACCACATCGTAACCGCTGCGGCCGGTGAGCAGCTTGGTTTCCAGCACTTCGGTGGTGTCGAAGGTGTCGTAGCGGACTTTGTAACCGGTCTCCTGCTCGAAGCGTTGCAGGGTTTGCGGGGCGACGTAGTCGGCCCAGCTGTAGAGGTTGACGACCTTCTCTTCGGCCTGCAGTGGCAGGGCGATCAGCAGGGACAGCAAGCACAGCGTTCGATGCATGGCGGACACCTCGGCAAATGGGTGGATGCCGCCAGCATGCCTGCCGGGTTACATTGCAAAAATGGCAACTGTGTAAAGCTGACATTCACCTGGAGCAATGTAATGCTTGGACAACTCCATGACCTGGACCTGCACCTGCTGCGGCTGTTCGTGACTGTAGCCGAGGCTGGCGGCTTCAGTGCCGCACAGGGGGTGCTCGGGCTCAGCCAGCCGAGCATCAGCCAGCAGATGGCCAAGCTGGAGACGCGCCTGGGCTATCGCCTGTGCAGCCGCGGCAAAGGCGGGTTTCGCCTGACCGAGAAAGGCGAACTGCTGTTGCAGGCGAGCCGTGGCCTGCTGCTGCAGATCGAGGAGTTTCGCCAACAGGCCAACGGTGTGGCTGGACGCCTGCTGGGCCGTGTGCGCGTGGGCCTTGCCGAGAACCAGGACAGCAGCGTCACCCTGCGCATCGCCCAGGCCATCGCGCGTTTTCGCCAGCGTGACGAGGCCGTGCAGCTGGAACTGATCAGCGCCCCGCCGGCAGAGCTCGAACGGCTGTTGCTGGAGCAGCGGCTGGATTGTGCGATCAGCTATTTTTCGGGCAACCAGGCGGCGTTCGACTATCAACCGCTGTTCGAGGAACGCCAGCGTTTGTACTGTGGCGCGGGACACGTGCTGTTCGAAGCGGCCGATATCAGCCGGGAGCAACTGCTGGAGGTTGACCAGGTGCGCCACCCCTATCGCTTTCTCAAGCAGGGTGAGCCGTTCCAGAGCCGCCAAAGCATGGCGGTGGCGGAGCAGATCGACAGCGCGCTGACGCTGGTGCTGTCGGGACGGCATATCGGTTACCTGCCCTGCCATTGCGCCGCGCCGTGGGAGGCGCAAGGGCTGTTGCGGGCACTGGATACCGGGCTGGATTTCATCGTGCCGTTTACCTTGGCGCGACATCGCGGGCAGGTGCCGGGGGAAGCGCAACGGGCTTTTGTCGAGGACCTGCTCGCGGAGTTCGGCTAAGGGGTAATCAGTAGGCCAGGTTCCAGGTCAGGGTGTAGGTCCGCCCTCGCCCTTGGTAGTCATACAGGTACGCCGGCCCGTAAGTCGGCGAGTAGAACAGCGTCGCTCGCTGGCCCCACACCGTGCTGTACTGCTTGTCGAACAGGTTCTGGATGCCGGCGCTGAACGTGCCGAACCCGGTGGCCTGGCTGCCCAGCAGGTCGAAGGTGGTGTAGCCGTCGATCTGGTGGTGGGCATCATCCTTGAGGGTGATGGCATGGTTGGCCTGCAACCGGGCACTGCGCCCGTCCCCCTTCCAGCCGACGAACGCGGTGGCTTTGGACAGCGAGGCATAGCGGGCATCGCGCTTGATCCAGTCGCCGTCGGCGCTCTCCTCCTCCGAACGCACCAGGTGCAAGGTGCCGCCGGTTTCCCAACCGTTCTGGAAGTAACGGGTCAGGGCGCTTTCAAAGCCATAATCACGGCGTTTCTGGTCATCGACATTGATGGTGAGGGTCTTGCTGTCGACATTGATGATCTTGTCCGACCAGGTGTAATACAGCGCCGCCTGGGCATTCCAGTCGAGGTCGGCATAGCGCCAGCCCATCTCCACCTGGCGGCTCTTGATCCCGGCCAGCGGGTTGTCGGCCACCGACAGGCCCGGCTTGCCGTAGTACTTGGCCGGGTCGGGCAGCTCGAAGCCTTCGCCGTAGTTGGTCCACAACTGGTGGCCGTTCTTGAAGTCGTAGATGGCGCCGAGGTTGTACAGGCTGACCTGATAGTCGTTGCTGCCACCGGGCACGTTCTTGAAGTCGCTGACATCCACGTCCATCTGCTGGCGCCGGGCACCACCGGAAAGGGTCAGGTTATCAGTGAGGTGCCAGTCCAGCTGGGTGAACAACGACACCCCATCGACCCGATAGCTGGGGTAGCGCGCCGCTTTGCTCGCCTCGTCCAGCTCCAGGCCGCCGCTGGCGGATGAGGCGCGAGCATCGAAGGTGGTCTGTTCGGCGTTGAAGCGCTCGCGGTCGAGGTCGACACCATAGGTTAGCTTGAGGGTGTCCCACTGCTTGGCGAACAGCGCCTTGAGGCTGGTGACTTCGAAGTTCTGCTGCGAGCCGGCAAAGTACACACCCCGCGAGCCGGTGGGCTTGCCGGTGTTGTAGTAGGGGAAAGGGTAGAAGTTGTCGTCTTCCTTGCGGTACGAGGCCTGCAGGTAGAAGTCCTGGCCCAGCACGTCGCTGTGGTGGTAGTTGGCGTTGAGCAGCAGGCGCCGGGTGCGCGGCGCAAGGTCCGAGGAATAGCCGCCGCGCAGCTCGGCATCTTCCAGATCGGAGGGCGCGTTGTAGTTCAAGTTGGGGAAGTAGATGCCGGTGCTGCCGTGATTGCCGGAATCGTAGTACTGGGCCAGCAGGTCCAGGCTCTGCTCATCGCTGAGGGCCAGGCCGAGGGTGCCGAGGATGTCCAGGCTGCGGTTGTACTGCAGGTCGGTCTGGGTGTTGTCGATGAAGATCTGCTCACCGGCGCCGTCATAGAAGGCTTCGTTCTGCTCGCCCGAGACACCCAGCCGGGCATTGATCCGCTCGTTGCCACCGCTGATCGACTGGGCGATGCGGGTGGACAGGTCGTCGCTGTTATTGAAACCGCTGCTGGCCCCCAACTGCGTTTCGAAGCGCAGCGGCCCCGGCTCGCCCTTCTTGGTGACGATATTGATGATGCCGCCGGTGGCACCGCCACCGTAAATGGCACTGGCACCGGACAACACTTCGACGCGCTCGACGTTGAACGGCGAGATGCTGTCGAACTGGCGCGACAGCCCCCGGGAGCTGTTCTGGCTGACGCCGTCGATCATCACCAGCACATCGCGGCCACGCATGTTCTGGCCGTAGTTGGTGCGGCCTTCCGGCGCCAGGTCGAGGCCTGGAACCAGCTTGCCGATCGCTTCCTTGAGGCTGACGCCGCTGTCGATCTGCTCGCGCAGCTGCTGCTGGTCGACGACCCAGACGGTGCCGGGAATCTCGCTGATGGCGGTGCTGGTGCGCGAGGCCACGCTGACTTCGATGGGTTTGAGGCTGACGCTCTGCGGCGCGGCCTTGCGCAGGGTGATGGTGCGCGCGTCGTTGAACCGATAACTGACGCCGCTGCCGGCGAGCAGTTGCTGCAGGGCCTGCTCGATGCCAAAGGTACCTTGCAGCGCCGGGCTCTGCAGGCCGGCCACATCGTCGGTGGTGTACAGCAGGTGCAGGCCGGCCTGGTCGGCAAATGCGGTCAGCGCCTGATCCAATGGCTGGGCGGGCAGGTCGAGCTGTACCTGGCGGGCCTGAACGTCGCTGGCCAGGGTGGCGCTGGCGGCCTCGACCAACAGTGGCCCTGCCAGTGCGGCCAGGGCGGTGCAGGACAGCAAGGCGTGTTTGAAACGGTACGGGAGCGTGGGCGTAGCCTTCACGAATGAGCTTCCAGACAGTCGTAATTGGGTAGGGTTGGCTGATCAGTGCCACTACGACGATCTGGCTTCGATGAACTTGCAGTGCGAAATGAAAAATATTTTTGTTTCGCTGCCGGGGCTCAGTAGACCACGGCCAGGAACGGCAGGTAGGTGACCTTCAGGCCATACCGTTGCTCTAGTGTGCGCAACAGCGCATGGGGGTCGTCGAGGTCGAACACGCCACTGACCTGGAGGGCGGCAAGCTGCTGGTCGGGGATGAAGATGCGCCCATGCTGGTAGCGCTCAAGTTCCGCCAGTACCTGGCCGAGGGGTTTGCCATTGAAGATCAGCTTGCCGCGCTGCCAGGCGGTCTGGGCGCCGGCATCCGGTGTCGGTTGCAGCACCTGGCCGCCAACTCGGGCCTCGCCCTGGGCCAGGACCACGCGGTTGCCCTCAGCTTGGCGGCGCACGCTGAACACTGCCGTACCACCGCTGACCGGCTCGCCACCGGCCTCCACCACGAACGGACGGGGATCATCGACCGTCTCGAACAGGGCTTCACCGGCCTGCAGCACCACCTTGCGCTGGTCGGCACTGTACGCCACCGACACCGCACTGCCACTGTTGAGGGTGACCCGCGAGCCATCGGCCAGGGTCAGGCTCTGCCGCTGGCCAACACTGGTGTGGTAGTCCGCCTGCCACACCGGCAGTTGCTGCCAGGCGCCGTATCCGGCCATCAGCATCGCCAGCGAGGCGGCGATGGCGGACACCTTGCGCCATCTGCGCGGTGCAAGTGGCTGGTGGAGCGCTTGTGCTGTGGGGGTATGACCGAGGTCCTGCCACAATGCCTCGGCTTCGCCAGCGGCCTCGGCATGGGCCGCGCTCAGCTGGCGCCAGCGCTGGTAGCGCGCCCGGTCGGCCGCCGTGGCCGTGCCCGAATGCAGCAGGACCTGCCAGTCGAGGGCATCGTCGCTGAGGTTGCTGAGCGGGTGAGGTGCAGGCATGGCGGCGGTGTCATTCATGGTTGTGCTTGAGCCAGTCGCGGCAATGGCGCAGGGCCTGGCCGATGTATTTTGCCACCATGCTCTCGGAAACGCCCAGCCGTTGTGCGATCTGCGCCTGGGTCAGGCCCTCGATGCGATTGAGCAGCAGCGCCTGGCGCGCATTGTCGGAAAGTTGCAACAACGCTTCATCAAGAATCTGCAAGCGCTCGCGGGCGAGCAACGCGGCTTCCGGCGCGGGCGCAGGGCATGCGACCTCCCCTGCCCCATCACTGTCATCGTGGCTGGCTGCCAGGCGCTGTTCACGCCGCTGGGCGTCAATCGCCAGGTTGCCGGCAACGCGAAAGATGAAGCTGCGGGCATGCAGCACCTGAACGGCCTGTTCGTCGATCTTGACCAGCTTCAGGTAGGTTTCCTGAGCCACGTCGGCGGCGCGCTGGCGGTCTCGCATGCGCCGGGTCAGGAACTGCAGCAGGTCGTCGTAATGCTCCTGGAAACTTGCCAGCAGCCCGGACACGGGAGACGTCAGCATCGGTAGGTGAAAGGCCGTCGGGAAAGATTATCGGGCGTTAATGAGAAACAGTATCTTTCATAACGCGCCGTACTTTCAACGCCGCCGTGCATTTGCCACACTGCAGGCTCGCCCGTAAGCCGAGGCCCTGAACGCCATGCTTGTCCGCTGCTGCCTGATCCTGCTGTTGGCCCTGGGCCTCAATGCCTGCGCGCTGTTGCAGAACCGCGATCCGCTGAACATCAGTGTGATCGGCATAGACCCGCTGCCCGGCCAGGACCTGGAGATACGCATGGCGGTGAAGATCCGCGTGCAGAACCCCAACGAAACGCCGGTCGACTTCAATGGCATCGCGCTCAATCTCGAGGTCAACGATCAGCCCCTGGCGGCTGGCGTGAGTGACCAGCGTGGGCACATCGGCCGTTACGACGAAACCGTGATCGTGGTGCCGGTGAGCGTCACCGCCTTCGCCTTTCTGCGCCAGGCCTACGGCCTGAGCCGGGTGGATTCGCTGCAAGGGCTGCCTTATGTGCTGCGCGGCAAACTGGCCGGCGGCTTGCTGGGTACCGTGCGTTTCACCGACAAAGGCAAACTGGACTTGCCTGCTGCCACAGCGGCCGGCTGGTAAACACGTTGTATTGGTAAAGGACCTACCAATGTCTTCTACACCTGAATTGAAAACCGCCCGGCTGCTGCTGTGCCCCTTGCAGTTGAGCGACGCCGAAGCCATCCAGCAACTGTTCCCCCACTGGGAAGTGGTGCGCTACCTGAATGCCCTGGTGCCGTGGCCCTACCCGGAGGATGGTGCCTTGCACTATCTGCGCGATGTCTGCCTGCCGGCGATCGCTGCGGGGCGTGAGTGGCACTGGTCGATCCGCCTGCTCGAACGCCCGCAGCAGCTGATCGGCAGCATCAGCCTGATGGACTTGCCCGACAACAACCGCGGCTTCTGGCTGGCGCCTGCCCAACAGGGCCGGGGCTATATGACAGAGGCCTGCGCGGTGGTCGATGCGTTCTGGTTCAACACCTTGCAGCGCGAGGTCATGCGCGTGCCCAAGGCGGCGCCCAACGAAGCGTCCAGGCGTGTTTCCCAGCGCGGCGGCATGCGCCTGCTGCGCACTGGCCAAGGCAACTTCGTGAGCGGTTGCCTGGCACAGGAAGTGTGGGAGATCACTCGGCAGGAGTGGCTCGACCTGGCTGGTGCAGGGGCCGGTTGAAAGTGCCCTGGCTCAGCGGCCGGCGTTGGCGGCGGCCATCAGCTTGTTGACCTCGACGCGCACCAGTTGGGTGAATTCGGGCGGCGACATGCCGTCCAGTTCGGCACGCACCCACTCCGCCCATTTGCCCTTGCGTCGCGGTTTTTCTGCAATCAGACGCCCTGCTTCACCCTTGGCCTTGGCCAGGTTGCCTTGCCAGTATTGGAACAGCCGCGCTTTCTCTGCCTCGATCTGCGCCCGTTCCGCGAAGCTCATGTTGGCCAGATTGAAACTCATGGGTAATACCTGCCACTGGAAAATGGGCGCTATCTTACACCGTAGCGGCCGGGCGCCGGTAAGCCGCTGCAACTTTCCCGACGCCACGGCATCCACTGTTCAACCCCACTCTGCACGAGGACGTGTACATGGCCAGGCATACCGCCGCGCAAAACAATGGTGAACAGATCAAGGACCAGGTGTTCAGCGAACTCCAGGCGTTGATCGAGGAATCCGAGAAATTGCTCAGTGACAGCGCCTCGCTGGTCGGCGAAGACGCCGACGGCCTGCGCGCCCAGCTGGGGCTCAAGCTGCGCCAGGCCCGTGACGCCACCAGCCGCCTGGGCCAGAAAGCGCAACCGGTGGTCGATGCCACCGAGCAATACCTCGGCGGTCATCCGTGGCAGACGGTGGCGATATCTGCAGGTTTCGGGTTGGTGGTGGGCCTGCTGCTGGGCCGCCGCCAATAGCGGCCGATCAGGCCGCGCGGGCCATGGGGATGCCGCTGTGGAAGCGCATCTCCTGGTCGGGCGAGCTGATCAGTTCGGCTTCCGCCTCACGTACTTGTTCGACGACTCGGGCGATCTCGGCTTCATCGCCGTATACATGGGCCAGCTTGAGGTATCCCTGATAGTGCCGGGCTTCGCTCTTGAGCAGGCCGTGATAGAAGGTACCAAGTTCTTCGTCCAGGTGCGGTACGAGGGCAGCAAAACGCTCGCAGCTGCGCGCCTCGATAAAAGCCCCTACCACCAGCGTGTCCACCAGCTTCACCGGCTCGTGGGCACGCACCAGGCGACGCAGGCCCGAGGCGTAACGCCCGGCCGACACCGGCCGCAACGGTACACCGCGTCGCTTCATCAGCCGTAGCACCTGCTCGTGGTGCACCAGCTCTTCACGGGCCAGGCGCGACATCATGTTGATCAGGTCGAGGTGGGTGTTGTATTTGGCGATCAGGCTCAACGCAGTGCTGGCCGCCTTGAATTCACAGTTCTTGTGATCGATCAGCAGGGTTTCCTGGTCGGCCAGCGCCGCCTCGATCCAGGCGTCTGGGGTACGGCAGCCGAGGAAGGCTTCGATTTCAGGAATCTGGGACATAACACTCACAATCACGAAAGATATCTGCAGGACCGGCGATTATACCGGCGGCAGCGTCGAGTGCCAGTGGCTATTCTTGACGCATATCAAGCGGCGGCAGGAGGTGCGCCGACTATAGTCAGGCATTGGTCGCCATTCAGAAGGGAGTTCACGCCATGCAAGCCGTTCGCAGCATCCTTGTCGTTCTCGACCCCGAGCACGCCCACAGCCGCGCCCTGACCCGGGCCAAGCTGATCGCCGGCGTGACAGGCGCTCGCCTGCACCTGCTGATGTGCGACAAGAAGCATGACCACAGTGCGCTACTGAGCCTGCTCAGCAGCCAGTTGCATGATGACGGGTATGACAATGTCACCCACGAGCAGGCCTGGCACGACACCCTGCATGAATCCATCATCAGTGTGCAACAAGCCGAAGGTTGCGAGCTGGTAATCAAGGAACATCGGCCGGATAACCCGCTACGCAAGGCACTGCTCACGCCCAACGACTGGAAACTGCTGCGTCAGTGCCCTTGTGCGGTACTGATGGTCAAGAGTGAGCGACCCTGGACGGGCGGGGTGATCCTGGCAGCGGTGGATGTGGGCAACCAGGATGAAGACCACCGCAGGCTGCATACGAGCATCATCGACCATGGCTATGCCATTGCCAGCCTGGCCAAAGGCGAGCTTCATGTGATCAGCGCACACCCCTCGCCCATGCTGTCGGCGTCCGACCCGGTTTACCAGCTTACTGAAACCATCGAGCAGCGCTATCGCGATGCCTGCAAGGCCTTCCAGGCAGAGTTTGACATCAGCGAGGAGCGTCTGCACGTAGCGGAGGGGCCGGCTGATGTACTGATTCCCTTTACCGAGAAGAAGTACAACGCAGTGGTGACCATCATCGGTACCGTGGCGCGAACAGGCATTTCGGGGGCCTTGATCGGCAATACCGCTGAAGTGGTGCTCGACGCCCTGGAAGGTGATGTACTGGTGCTCAAGAGCGAGGAAGTGACAGCGCACCTTGCCGAATTGGCTCGAGGCTGAAGCGCTATAGAACCCTGAAAAGACAAAACCCCTACCTGCATGCGCAGATAGGGGTTTTGCGAAATGAATCTTGACGATGACCTACTCTCACATGGGGAAACCCCACACTACCATCGGCGATGCATCGTTTCACTACTGAGTTCGGGATGGGATCAGGTGGTTCCAATGCTCTATGGTCGTCAAGAAATTCGGTTGCCCAGAATGTCTTGTGAACACTCTTGGCTAATTCGGATATGTGATTTGTGATGTTGCGAACTTTCGGGTCTTTCGTCTTCACCACCACAATCTGCGTAGCAGATTGCTTGGGTGTTATATGGTCAAGCCTCACGGGCAATTAGTATTGGTTAGCTCAACGCCTCACAGCGCTTACACACCCAACCTATCAATGTGATGTTGCGAACTTTCGGGTCTTTCGTCTTCACCACCACAATCTGCGTAGCAGATTGCTTGGGTGTTATATGGTCAAGCCTCACGGGCAATTAGTATTGGTTAGCTCAACGCCTCACAGCGCTTACACACCCAACCTATCAACGTCGTAGTCT
>NZ_JAVYJF010000039.1:0-16589 GCF_032621715.1 Pseudomonas sp. zfem004 | reverse complement strand
TTTGAGGGCTTATCATGCCAAGACGTCGTGTAGCAGCAAAACGTGAGATCCTTGACGATCCGAAGTACGGATCCCAGATCCTCGCCAAGTTCATGAACCACGTGATGGAAAGCGGCAAGAAGGCCGTAGCCGAGCGCATCGTTTACGGTGCCCTGGATACCGTCAAAGCACGCAAGAACAGCGACCCCCTGGAAATCTTCGAGAAAGCTCTCGACGCCATCGCTCCGCTGGTCGAAGTTAAGTCCCGCCGTGTTGGCGGTGCCACTTACCAGGTTCCGGTTGAAGTTCGTCCATCCCGTCGTAACGCTCTGGCAATGCGCTGGCTCGTAGACTACGCCCGCAAGCGCGGCGAGAAGTCGATGGCCCTGCGCCTGGCCGGTGAACTGCTGGATGCTGCCGAAGGCAAAGGTGCTGCAGTCAAGAAGCGTGAAGACGTTCACCGTATGGCTGAAGCCAACAAAGCGTTCTCGCACTACCGCTTCTAATTCAAGCATCAATCATTTTGCGAGGGCTTTATGGCTCGTACTACAGCAATTAACCGCTACCGTAACATTGGTATCTGTGCCCACGTTGACGCGGGCAAGACCACCACTACCGAGCGGATCCTGTTCTACACAGGTCTGAGCCACAAGATGGGCGAGGTGCATGACGGCGCCGCGACCACCGACTGGATGGTGCAAGAGCAAGAGCGCGGTATCACCATTACCTCCGCTGCTGTTACCACCTTCTGGAAAGGTTCCCGTGGTCAGTACGACAACTACCGCGTAAACGTCATCGATACCCCCGGCCACGTTGACTTCACCATTGAAGTAGAGCGTTCGCTGCGTGTACTCGACGGCGCGGTCGTTGTGTTCTGCGGTACCTCCGGCGTTGAGCCGCAGTCCGAAACCGTATGGCGTCAGGCCAACAAGTACGGCGTTCCACGTGTTGTTTACGTGAACAAGATGGACCGTGCCGGTGCCAACTTCCTGCGCGTTATCGGCCAGATCAAGAACCGCCTGGGTCACACCCCGGTTCCGGTCCAGCTGGCTATCGGTGCAGAAGACGACTTCCAGGGTCAGGTTGACCTGATCAAGATGAAAGCCATCTACTGGAACGATGACGACAAAGGCACCACCTATCGCGAGGAAGAGATTCCTGCTGAGCTGGTGGACCTGGCCAACGAATGGCGCAGCAACATGGTCGAGGCTGCTGCCGAGGCCAACGAAGAGCTGATGAACAAGTACCTTGAAGAAGGTGACCTGTCCGTCGAAGACATCAAGGCTGGTCTGCGCGCCCGTACCCTGGCGAGCGAGATCGTTCCTGCTGTCTGCGGTTCGTCGTTCAAGAACAAGGGCGTTCCCCTGGTTCTCGATGCCGTTATCGACTTCCTGCCAGCTCCGACCGAAATCCCGGCGATCAAGGGTATCCACCCTGACCTGATCGACGTGCCGAAGGATGAGGTCACTGCTGAACAGTACGACGAGCGTCCTGCTGACGACAACGAGCCGTTCTCGGCCCTGGCGTTCAAGATCGCTACCGACCCGTTCGTTGGTACTCTGACCTTCGTCCGCGTTTACTCGGGCTTCCTGACCTCCGGTGACTCCGTCATCAACTCGGTCAAGGGCAAGAAAGAACGCGTTGGCCGTATGGTGCAGATGCACGCCAACCAGCGTGAAGAGATCAAAGAAGTACGCGCTGGCGACATCGCTGCTCTGATCGGCATGAAGGACGTCACCACCGGTGACACCCTGTGCAACGCCGACAAGCCGATCATCCTCGAGCGTATGGACTTCCCTGAGCCGGTAATTTCGCTCTCCGTAGAGCCGAAAACCAAGGCTGACCAGGAGAAGATGGGTATCGCTCTGGGCAAACTGGCTCAGGAAGACCCGTCGTTCCGCGTCAAGACCGACGAAGAAACCGGCCAGACCATCATCTCCGGTATGGGTGAGCTGCACCTGGACATCCTCGTTGACCGCATGAAGCGCGAGTTCAACGTCGAGTGCAACGTCGGCAAGCCGCAGGTTTCGTACCGCGAGAAGATCACCAAGTCCAACGTCGAGATCGAAGGCAAGTTCGTTCGTCAGTCGGGTGGTCGTGGTCAGTTCGGTCACTGCTGGATCCGTTTCTCGGAGCCGGACGTGGACGAGAAGGGCAACATCACCGAAGGTCTGGTGTTCTCCAACGAAGTCGTTGGTGGTGTGATTCCTAAGGAATTCATCGCCCCGATCCAGAAGGGTATCGAAGAGCAGATGAAGAACGGCGTTGTTGCCGGCTATCCGCTCCTCGGCCTGAAGGCTACTGTATTCGACGGTTCGTACCACGACGTCGACTCCAACGAAATGGCGTTCAAAATCGCTGCTTCGATGGCTACCAAGCAACTGGCCCAGAAGGGCGGTGGCGTGGTCCTCGAACCGATCATGAAGGTCGAGGTTGTAACCCCGGAAGATTACCTGGGTGACGTGATGGGTGACCTGAGCCGTCGTCGTGGGATGATCCAGGGTAATGAAGACTCGGTGTCCGGCAAGGTAATCACTGCTGAGGTGCCGCTCGGAGAGATGTTCGGTTACGCGACCGACGTTCGTTCCATGTCTCAGGGTCGCGCAAGCTACTCCATGGAATTCTCCAAATACGCCGAAGCTCCGTCGAACATCGTCGAAGCACTCGTTAAAAAACAAGGCTAATCCCCTTTAGGCAAGAGGTTCACTGTCGTGGCTAAAGAAAAATTTGATCGTTCCCTTCCCCACGTTAACGTCGGCACCATCGGCCACGTTGACCACGGTAAGACCACTCTGACCGCAGCTCTGACCCGCGTCTGCTCCGAAGTTTTCGGTTCGGCCGTCGTTGAGTTCGACAAGATCGACTCGGCTCCGGAAGAAAAAGCTCGCGGTATCACCATCAACACCGCGCACGTCGAGTACAACTCGAACATTCGTCACTACGCTCACGTTGACTGCCCAGGTCACGCTGACTACGTGAAGAACATGATCACCGGTGCTGCCCAGATGGACGGCGCGATCCTGGTTTGCTCGGCCGCCGATGGTCCGATGCCACAAACCCGTGAGCACATCCTGCTGTCCCGTCAGGTTGGCGTTCCGTACATCGTGGTCTTCCTGAACAAGGCTGACCTGGTAGACGACGCTGAGCTGCTGGAACTGGTCGAGATGGAAGTTCGCGACCTGCTGTCCACCTACGACTTCCCAGGCGACGACACCCCGATCATCATCGGTTCGGCTCGTATGGCGCTGGAAGGCAAAGACGACAACGAAATGGGTACCACCGCTGTCAAGCGTCTGGTTGAAACTCTGGAYAGCTACATCCCAGAGCCAGAGCGTGCTATCGACAAGCCGTTCCTGATGCCAATCGAAGACGTRTTCTCGATCTCCGGTCGCGGTACCGTTGTTACCGGCCGTATCGAGCGCGGTATCGTCAAGGTTCAAGACCCGCTGGAAATCGTTGGTCTGCGTGACACCACCACCACCACCTGCACCGGCGTTGAGATGTTCCGCAAGCTGCTGGACGAAGGTCGTGCTGGCGAGAACTGCGGCGTCCTGCTGCGTGGTACCAAGCGTGACGACGTTGAGCGTGGCCAGGTTCTGGTCAAGCCAGGTTCGGTCAAGCCGCACACCAAGTTCACCGCAGAAGTCTACGTTCTGTCGAAGGAAGAAGGCGGTCGTCACACTCCGTTCTTCAAAGGCTACCGTCCTCAGTTCTACTTCCGTACTACTGACGTAACCGGTAACTGCCAGCTGCCAGAAGGCGTTGAGATGGTAATGCCAGGTGACAACATCCAGATGGAAGTCACCCTGATCAAGACCATCGCAATGGAAGATGGTCTGCGCTTCGCCATCCGTGAAGGCGGTCGTACCGTCGGTGCCGGCGTCGTAGCAAAAATTATCGAATAAGTAGTTGATTTACTTGATCAGGCCGGTATAATTGCCGGCCTGATACAGCGTTACAGGTCAGTAGCTCAATTGGCAGAGCGACGGTCTCCAAAACCGTAGGTTGGGGGTTCGATTCCCTCCTGACCTGCCATTCACCTCGGTGTGATGGCTTTCTTCTTACAGGATCCTCCTCGATGACCCCCAAAACTGAAGCCCAAGAATCGCGTTTTGATCTGTTCAAGTGGCTGGCTGTAGTGGCTTTGGTGGTTGTTGCTGTCGTGGGTAATCAGTATTACTCGGCATCGCCGATCCTGTATCGCGTTCTCGCACTTCTTGCCCTGGCTGCGGTTGCTGGCTTTGTTGCCCTGCAAACTGCGAAGGGTAAGTCGTTTTTTGCGTTGGCGAAGGAAGCTCGTACTGAGATCCGTAAAGTCGTGTGGCCGACCCGCCAAGAAACCACTCAGACCACGCTCATCGTAGTGGCTGTTGTTCTGGTTATGGCGCTGCTGCTGTGGGGTCTTGACTCCCTGCTCGGCTGGGCGGTCTCCTTGATTGTTGGCTAAGGGTGTCCCGTGGCTAAGCGTTGGTACGTAGTGCATGCTTACTCGGGTTACGAGAAGCATGTGATGCGCTCCCTGGTAGAGCGCGTCAAGCTGGCTGGCATGGAAGACGAATTCGGCGAGATCCTGGTCCCGACCGAAGAAGTCGTTGAAATGCGCAATGGCCAGAAGCGCAAAAGTGAGCGCAAATTCTTCCCTGGCTATGTATTGGTCCAGATGGAAATGAACGAAGGGACTTGGCACCTTGTCAAGGATACCCCTCGGGTCATGGGTTTCATTGGTGGTACCGCAGACAAGCCTGCGCCGATCACCGATAAAGAGGCTGAGGCCATCCTGCGTCGCGTAGCCGACGGCAGTGACAAGCCGAAGCCGAAGACGCTGTTCGAGCCGGGTGAAGTGGTTCGCGTCATTGACGGTCCATTCGCCGACTTCAATGGCAGTGTCGAAGAGGTTAACTACGAGAAGAGCCGTCTGCAGGTTGCAGTGCTCATTTTCGGTCGCTCTACTCCGGTGGAGCTCGAGTTCAGCCAGGTCGAGAAGGTCTAGCCGAACGACGCATCCCATACCCCGCAGCCCTATGTGCTGCGGGGTTTTGTCGTCACTGGGATAAAACGCAAGTCATCCGGGGAGCCATCTGGCGTTCGTACCCGATATTGGAGTAGCTCATGGCTAAGAAGATTCAGGCTTACATCAAGCTGCAAGTAAAGGCCGGCCAGGCCAACCCTAGCCCACCCGTTGGTCCAGCACTGGGTCAACACGGTGTGAACATCATGGAATTCTGCAAGGCCTTCAACGCCCGTACTCAGGGTCAAGAAGCCGGCCTGCCGACTCCTGTGATCATCACTGTCTACAGTGACCGTAGCTTCACCTTCGAAACCAAGAGCACCCCTGCCTCGGTTCTGCTGAAGAAAGCTGCTGGCCTGACCAGTGGTTCGGCTCGTCCGAACACCGTCAAGGTCGGTACCGTGACCCGCGCTCAGCTGGAAGAGATCGCCAAGACCAAGCAGGCCGATCTGACTGCTGCTGACCTGGACGCTGCTGTACGCACCATCGCTGGCTCTGCCCGCAGCATGGGCCTGAACGTGGAGGGTGTGTAATGGCTAAGCTGACCAAGCGCCAAAAGGCTATCGCCGAGAAAATCGAAGCAGGCAAGGCCTACAACTTCGAAGAAGCCGCAGCTCTGCTGGCTTCGCTGCCGAACGCCAAATTCGTCGAGTCGTACGACATCGCCGTAAACCTCGGTGTTGACCCGCGTAAATCCGACCAGGTCGTACGTAGCGCTACCGTGCTGCCACACGGCACTGGCAAGACCGTACGCGTTGCCGTCTTCACCCAGGGTCCAGCTGCTGAAGCCGCTCTGGCTGCCGGCGCTGACCGTGTAGGTATGGACGACCTGGCTGCCGAAATGAAAGCCGGCGACCTGAACTATGACGTCGTTATCGCATCGCCTGATGCCATGCGCGTTGTAGGTCAGCTGGGTCAGGTTCTGGGTCCTCGCGGCCTGATGCCTAACCCGAAAGTCGGTACCGTTTCGCCAGACGTAGCCACTGCCGTGAAAAACGCCAAGGCTGGTCAGGTTCGCTACCGCACCGACAAAAACGGTATCATCCACACCTCCGTTGGCAAAGTCGGCTTCGAAGCTGGCAAGCTGAAGGAAAACGTTGAAGCCCTGATCGCTGATCTGAAGCGTATCAAGCCGGCTTCCTCGAAAGGTATCTACGTCAAGCGCGTTACCCTGAGCACCACTATGGGCCCAGGCCTGATGATCGATCAGAGCTCGCTGAACGTGTAAGACAGTGTTGGCGGGCGTCATGCCCGCCAGCAGCAAAAATTGGGGTCCCTGCCTGGCGGGGGCTATCCAAGACCGTAGGCGGCGCAAGCCTTAAACAACCAGCCTACGCAGATGGTGCTCCCGGTTCCTTACCGAATCAGACACCAAAACGACATCCGGCTTCGGCCAGATGAAACGGTAACAAGCAGGAGTTTTACCCGTGGCAATTAAACTCGAAGACAAGAAGGCCATCGTCGCTGAAGTCAACGAGGCTGCCAAAGTCGCTCTGTCCGCTGTCGTGGCTGATGCCCGTGGTGTGACTGTAGGCGCAATGACCGGACTCCGTAAAGAGGCTCGTGAAGCTGGCGTATACGTACGTGTCGTACGTAACACCCTGCTCAAGCGCGCTGTTGCTGACACTGAATTCAGTGTCCTCAACGACGCCTTCACTGGCCCGACCCTGATCGCTTTCTCCAACGAGCACCCGGGCGCTGCTGCCCGTCTGTTCAAAGAGTTCGCCAAGGGTCAGAGCAAGTTCGAGATCAAGGCAGCTGCGTTTGACGGCAAGTTCATTGCAGCGAACCAGATCGACGTGTTGGCTACCCTGCCGACTCGCGACGAGGCCATCGCGAAGCTGATGAGCGTGATCCAAGGCGCTACCAGCAAGCTGGCCCGCACCCTGGCAGCTATTCGCGACCAGAAAGAAGCAACCGCCGCCTAAGGCGCGCGAAACTCTTTCGAATCATACGTTTAATTTGATAGCTGCTTAGGCTGTCACCCCAATACAGGATTTAAGTCATGTCCCTGACTAACGAGCAAATCATCGAAGCAATCGGCCAGAAAACCGTTCTGGAAGTTGTTGAGCTGATCAAAGCAATGGAAGAAACCTTCGGCGTTACCGCTGCTGTTGCCGCTGCTGGCCCAGCTGCTGCTGCTGCCGTTGTTGAAGAGCAGACCGAGTTCAACGTTGTTCTGGTTGAAGCCGGCGACAAGAAAGTGAACGTCATTAAAGCCGTTCGCGAACTGACCGGTCTGGGCCTGAAAGAAGCCAAAGAGAAAGTCGACGGCGCTCCTCAGGTTGTAGCTGAAGGCGTTTCGAAAGAAGCCGCTGAAGACGCTAAGAAGAAGCTGGAAGAAGCAGGCGCCAAAGTCGAGCTGAAGTAATTTCGACTGTGCGATGCCAGCCCGAGCGTTAAGCGAAGGGCTGATGGCTGGTGGCTTATGCCACCGGCCTTTTTCCGTTATTGGTGGCCGATCAGGTCGGCCCCGATAACGAGCGGTAACCACCATGAGGGTGGCGCAAACCAAGGGGTTTGCACGATTTTCTGGCTGCTCCCGCCGGGAGATGCCAAACAAGCAGGTGACCAAGCTGGGGAATGCTGATGGCTTACTCATACACTGAGAAAAAACGTATCCGCAAGGACTTTAGCAAGTTGCCGGACGTCATGGACGTGCCTTACCTCCTGGCAATCCAGCTGGATTCGTATCGCGAATTCCTGCAGGCAGGAGCATCCAAGGACCAGTTCCGCGACATCGGCCTGCATGCGGCCTTCAAATCGGTATTCCCGATCATCAGCTACTCCGGCAATGCTGCCCTGGAGTACGTCGGCTACCGCCTGGGTGAGCCGGCCTTCGATGTGAAGGAATGTGTCCTGCGCGGTGTGACCTTTGCGGTCCCGCTGCGGGTGAAGGTGCGCCTGATCATCTTCGACAAGGAATCGTCGAACAAAGCGATCAAGGACATCAAAGAGCAAGAAGTCTACATGGGTGAAATCCCCCTGATGACTGAGAACGGTACCTTCGTTATCAACGGTACCGAGCGTGTGATCGTCTCCCAGCTGCACCGTTCGCCGGGTGTGTTCTTCGACCACGACCGTGGCAAGACCCACAGCTCGGGCAAGCTGCTGTACTCCGCACGTATCATCCCTTACCGCGGTTCGTGGCTGGACTTCGAGTTCGACCCGAAGGACTGCGTGTTCGTCCGTATCGACCGTCGCCGCAAACTGCCGGCCTCGGTACTGCTGCGCGCCCTGGGTTACAGCACCGAAGAGGTTCTGAACACCTTCTACACCACCAACGTATTCCACGTTTCCGGCGAAAAACTGAGCCTGGAGCTGGTACCTCAGCGTCTGCGTGGTGAAGTTGCGGTCATGGACATCCATGACGATTCCGGCAAGGTCATCGTCGAGCAGGGCCGCCGTATCACCGCGCGCCACATCAACCAGCTGGAAAAGGCTGGCGTGAAACAGCTGGACGTGCCGCTGGAGTACATGCTGGGCCGCACCACCGCCAAGGCGATCGTGCACCCTGCTACCGGCGAGATCCTGGCCGAGTGCAACACCGAGCTGACCACCGACCTGCTGGTCAAGGTCGCCAAGGCCCAGGTCGTTCGCATCGAAACGCTTTACACCAACGACATCGACTGCGGTCCGTTCATTTCGGACACCCTGAAGATCGATACCACCAGCAACCAACTGGAAGCGCTGGTCGAGATCTACCGCATGATGCGTCCGGGCGAGCCGCCAACAAAGGACGCCGCCGAGACCCTGTTCAACAACCTGTTCTTCAGCGCCGAGCGTTACGACCTGTCCGCCGTTGGTCGCATGAAGTTCAACCGTCGTATCGGTCGTACCGAGATCGAAGGTTCGGGCGTGCTGAGCAAGGAAGACATCGTCGAGGTTCTCAAGACCCTGGTCGACATCCGTAACGGCAAAGGCATCGTCGACGATATCGACCACCTGGGTAACCGTCGCGTCCGTTGCGTCGGCGAGATGGCCGAGAACCAGTTCCGCGTTGGCCTGGTGCGCGTAGAGCGTGCGGTCAAAGAGCGTCTGTCGATGGCTGAAAGCGAAGGCCTGATGCCGCAAGACCTGATCAACGCCAAGCCGGTTGCGGCGGCGGTGAAAGAGTTCTTCGGCTCCAGCCAGCTCTCGCAGTTCATGGACCAGAACAACCCGCTCTCCGAGATCACCCACAAGCGTCGTGTCTCTGCACTCGGCCCTGGCGGTCTGACCCGTGAGCGCGCTGGCTTCGAAGTCCGTGACGTACACCCGACCCACTACGGCCGCGTGTGCCCGATCGAAACGCCGGAAGGCCCGAACATCGGTCTGATCAACTCCCTGGCGGCCTACGCCCGCACCAACCAGTACGGCTTCCTGGAAAGCCCGTACCGCGTGGTGAAAGAGGGTGTGGTCAGCGACGACATCGTGTTCCTGTCCGCGATCGAAGAAGCCGATCACGTCATCGCCCAGGCTTCGGCCGCGATGAACGAGAAGAAGCAGCTGATCGACGAGCTGGTAGCGGTCCGTCACCTGAACGAATTCACCGTCAAGGCGCCGGAAGACGTCACCCTGATGGACGTTTCGCCGAAGCAGGTAGTTTCGGTTGCTGCGTCGCTGATTCCGTTCCTCGAGCACGACGACGCCAACCGTGCGTTGATGGGTTCGAACATGCAGCGTCAGGCTGTACCTACCCTGCGTGCCGACAAGCCGCTGGTCGGTACCGGCATGGAGCGCAACGTTGCCCGTGACTCCGGCGTCTGCGTCGTGGCCCGTCGTGGCGGCGTGATCGACTCCGTCGATGCCAGCCGTATCGTGGTGCGTGTTGCCGATGACGAAGTAGAAACCGGTGAAGCCGGTGTCGACATCTACAACCTGACCAAATACACCCGTTCCAACCAGAACACCTGCATCAACCAGCGTCCGCTGGTGAGCAAGGGTGACGTGGTCAAGCGCAACGACATCATGGCCGACGGCCCGTCCACCGACATGGGTGAACTGGCGCTGGGTCAGAACATGCGCATCGCGTTCATGGCCTGGAACGGTTTCAACTTCGAAGACTCCATCTGTCTGTCGGAGCGCGTGGTTCAGGAAGACCGCTTCACCACGATCCACATCCAGGAACTGACCTGTGTGGCCCGTGACACCAAGCTTGGCCCAGAGGAAATCACCGCGGACATCCCGAACGTGGGTGAAGCTGCGCTGAACAAGCTGGACGAAGCCGGTATCGTCTACGTAGGTGCCGAAGTCGGCGCTGGTGACATCCTGGTCGGCAAGGTCACTCCGAAAGGCGAGACCCAGCTGACGCCGGAAGAAAAACTGCTGCGCGCGATCTTCGGTGAGAAGGCCAGCGACGTCAAAGACACCTCCCTGCGCGTGCCGACCGGCACCAAGGGTACCGTCATCGACGTACAGGTCTTCACCCGTGATGGCGTTGAGCGCGACAGCCGCGCCCTGTCCATCGAGAAGATGCAGCTGGACGAGATCCGCAAGGACCTGAACGAAGAGTTCCGCATCGTCGAAGGCGCAACCTTCGAGCGTCTGCGTTCCGCGCTGAACGGCCAGGTGGTTGACGGTGGTGCGGGCCTGAAGAAAGGCACCGTGATCACTGACGACGTGCTGAACGGTCTGGAGCACGGCCAGTGGTTCAAACTGCGCATGGCCGAAGATGCACTGAACGAGCAGCTGGAAAAGGCTCAGCAGTACATCGTCGATCGCCGCCGTCTGCTGGACGACAAGTTCGAAGACAAGAAGCGCAAGCTGCAGCAGGGCGATGACCTGGCTCCGGGCGTACTGAAGATCGTCAAGGTCTACCTGGCAATCCGCCGTCGCATCCAGCCGGGCGACAAGATGGCCGGTCGTCACGGTAACAAAGGTGTGGTCTCGGTGATCATGCCGGTCGAAGACATGCCGCACGACGCCAACGGTACTCCGGTCGACGTCGTACTGAACCCGCTGGGCGTACCTTCGCGTATGAACGTCGGTCAGATCCTTGAAACCCACCTGGGCCTCGCGGCCAAAGGCCTGGGCGAGAAGATCGACCGCATGATCGAAGAGCAGCGCAAAGCCGCTGAGCTGCGTGGTTTCCTCACCGAGATCTACAACGAGATCGGTGGTCGTCAGGAGAACCTGGACGAGTTCACCGACGAAGAGATCCTCGCCCTGGCGCACAACTTGAAGAAGGGCGTGCCAATGGCCACTCCAGTCTTCGACGGTGCCAAGGAGAGCGAGATCAAGGCCATGCTGAAACTGGCAGACCTGCCAGAAAGCGGCCAGATGGTGCTGTTCGATGGCCGTACCGGCAACAAGTTCGAGCGTGCTGTGACCGTTGGTTACATGTACATGCTCAAGTTGAACCACTTGGTGGACGACAAGATGCACGCGCGTTCCACTGGTTCTTACAGCCTGGTTACCCAGCAGCCGCTGGGTGGTAAGGCGCAGTTCGGTGGTCAGCGTTTCGGGGAGATGGAAGTGTGGGCGCTGGAAGCATACGGCGCGGCATACACCCTGCAAGAAATGCTCACAGTGAAGTCGGACGACGTGAACGGCCGTACCAAGATGTACAAGAACATCGTGGATGGCGATCACCGTATGGAGCCGGGCATGCCCGAGTCCTTCAACGTGTTGATCAAAGAGATCCGTTCGCTCGGTATCGACATCGATCTGGAAACCGAATAACACGTGACGCGAAGGGGAGTGCGGCAGCTGCTGCCCACTCCCTGCTCCGCCAGGAGGAAAGGCCTTGAAAGACCTACTGAATTTGCTGAAAAACCAGGGTCAAGTCGAAGAGTTCGACGCCATCCGTATCGGTCTGGCGTCGCCTGAAATGATCCGTTCGTGGTCGTTCGGTGAAGTCAAGAAGCCGGAAACCATCAACTACCGTACGTTCAAGCCTGAGCGTGACGGCCTGTTCTGCGCCAAGATCTTTGGCCCAGTCAAGGACTACGAGTGCCTGTGCGGCAAGTACAAGCGCCTGAAGCACCGTGGTGTGATCTGCGAGAAGTGCGGCGTTGAAGTCGCCCTGGCCAAGGTTCGTCGTGAGCGCATGGCGCACATCGAACTGGCCTCGCCGGTTGCCCACATCTGGTTCCTGAAGTCGCTGCCGTCCCGTATCGGCCTGCTGATGGACATGACCCTGCGTGACATCGAGCGCGTGCTCTACTTCGAGAGCTACGTCGTGATCGACCCGGGCATGACCACCCTCGAGAAGGGCCAGCTGCTCAACGACGAACAGTACTTCGAAGCGCTGGAAGAGTTCGGTGACGACTTCGATGCCCGCATGGGTGCCGAGGCTGTCCGCGAGCTGCTGCACGCTATCGACCTGGAGCACGAGATTGGCCGTCTGCGCGAAGAAATTCCGCAAACCAACTCGGAAACCAAGATCAAGAAGCTGTCCAAGCGCCTGAAGCTGATGGAAGCTTTCCAGGGCTCGGGCAACCTGCCTGAGTGGATGGTCCTGACCGTCCTGCCAGTCCTGCCGCCGGACCTGCGTCCGCTGGTACCGCTGGATGGCGGCCGCTTCGCGACCTCCGACCTGAACGACCTGTATCGTCGGGTGATCAACCGTAACAACCGTCTGAAGCGCCTGCTCGATCTGTCGGCGCCGGACATCATCGTGCGCAACGAAAAGCGCATGCTGCAGGAAGCGGTCGACGCCCTGCTCGACAACGGCCGTCGCGGTCGCGCCATCACTGGCTCGAACAAGCGTCCGCTGAAGTCGCTGGCCGACATGATCAAAGGTAAGCAAGGTCGCTTCCGTCAGAACTTGCTCGGTAAGCGCGTGGACTACTCCGGTCGCTCGGTAATTACCGTAGGCCCGACCCTGCGCCTGCACCAGTGCGGTCTGCCGAAGAAGATGGCCCTCGAGCTGTTCAAACCGTTCATTTTCGGCAAGCTGGAAATGCGTGGTCTGGCGACCACCATCAAGGCCGCCAAGAAGATGGTCGAGCGCGAGCTGCCAGAGGTGTGGGACGTTCTCGCCGAAGTGATTCGCGAACACCCCGTACTGCTCAACCGTGCACCGACCCTGCACCGTCTGGGTATCCAGGCCTTTGAACCGGTACTGATCGAAGGTAAGGCTATCCAGCTGCACCCGCTGGTCTGCGCCGCGTACAACGCCGACTTCGACGGTGACCAGATGGCCGTTCACGTGCCGCTGACGCTGGAAGCCCAGCTCGAAGCGCGCGCGCTGATGATGTCGACCAACAACATTCTGTCGCCAGCCAACGGTGAGCCAATCATCGTTCCGTCGCAGGACGTTGTACTGGGTCTGTACTACATGACCCGTGAAGCCATCAACGCCAAGGGCGAAGGTCGCGTATTCGCCGACCTGCAGGAAGTCGACCGCGTATTCCGCGCCGGCGAAGCTGCCCTGCACGCGAAAATCAAGGTTCGTATCAACGAAACCGTGAAAGAGCGTGACGGTTCGGTGGTCAAGAACACCCGCATCGTCGACACCACTGTCGGCCGTGCGCTGCTGTTCCAGGTTGTACCGGCAGGCCTGCCGTACGACGTGGTCAACCAGCCGATGAAGAAGAAGGCGATCTCCAAGCTGATCAACCAGTGCTACCGCGTGGTTGGTCTGAAAGAGACCGTTATCTTCGCTGACCAGCTGATGTACACCGGTTTCGCTTACTCGACCATTTCCGGCGTTTCCATCGGTGTTAACGACTTCGTTATCCCGGACGAGAAAGCCCGCATCATCGGTAACGCTACCGATGAAGTGAAGGAAATCGAGAGCCAGTACGCCTCCGGCCTGGTAACCCAGGGCGAGAAGTACAACAAGGTCATCGACTTGTGGTCGAAGGCGAACGACGAAGTGTCCAAGGCGATGATGGCCAACCTCTCGAAAGAGAAGGTCATCGACCGCGAAGGCAAGGAAGTCGAGCAAGAGTCCTTCAACTCGATGTACATGATGGCCGACTCCGGTGCTCGTGGTTCCGCGGCCCAGATCCGTCAGCTGGCCGGTATGCGTGGCCTGATGGCCAAGCCGGACGGCTCGATCATCGAGACGCCGATCACCGCGAACTTCCGTGAAGGTCTGAGCGTACTGCAGTACTTCATCTCGACTCACGGTGCTCGTAAAGGTCTGGCGGATACCGCACTGAAGACTGCGAACTCCGGTTACCTGACTCGCCGTCTGGTAGACGTTGCCCAGGATCTGGTCGTGACCGAGATCGACTGCGGCACCGACCAGGGTCTGCTGATGACCCCGCACATCGAAGGCGGCGACGTTGTCGAGCCGCTGGGTGAGCGTGTACTGGGTCGTGTCATCGCCCGTGACGTGTTCAAGCCAGGTACCGAGGACGTCATCGTTCCTGCCGGCACCCTGGTCGACGAGCAGTGGGTCGAGTTCATCGAGCTGAACAGCATCGACGAAGTGGTCGTGCGTTCGCCGATCAGCTGCGAAACCCGCTACGGCATCTGCGCCAAGTGCTACGGTCGCGACCTGGCTCGCGGTCACCAGGTGAACATCGGTGAAGCTGTCGGCGTTATCGCTGCACAGTCGATCGGTGAGCCGGGTACCCAGCTGACCATGCGTACGTTCCACATCGGTGGTGCTGCAAGCCGTACTTCGGCTGCCGACAGCGTCCAGGTGAAGAACGGCGGTATGGTGCGTCTGCACAACCTGAAGCAGGTCGAGCGTGCCGATGGCAACCTGGTTGCCGTGTCGCGTTCCGGCGAGCTGGCCATTGCCGACGAGTTCGGCCGTGAGCGTGAGCGCTACAAGCTGCCTTACGGTGCGGTGATTTCGGTCAAGGAAGGTGACAAGGTCGAAGCTGGCGCCATCGTCGCCAAGTGGGACCCGCACACCCACCCGATCGTTACCGAGCTGAAAGGTACCGTGACCTTCGTGGGCATGGAAGAAAACATCACCATCAAGCGCCAGACCGACGAACTGACCGGTCTGACCAACATTGAAGTCCTGGACGTCAAGGATCGCCCTGCCGCTGGCAAGGAAATCCGTCCGGCCATCAAGATGGTCGATGCCAATGGCAAGGATCTGTACCTGCCAGGTACCGACGTACCTGCTCAGTACTTCCTGCCAGCCAACGCCCTCGTCGGTGTGGCTGACGGTGCTCAGATCGGCGTCGGTGACGTTATTGCGCGTATCCCGCAAGAAACCTCGAAGACCCGTGACATCACCGGTGGTCTGCCACGCGTTGCCGACCTGTTCGAAGCGCGTCGTCCGAAAGAAGCCTCGATTCTGGCTGAAGTCAGCGGCACCATCGCCTTCGGTAAAGAGACCAAGGGCAAGCGCCGTCTGGTCATCACTCCGACCGATGGCAGCGATCCGTACGAAGAGCTGATTCCGAAGTGGCGCCACCTGAACGTCTTCGAAGGCGAACAGGTAAACCGCGGCGAAGTTATCTCTGACGGCCCGAGCGATCCGCACGACATCCTGCGTCTGCTGGGTGTAAGCGCGCTGGCGAAGTACATCGTCAACGAGATCCAGGACGTTTACCGTCTGCAAGGCGTTAAGATCAACGACAAGCACATCGAGACCATCCTGCGCCAGATGCTGCGCAAGGTCGAGATCGCCGAGTCGGGTGACTCCAGCTTCATCAAGGGCGACCAGATGGAACTGACTCACGTGCTGGTCGAGAACGAGCGTCTCGCCGCCGAAGACAAGTTCATCTCGAAGTTCACCCGCGTACTGCTGGGTATCACCAAGGCCTCGCTGTCGACCGAGTCGTTCATTTCCGCGGCTTCCTTCCAGGAAACCACCCGCGTACTGACCGAAGCGGCCGTTACCGGCAAGCGCGATTACCTGCGCGGCCTGAAAGAGAACGTGGTCGTGGGTCGTCTGATCCCGGCCGGTACCGGTCTGGCGTATCACAGCGAGCGCAAGCGCCGCCGTGAAGCCGACAAGCCGCTGCGTGTGAGCGCCAGTGAGGTGGAAGCCGCACTGACCGAAGCGCTGAACTCCAGCGGTAACTAAGTACAGGGCAGGGCCCCGGCAAGCCCCGCGCGACCATCGATGACATGAAATGTTGCCGATGATCGGGCGGGGAGGGCCGGGGCCTCGTCTTGACTGGGTGCAAGATCCTCCGTAGACTTTTGTACCCTTAAATTTGGTGAGGCTCCGTCTCGCCAATTTTTGGCTTTCTTGCAAGACAATTGAGTCGCAAGGCAATCAGTGGAGCTAGTAGATGGCAACTATCAACCAGCTGGTACGTCAGCCGCGTAAGCGTTCGGTCGAGAAATCGGACGTTCCTGCGCTGCAGAACTGCCCGCAACGTCGTGGCGTGTGCACCCGCGTGTACACCACTACGCCGAAAAAACCTAACTCGGCACTGCGTAAAGTATGCCGTGTGCGTCTGACCAACGGTTTCGAGGTTTCCTCGTACATCGGTGGTGAAGGCCACAACCTGCAAGAGCACAGCGTCGTCCTGATCCGTGGCGGCCGTGTAAAAGACTTGCCAGGTGTTCGTTACCACACCGTTCGCGGCTCTCTGGATACTTCGGGCGTCAAAGGCCGTAACCAGGGTCGTTCGAAGTACGGTACCAAGCGTCCGAAGTAATCGGCCGTTTGCAGACATCCATTTTTTTGAGTCGATAAGAGTAAGGTCGGGCAGGGGTCGAAGACCCACGTCCCGGGCTAACCTGAAGACCG
>NZ_JAVYJF010000038.1:0-24908 GCF_032621715.1 Pseudomonas sp. zfem004 | reverse complement strand
AACCCGCTCCCACAGGGATTGCGCAATCCCTGTGGGAGCGGGTTTACCCGCGAAGAGGCCCGAACAGACAAGTGATTTTTCAGAGGTTGCCCCACCCTCGATTCACCGTTATATTCCGAAACACTCACTTCCCGAAGATCTGCTCATGCCAGCCATCCCTTCCACCACTGCTTACGTTCTCGCGCCTGTCGCGGGCGTGGTCGTGCGTGGCAGCCAGCAGCCGGCCATGATCAGTCACTACCCACCACCTGTCAGTGGCGTCGTAGGCGGCGTAGCTCCGCCTCCTTGCGTGGTCGTGCTGGGCTGAGCCCCATCACACACGCAACCTACTGAACACGGTCGGCTATCCCTCGATACGCGATAGATCCGCCCGTACGGCTTTCCTTGCCCATACAGGTGGCAATACATGTCTTTCTTCAACAAAGCATCCGTGGCCTCGGCGGCCACCACCAGCCTGTTCGTCCTGCTGTGGAGCAGCGGGGCGATCGTCTCCAAACTCGGCCTGGCCCAGGCCAGCCCCTTCGCCTTCCTGTTGCTGCGCTCGGCGTTGGCACTGGCCGGTCTGCTGCTGATCGGCCCGTTGCTCGGGCTGCGTTGGCCGCGTAGCCGGGGTGGCATCCTGCGAGCCCTGGGTACCGGCTGCGTGCTACTTGGCGCGTACCAGATCTTCTACCTGCTGGCGCTGAACACCCACGTCACCCCGGGCGTCATGGCCACGGTGATGGGCGTGCAACCAATCCTCACCGTAGTCCTGATGGAGCGGCAGCGTTCCTGGAGCCGTTTGTTTGGCCTTGGGCTGGGGCTCGGCGGGCTGGTGATGGTGGTCTACCAGGGCATCAACCTGGGCGGCGTCTCGTTGCTCGGGATGCTGTTCGCCTTGCTGGCGCTGGCCAGCATGACCTGCGGCTCGATCCTGCAGAAGCGCATCACCGACAACCCCATGGGCACCTTGCCGCTACAGTACCTGGCCGGGTTCGGCCTGTGCGCGCTGTTCGCGCCGTTCCAGCCGTTGCAGGTGCAGTGGAATGCCAGCTTCGTCGGCGCGCTGCTGTGGATGGGGCTGGTGGTCTCGTTGCTGGCCACGCTGCTGCTGTACCGGCTGATTGCGCGGGGCAACCTGGTCAATGTCACCAGCCTGTTCTACCTGGTGCCGGCGGTGACCGCGGTGATGGATTTCCTCATCTTCGGTAACCGCCTGGCGCCGCTCAGCCTGCTGGGCATGGGGCTGATCGTGGTCGGGCTGTTGTTCGTGTTCCGCAGGCCGGCGATGCGTACGGCGCAGGCCTGACGCCTGTAGGAATGTGGGAGCGGGCTTGCCCCGCGATTGCGTCAGATCGGATGACGCATCGCGGGGCAAGCCCGCTCCCACGCTACCCCCTCTCTCACGCCATCCGGCTCACTGCCGGGTAGGGCGCAGCACCAGCCAGAGTGCTGCGCCAATCAGCACCCCGCCGTACAGGTGTGCCATCGACAGTGGCTCGTCCAGCAGCCATGCCCCCCACAGCACGCCGAACACCGGAATCAGGAAGGTCACGGTACTGGCCTTGACTGGCCCGATCTCGTCCAGCAGGCGGAAGTACAGGATGTAGGCAAACGCCGTGCACAGCAGGCCCAGGCCCAGCAGTGACAGCCACACCTGCCAGCCGCCCCAGCTGGCTGGCGGTTGGGTGAGGGCGCTCCAGGCGAACAGCGGGCTGAGCAACAGAGTGGCGCCGAGCATGCTGCCCAGGGCCGACAGGCGGCTGTCCAGGCCACTGATCCAGCGCCGGGCGAGGAAGCCGGCGAAGCCATAGCAAGTGGTTGCCGCAAGGCACGCCAGAGCGCCTTGCAGCAGGGCCAGGTCCAGCGCCGCAGGCCCTGCGCCGCTGAGGATACCGACGCCGAACAGGCCGAGGAATATCCCGCACAGCTTGGCCAGGGTCATCGGTTCACGGAAGCACAGCGCGCCAATCAGCACGCCCATCAGCGGGGTGGTGGCGTTGAAGATCGCCGAATAGCCGGCCGGCAGCACCTGCGCCGCCACCGAATAAAAGGTGGCGGGGATGCCGGAGTTGATCATGCCCAGCACCAGGCAGGCGCCCAGCTTGCCGTTGAAGTCCCAGCGCACCCGGGTAGCGGCGAGGATCGCGATCAGCCCCAGGCAGGCGATCGACACCCGGAAGAACGCGGTCGGCACGGTGCCGAGTTCCGGGGCGATGATGCGCATGAACAGGAAGCTCGCTCCCCAGACAGCGGCAAGGGTCAGCAGGCGGGCGAGGGCGATGGGGCTCACGGAGGTCTCCGGCAGTGGGGCAGGGGCGCGAGTGTACGTCACCGGGTGGGGGGATTCTTGTGCTTTCTTGCTCAGTCATTGTGTTCGGCCCTATCGCGGGGCAAGCCCGCTCCCACGCTGCCAGTTCAAGGCGTGGGAGCGGGCTTGCCCCGCGATGGGCCTTACGGTCTTCCGTAAAACCCGCAGGCGACTAAGCTCTTTAACTCACCCTGATTCGAGGCCCCGCGCATGACCCAACCCTGGCCCGCTGCCGACATCGCCCGCGTGATCCTCGAGGGCTTCGACGACTACCGCGAGCATTTTCGCCGCATCACCCTGGGCGCCCGCGAACGTTTCGAGCAGGCGCGCTGGCAGGACATCCAGCAGGCGGCTGCGGCGCGTATCAACCTCTACGAAGAAAAGGTCGCCGAAGCCAACGGCCGCTTGCGCCAAGGGTTCGCGGCGCCAGTGCTGCTGGACGTGGAGCAGTGGCCGTTGGTGAAGAACGCCTACATCCGCCTGATCGACCCGCGGCTGGACGATGAACTGTCGGAGACCTGGTACAACTCGCTGTTCTGCAGCCTGTTCAGCCATGACCAGATCAGCGACGGCTGCATGTTCATCCACACCACCCGGCCTTCGATGCGCAGCCACGAGCGCGCGGCGCAAACCTGCACTTACCCGCTCGAAGGCGGGCTGAAGGGCTTGTTGCGGGCGATCTTCGCCGATTATGCATTCAATGAACCTTACGGCGACCTGGAAGGCGACCTGGCACGGCTGGAGCAGCAACTGCGCGAGAGCCTGCCTGACTGGGTGTGCAAGGACCCGGCGCTGGCCGTGGAGCTGTTCACCCCGGTGCTGTACCGCAACAAGGGCGCCTACCTGGTCGGGCGCCTGCACACGGTCGACGAGCAATGGCCGCTGGTGATCCCGCTGCTGCACCGCGAAGGGCATGGCATCGAGGCCGACGCGCTGATCACCGACGAGGCCGAGGTGTCGATCATCTTCTCCTTCACTCGCTCGTACTTCATGGTCGATGTGCCGGTGCCGGCGGAGTTCGTCAACTTTCTCAAGCGCATCCTGCCGGGCAAGCATATCGCCGAGCTGTACACCTCGATCGGCTTCTACAAGCACGGCAAGTCGGAGTTCTACCGCGCGCTGATCGGCCACCTGGCGCGCAGCGATGACCGTTTCATCATGGCTCCGGGGGTACGGGGGATGGTCATGAGCGTGTTCACCCTGCCGGGCTTCAACACGGTGTTCAAGATCATCAAGGACCGCTTTTCGCCATCGAAGACCGTTGACCGTGCCACGGTGATCGACAAGTACCGGTTGGTGAAAAGCGTCGATCGTGTCGGGCGCATGGCCGATACCCAGGAGTTTGCCGATTTTCGCTTCCCGCAGGCCAAGTTCGACCCCGAGTGCCTGGCCGAGCTATTGGAGGTGGCGCCTTCCACCGTAACGCTGGAGGGCGACACCGTGCTGATCCGCCACTGCTGGACCGAGCGGCGCATGACCCCGCTCAACCTGTACCTGGAGCAGGCCAGTGAGGCGCAGGTGCTGGAGGCGCTGGAGGATTACGGGCTGGCCATCAAGCAACTGGCGGCGGCCAATATTTTCCCTGGCGACATGCTGTTGAAGAACTTCGGTGTCACCCGCCATGGCCGGGTGGTGTTCTACGACTACGACGAAATCTGTTTCCTTACCGAGGTCAACTTCCGCCATATCCCGCCACCGCGCTATCCGGAGGACGAAATGTCCGGCGAGCCGTGGTATTCGATCGGCCCGCACGACGTGTTCCCCGAGGAGTTCCCACCGTTCCTGTTCGCCGACATGGGGCAGCGGCGCTTGTTCAGCCGCTTGCATGGCGAGCTGTATGACGCCGATTACTGGAAGGGGTTGCAGGAGGCCATCCGGGCGGGGAAGGTGATCGATGTGTTCCCGTACCGGCGCAAGGTGCGCTGACGAGATGCGCTACATGAGGCTCTGACAGGGGGCTCGTGGGAGCGGGCTTGCCCCGCGATAGCGCCAGTCGGGCCACATCCATTGCTTGGTCGGACGCTATCGCGGGGCAAGCCCGCTCCCACAATGCCCATGCGGCTGATTTAGCCTTTCAGGCACTTCAACTCACTGAAATCCGTGCGCACCTTGTTCAGTTTCTGCTGCAGGAACTGCCGCTGCGCCGGGCTGCTCTGTTTCATCAGGTCCACCAGCAGGCTGCGTGCCTGCTGCTCGCTGTTCTGGAAGGCCTGACGGTACTCCGGCGTCCACAGGCTCTCCTTGCGCTGCAGCAACTGCGCAAGGCGTGGCTCGAAACCGGGGGAGGTGCGTTGCTCCATCGCCAGCGCCAGTTGCTGTTGCCAGTGGGCGCGGTTGGCGATTGCGCTGCGGTTCTGGTCACCCAGCGCCTGCGACCAGCTCATCACCCGCAGGCGTTGCTCGCGGGTCAGTTCGCCAAGCCAGGGTTCAAGGCGTTTCTCCATGCGTGTGGCGCGTTGTGCGACCTGTTTGGGTAGCGGCGTCTCGGCATAGGCTTGCCGGCGCTTTTCGATGTCCTGGCGAAACGCCTGGCGCATCTCGGCCACCTGGGCGTCGCTCATGCCGCGCAACAGCTCGCTGGCGGAGGGGGTGATCTGCTCGGCGACCCGGCCGATCGCCTGGCGTGCCTCGGCAGTGCGCTGTTGCAGGGCCGCATCGGTGACGGTATCGCTGGCGACCATCCCTTGCACCCGGTCAAGCCAGTCTAGGTAGCCGGGCAATTGGGTCCTGCAGTGCCAGGCCAGTTGCTCCTTGAGCCGTTCGTCGAGCAGGCGCTTCTGCTCGCGGTTCATGTCCAGGTAGTCGCCCAGCGACCATGGCACCAGGCGGTCGAGGTTGCGGTAGGCCAGGTCGATGCGGTTGCAGGCCACCAGCAACAGGGCCAGGGCAACGACCATGAGCAGGGCTTTGGTCAGGCGTACAGGCATGAGCGAATCCTTGCAGGGACTGGCCAGGCGGTAGACGCGAAGGGCGCGCGGCGGTTCCGGTGCATGAGCGCTCGGGCGGCCGGGCGGGTCAGGTGTTAGAATAGCCGCCTTGTCTTGAGGATCTTCACAAATGGCTCTGCTTGGGCGCTACAACAGTTTGCAAATCGTGAAACACGTGGAATTCGGCCTGTACCTGGACGGCGGCGCCGATGGCGAAATCCTGCTGCCACGTCGTTACTTCCCCAAGGGTGCAGAGCTGGAGCTCGATGACTGGCTCAACGTGTTCATCTACCTGGACAGCGAAGACCAGCTGATCGCCACCACCGAGAAGCCGAAAATGCAGGTGGGCGAGTTCGCCAGCCTCAAGGTCAAGGACATCAACGGCGCCGGCATCTTCCTCGACTGGGGTCTGTCCAAGGACCTGCTGATGCCGTACTCGGAAGAGTCGCGGCCGCTGAAGATCGGCGACTACTGCGTGGTCCACGCCTACCTGGACAAGCGCACCCGCCGCATCACCGCCACCGCCAAGCTGGATCGCTATCTGGACAACGCCCCGGTCGACTACAAGGTCGGCCAGCCGGTCGAGCTGCTGGTGGCCGGCGAGACGCCGATGGGCTTCAAGGCGATCATCAACAACCGCCACTGGGGCCTGATCCACAAGAACGAGGTATTCAAGTTCCTGCGTTCTGGCATGCACGAGAAGGGTTTCATCAAGGAGGTGCGCCACGACGGCAAGATCGCCCTGAGCCTGCAGCCGGTGGGCGAAGCACTGGCCGACGGCCTGCAAGAGCAGATCATGCAGCGCCTGGAAGCGGCCGGCGGCGTGCTGGCGGTGTGCGACAAGAGCGACCCGGCGGTGATCAGCCAGATGTTCAACGTCAGCAAGGGCAACTTCAAGAAGGCCATTGGCGCGTTGTTCAAGCAGGGCAAGATCGTCATCCATGACGACCGGATCGAGCGGGCCTGATCAGGCCTGTACGAAGGTGCGGAAATCCAGTTGCTCGCCACCCGGGCGGGTGTCGCGCAGCAGTGAATCGCGGTCGGCGCTCAGCGCCAGGCTGATGGTGGAGCGGCGCTTGCCGGGGTGGCGCACTTCCATCTGCTCCTGGTGAGCACGCAGGAAGTTGACCGGCACCTTCAGGTGCTGCAGTTCGTCGGTTTCCGGGGTGTGCAGCAACAGGTTGACCCAGTCGGGCTGGCCTTTGCGCAGCAGTGCCACCGGCACGTCGAACCACCACAGGTTGCGCTTGGTGTCGAGGATGGCGAACAGGGTGTTGTCGCTGTCGAGTACCGGGCGGGCCAGCGCTTCGTTGCGGCGGGCGATGGCGGTGGGTTTGTTGATTTTCATGCAGGGTCCTGCGGATTGACGCCAGAAAGGCCTGACATTGTGCGGGGTGGCGCAGGGCGGGGCAAGCTGTGCGATGTGCTGAAGATCCGCACGATTCCTGTAGGAGCGGCCTTGTGTCGCGAAAGGGCTGCAGCGCGGCCCCAGGATTTTGGCGTTAAAACAGAAATCGCCGGGGCCGCGTTGCGGCCCTATCGCGACACAAGGCCGCTCCTACAGTGGGCGTCGGTTTTCCGGCCGTGGCAAAACCTCAACCCTTGTTCCCCACCAGGCTGTCCACCGCCGGCACCCGGGTGTCGCTCTCCATCTGCGCATCGTGCTCAAGCTGGTGGCTGAAGCGCTCCAACGAGGCGTTGGCCGGCTGCGAATCGCTGGCGAATACCGGTGGGCTCAACAGGTAGCCGCAGAGCAGCCGGCTGAGGGCCGCCAGGCTGTCGATATGGGTGCGCTCGTAGCCATGGGTGGCATCGCAACCGAAGGCCACCAGGGCGGTGCGAATGTCGTGGCCGGCGGTCACCGCCGAATGGGCGTCGCTGAAGTAGTAGCGGAACAGGTCGCGGCGCACCGGCAGGCCCTGGTCGCCCGCCAACTTCAGCAGGTGGCGTGACAGGTGGTAGTCATAGGGCCCGGACGAGTCCTGCATGGCCACGCTCACCGCATGTTCGCTGGAGGCCTGGCCGGGGGCCACCGGCGCGATGTCGATACCGACGAACTCGCTGACATCCCAGGGCAGGGCGGCGGCAGCGCCCGAGCCGGTTTCCTCGGTGATGGTGAACAGCGGATGGCAGTCGATCAATGGCTGCCGGCCGCTTTCCACCACCGCCTTGAGCGCTGCCAGTAGCGCCGCCACGCCGGCCTTGTCGTCGAGGTGACGGGCGCTGATATGACCGCTTTCGGTGAACTCCGGCAGCGGGTCGAAGGCGACGAAATCACCGATGGCTATGCCCAGCGCCTCGCAGTCGGCGCGGGTGGTGCAGTAGGCGTCCAGGCGCACTTCCACATGTTCCCAACTGATCGGCATCTGGTCGATGGCGGTGTTGAAGGCGTGCCCGCTGGCCATCAGCGGCAACACGCTGCCGCGGTACACGCCGGTATCGGTGAACACGCTGACCCGGCTGCCTTCGGCGAAGCGGCTCGACCAGCAGCCCACGGCCGCCAGCGCCAGGCGGCCGTTGTCCTGCAACTGGCGCACGCTGGCGCCGATGGTGTCCAGGTGCGCGGATACGGCCCGGTCCGGCGAGCTCTGCCGGCCTTTGAGCGTGGCGCGGATGGTGCCGCGGCGGGTCAGTTCGAAGGGGATGCCCAGTTCGTCCAGGCGTTCGGCGACATAGCGCACGATGGTGTCGGTGAAACCGGTGGGGCTGGGGATGGCGAGCATTTCCAGCAGGGTTTTCTTCAGGTAGTCGAGATCGGGTTCGGGGTGTCGTTCAGTCATGGGTGCTCCTTGGTTCCTGTGCCAGCCTCTTCGCGGGTAAACCCGCTCCCACAGGTACCGCGCGCATCTTGTGGGAGCGGGTTTACCCGCGAAGAGGCCGGCACTGATTCACGCCAAAGGCCGGCTATGGGGGAACAGCAAATCGACAAAGCGCTCGGCGGTCGGCTGCGGTTCATGGTTGGCCAGCCCAGCGCGTTCATTGGCCTCAATGATCACGTAATCGGGCTGTTCGGCATCGCGCACCATGAAGTCGAGCCCCACCACCGGGATTTCCAGCGCCCGCGCAGCCCGCACGGCGGCATCGGCCAGCACCGGGTGCAGGCGTTCGGTCACGTCTTCCAAGGTGCCCCCGGTGTGCAGGTTGGCGGTGCGTCGCACGGCCAGGCGCTGGCCGGCCGGCAACACATGGTCATAGCCAACGCCCGCCGCCTTGAGCGTGCGTTCGGTCTCGTCATCGAGCGGAATGCGGCTCTCGCCGCCAGTAGCAGCCTGGCGCCGGCGGCTCTGGGCCTCGATCAGCGCGCGCAGGCTGTGCTTGCCGTCGCCGATCACCTGGGCCGGGTGGCGGATAGCCGCGGCCACCACCTCGTAGCCGATCACCAGGATGCGCAGGTCGCTGCCCGGGTGGAAGCTTTCCAGCAGCACGCGGCTGTCGAAGCGCCGGGCTTGTTCGACCGCCTGGCCGATATCGTCGATGCCGGTCAGGTTCACTGCCACGCCCTGGCCTTGCTCACCGTCCACCGGCTTGACCACCACCGCGCCATGCTCGTCGAGAAATGCCAGGTTGTCGTCGGCGTTGCCCGCCAGCTGCTGCGCCGGCACCTGCAGGCCGGCGTCGTGCAGCACCTGGCGGGTCAGGCGCTTGTCCTGGCACAGGGTCATGCTCACGGCGCTGGTCAGGTCACTGAGCGACTCGCGGCAGCGGATGCGCCGGCCGCCCAGGCCCAGGGTGAACAGCCCGGCGGCGGCATCGTTCACTTGCACTTCGATGCCGCGGCGCAAGGCTTCGTCGACGATGATCCGCGCATAGGGGTTGAGCCCGGCCTCGGGGCCGGGGCCCAGGAACAACGGCTGGTTGATGCCGTTCCTGCGCTTGACCGCGAAGGTCGGCAGGTTGCGAAACCCCAGCTTCTGGTACAGGCGCTTGGCCTGGCGGTTGTCGTGCAGCACCGACAGGTCGAGACAGGCCAGCCCGCGGCTCATGAAGTGCTCGATCAGGTGGCGCACCAGCACCTCGCCGACGCCGGGGCGGGTGCAGTGCGGATCGACCGCCAGGCACCACAGGCTGCTGCCGTGTTCGGGGTCGTCGAAGGCTTTGCTGTGGTTCAGGCCCATGACACTGCCGATTACGGCGTGGCTGTCTTCGTCCTCGGCCAGCCAGTACACCGGGCCACCGAGGTGGCGCGGGGTCAGCAGGTTGGGGTCGAGCGGCAGCATGCCGCGGGCCTGGTACAGCGCGTTGACCGCCTGCCAGTCCGCCGGGCTCTGCGCACGGCGAATGCGAAAGCCGCGGAACACCCGCTGCGCCGGGCGGTAGTCGGTAAACCACAGGCGCAGTGTGTCGGACGGGTCGAGGAACAACTGCTGTGGTGCTCGGGCCAGCACCTGCTGCGGTACGGCCACGTACAGGGCGATGTCGCGCTCGCCGGCCCGCTCTTGCAGCAGGGCGTCGGCCAGGCTGGTCGGGTCGGGGTAGGTGTGCCCGATCAGCAGGCGGCCCCAGCCACAGTGCACCGCGCGGGGCTGGTCGTGGGGCTCGCTGCCGTCACCGGCCAGACGCGCCTGCAGGCGTTCGTAGGACGGCGCCTGGCCGCGCAACAGGCGCTGGCCGTAGGCGATTTCGTGGGCTTTCATCGATCAGATTCCTTGTTCGCTGAGCCACAGGTTCAGCGCTGCCAGCTGCCACAGCTTGGAGCCGCGCAACGGGGTGAGCTGGCCGTGGGGGTTGCTCAGCAGGCGGTCGAGCATCGCCGGGTTGAACAGGCCACGGTCCTGGCTGGGGTCGGTCAGCAGCTCGCGCACCCAGCCCAGGGTCGCGCCCTCCAGGTGCTTGAGCCCGGGCACCGGGAAGTAGCCCTTCTTGCGGTCGATCACCTCGTGGGGGATGACCCGTCGCGCCGCCTGCTTGAGCACCTGCTTGCCGCCATCGGGCAACTTGAAGCGCGCCGGGATGCGCGCCGACAGCTCGACCAGGCGGTAGTCGAGGAACGGGGTGCGCGCCTCCAGGCCCCAGGCCATGGTCATGTTGTCCACCCGTTTGACCGGGTCGTCGACCAGCATCACCGTGCTGTCCAGGCGCAGCGCCTTGTCCACCGCGTCCGGCGCACCTGGGCGGGCGAAGTGCTCGCGGACGAAGTCGCCGGCGGCGTCGTTTTCCAGCAGCCAGGGGGCCTGCACGGTGTCGCGGTATTCGTCGTGGCTGCGGTCGAAGAAGGCCTCGCGGTAGGCCGCAAACGGGTCCTGCGCGCCATCCACCTGCGGGTACCAGTGGTAGCCGGCGAACAGTTCGTCGGCGCCCTGGCCGCTCTGCACGCCCTTGCAGTGCTTGGCCACTTCCCGCGACAACAGATAGAAGGCGATGCAGTCATGGCTGACCATCGGCTCGCTCATGGCGCGGAACGCCGCCGGCAACTGTTCGATGACCTCGTGCTCGGCGATGCGCAACTGGTGGTGGCGGGTGCCGTAATGGCGGGCGATCAGGTCGGAGTACTGGAACTCGTCGCCGCGCTCGCCACCGGCGTCCTCGAAGCCGATGGAAAAGGTCGACAGGTCGTCGACTCCGGCTTCACGCAACAGGCCGACCAGCAGGCTCGAATCGACCCCGCCGGACAACAGCACACCCACGTCCACCGCCGCGCGCTGGCGGATCGCCACGGCGTCGCGGGTGGCGTCGAGCACGCGGGTGGTCCAGCCTTCCAGGTCCAGTTCCTGCTCGTCGGGGTTGGCTCCGTAGTGCAGTTGCCACCAGGTCTGGCGCTCGACTTCGCCGTGGCGGTCGATGCGCATCCAGGTGCCGGGCTCGAGCTTCTGCACGTTGGCCAGCAGGGTGCGCGGCGCCGGCACCACGGCGTGGAAGTTGAGGTAGTGGTTGAGCGCCACCGGGTCGAGCATCGGGTCGATGTCGCCGCCCTTGAGCAGCGCCGGCAGCGTCGAGGCGAAGCGCAGGCGTTCGCCGTTGCGCGACAGGTACAGCGGCTTGACGCCGAGGCGGTCGCGGGCCAGGAACAGGCGCTGGTTGTCGCGTTCCCAGATGGCCAGGGCGAACATGCCGTTGAGCTTGGGCAGCAGCGCTGCGCCCCAGGCGTGGTAGCCCTTGAGCAGCACCTCGGTGTCGCCGTCGGAGTGGAAGCGGTAGCCCAGCGCCTGCAGTTCCTCGCGCAGTTCGGGGAAGTTGTAGATGGCGCCGTTGAAGGCCAGGGCCAGGCCGAGGGGGTTGTCGACCATCGGCTGCGCCGAGCCGTCGGACAGGTCCATGATCTTCAGCCGGCGGTGGCCGAGGGCGACCGGGCCCTGGCTATGGAAGCCCCAGGCGTCCGGGCCGCGGGGCGCCAGGTGGTGGGTGATGCGCTCCACCGCGGCGAGGTCCGCCGGGCGAGGGGCTTGGTCGAAGGGGGTGAAACGTAACTCTCCTGCTAATCCGCACATAAGTCCTTACCGGTTTTGCCGTTGGGGAAGGTGCCCAGAATGAGGGCACTTAGGTAGGGACCGGGGTGGGTTGTGAGAGTTTTAGATCAATCTGTTATATGGCCTGGGAGGCCATCGCGGGGCAAGCCCGCTCCCACGCTTTTGGACTGCCCTCAAGAAGTTGGACATCAATCCAACCCTTGGGGGGCAGTGCACTATCGTAGGAGCGGGCTTGCCCCGCGATGCTTTGATTATTTACCGCGAATCAATCGGCGCAACGCGAACCTGTTCGGGTGGCAGGCCTCGGCCACGGCTCGTGCCACCGGCAACGGCTCACCACTGACCCACGCTGCAATCAGCTCCCCGGACAGCGGCGCGGTAATCAACCCACGCGAGCCATGCCCGCTGTTCACATACAGCCCCTCAAGCCACGGGCAGGCGATATCCGGCACCTGCCGCGCATCCTTGGCCAGCGCGGCATAGGCATCATTGAACGCCTCGGTGTCCGCCACCGGCCCGACGATGGGCAGGTAGTCCGGGCTGGTGCAACGGAACGCCGCGCGACCTTCCAGTTGCTCGACATCGAGCCTGCCGACGGCCAATCGCTCGGCCAGGTCTGTGGAAATCTCGTCCAGCAGCGCCAGGTTGCCCTGGTGCTCCGCTACGGTCGGTGTGGTGTCCTGGCTGTGGAAGTCGAAGCTGGCGCCCAGGGTGTGCTCATCGCCACGCGGCGGCGCCACATAGCCTTCGGCGCACACCACCGTTTGCAATGCCCGGCTGGCCTCGGTGGCCGGCAAACGGGTGATCTGCCCGCGAATGCGCTTGAGCGGCAGCCCGGCGCAGGCCGGGAAGTTGCGCACCTCGGCGGCGCCGGCCAGCACCACCAGCGGCGCGCTGGCCAGCAGGCGTTCGCCGTCCCAGGCCTGCCACAGGCCATCGGCCTTGCGCAGTTCGAGCACATTGGCGTGGCTCAGCAGGCGGATACGCGGATGGCCCAGCTGCGCCTGGCACAGCGCGGGCGGATGCACCCAGCCACCTTCGGGGTAGAACAGGCCGCCAGCGGGCAGGGCAACGCCGGCGATGGCCTGGGCCTGGTCGCGGTCCAGCACCCGCAGCAGGCTGCTGTCGAACGCCGCCGCGAGTTTGGCCTGGCGCTCGGCCTCTTTGTCGTCGAAGGCCAGTTGCAGTACCCCGCAGCCATCCCAGGCCTGGCCGCGTTGCAGGCGCTCCAGCCAGCGGCGGGTGTAGCCAAAGCCGGCAAGGATCATCTGCGACAGCGCCGTGCCATGGGCAGACAGCTTGAGGTAGAGCACGCCTTGCGGGTTGCCCGAGGCTTCCTGCGCCGGGCCGTCGTGGCGTTCCAGCACGCTGACCTGCCAGCCGCGTGCGGCCAGGCTGGCGGCCGTGGCACTGCCGGCCAGGCCGGCACCGATCACCAGGGCTTCGCGCGGGCCGGGTAGTGCGGCCGGGCGGGCGTACCAGGGGGCGGGCGGGGCGGCAGGTTCGCCGCTGAAGTGGCCATGCATCACCTCCCATTTTTTGCCCAGCCCCGGCACCTTCTTCATGGTGAAGCCGGCCTCGACCAGCGACCGGCGAACCCAGCCGGTGGTGGTGAAGGTGCCGAGAGTGGTGCCGGCGTGCGACAGGCGTGCCAGCTGGGCGAACAGCTCGGGGGTCCACATGTCGGGGTTTTTCGCCGGGGCGAAACCGTCGAGGAACCAGGCATCGATGCGCGCATCGAGTTGCGGCAGCTGCTCCAGGGCATCGCCGATCATCAGCGTCAGGGTCACCCGGCCGCCATCGAGGCTGAACTGCTGGAAGCCTGGGTGGATGGCCACGTACTGCTCGAGCAGCGGGCCGGTGAACGCGGCGAACTGTGGCCACAGCTGCATGGCCCGCGCCAGGTCGTCACGGGTCAGCGGGTACTTCTCGACGCTGACGAAATGCAGGCGGGCATCGGCATTAGCCAGCTCGTCGAACAGTTGCCAGGCGCAGAAAAAATTCATGCCAGTGCCGAAGCCGGTCTCGCCGATCACCAGGCAGGCGTGTGGCGCCAGTTCGGCGAAGCGTTGACGCAGGCGGTTCTGCTCGATGAACACATGCACGGTTTCGTCGATGCCTTCTTCCCTGGAGAAATACACATCGTCGTATTGGCGCGAGTGGGGGCGGCCCTGGTCGTCCCAGTCGATCTGGGCATGTTGCTGGAAGCTGGGCATGGGGGGCTCGGTTGCGGCGGATGGCCGATTTTAAGGCATTGGCCCTATCGCGGGGCAAGCCCGCTCCCACGATACATGGCGTGGGGGCGGCGGTGCGCCGATGCGACTTGCCCCGCGATAGGGCCTGAAGCCTGGCGCGCAATCCGCTAGTCTTGCTAATCCAATGAAGGAGCCCAGCATGTTCGAATCCGCGGAAATCGGTCACAGCATCGACAAGGACACCTACGACGCCGAAGTGCCCGCACTGCGCGAGGCGTTGCTCGAAGCCCAGTACGACCTCAAGCAGCAGGGGCGTTTCCCGGTGATCGTGCTGATCAACGGTATCGAGGGCGCCGGCAAGGGCGAGACGGTCAAGCTGCTCAACGAGTGGATGGACCCGCGCCTGATCGAGGTGCGCACCTTCGACCAGCAGACCGACGAAGAACTGGCGCGCCCGCCGGCCTGGCGTTACTGGCGGGCCCTGCCGCCGAAAGGGCGCATGGGCGTGTTCTTCGGCAACTGGTACAGCCAGATGCTCGAAGGCCGGGTCCACGGCCAGTTCAAGGACGCCGTGCTCGACCAGGCCATCGCCGGGGCCGAGCGCCTGGAGCAAATGTTGTGCGACGAAGGCGCGCTGATCATCAAGTTCTGGTTCCACCTGTCCAGGAAGCAGATGAAGGCGCGGCTCAAGGCACTGAAGGACGACCCGTTGCACAACTGGCGCATCAGCCCGCTGGACTGGCAGCAATCGGAAACCTACGACCGCTTCGTGCGCTTTGGCGAGCGCGTGCTGCGCCGCACCAGCCGCGACTATGCGCCCTGGCACGTGGTCGAGGGCTTCGACCCGCATTACCGCAGCCTGGCGGTGGGGCGCATCCTGCTGGAGAGCCTGCAGGCTGCGTTGGCCAACAACCCCAAGGGCAAGCATCAGGGCAATGTGGCGCCGCTCGGGCGCAGCATCGACCAGAAAAGCCTGCTTGGCGCGTTGGACCTGAGCTTGCGCCTGGACAAGCGCGACTACGAAGAACAGCTGGTCACCGAGCAGGCGCGCCTGGCCGGCCTGCTACGCAACAAGCACATGCGCCGTCACGCGCTGGTGGCGGTGTTCGAAGGCAATGACGCCGCGGGCAAGGGCGGGGCGATCCGCCGGGTGGCGGCGGCGCTCGACCCGCGACAGTACCGGATCGTGCCGGTGGCCGCGCCCACCGAGGAGGAGCGCGCCCAGCCTTACCTGTGGCGCTTCTGGCGGCACATTCCGGCACGCGGCAAGTTCACCATCTTCGACCGCTCCTGGTACGGGCGGGTGCTGGTGGAGCGGGTCGAGGGCTTCTGCAGCCCGGCCGACTGGATGCGCGCCTATGGCGAGATCAACGACTTCGAGGAGCAACTGCGCAACGCCGGGGTGGTGGTGGTCAAGTTCTGGCTGGCCATCGACCAGCAGACTCAGCTGGAGCGTTTCGAGGAGCGCGAGCAGATCCCGTTCAAGCGCTACAAGATCACCGAGGAAGACTGGCGCAACCGCGACAAGTGGGATGTCTACAGCGAGGCGGTGGGCGATATGGTCGACCGTACCAGCACCGAAATTGCGCCGTGGACGCTGGTGGAGGCCAACGACAAGCGCTGGGCCCGGGTCAAGGTGCTGCGCACCATCAACGAGGCGCTGGAAGCGGCGTTTGCCCGGCACAAGAAGTAGGTTTGTGTGGGCCTCTTCGCGGGTAAACCCGCTCCCACAGGTCATGCGCCGACCCTGTGGGAGCGGGTTTACCCGCGAAGAAATTCACGCAAATGCATCGGGCATGCCCCACCGGAATGACCTGATGAATTCTTTTCCCGCAACCCGTCCCCGGCCCGGCGCTGCTACCCCTTAGAATCCAGTTTCCCCCACCACGGGCCTGATCGAGGACACCATGCACATCACTTCCGGCCGTTGGATTTTCGGCCTGCTGCTCGCCCTGTTGACCGCGCTGCTATGGGGCATCTTGCCCATCAAGCTCAAGCAGGTACTGCAAGTGATGGACCCGGTGACCGTCACCTGGTACCGCCTTGCGGTGTCCGGTGGGTTGCTGTTCGCCTGGCTGGCGGCCCGTCGACGCCTGCCATCGTTCGGCCGGCTGGGCGGCAAGGGCAAACTGCTGATGCTGGTCGCCATTGGTGGGTTGCTGGGCAACTATGTGCTGTACCTGATTGGCCTCAAGCTGCTCAGCCCCGGCACCGCGCAATTGGTGGTGCAACTGGGGCCGGTGTTGTTGCTGGTGGCCAGTGTGTTCGTGTTCAAGGAGCGCTTCAGCCTGGGGCAGGGGCTTGGCCTGGTGGTGCTGCTGGCGGGCTTCGGGCTGTTCTTCAACCAGCGCCTGGAAGAATTGCTGACCTCGTTGGGCGCCTACACCACCGGGGTGTTGACCATCCTGTTGGCCACCAGCATCTGGGTGTTCTACGCCCTGAGCCAGAAGCAACTGCTGACGGTGTGGGGTTCGCAGCAGGTGATGATGGTGATGTACCTGGGCTGCGCCATGCTACTGACGCCCTGGGTGCACCCGCTGGAGGCCCTGCAGTTGAGCCCGTTGCAGGGCTGGTTGCTGCTGGCCTGCTGCCTCAACACGCTGGTGGCCTATGGCGCTTTCGCCGAAGCCCTGGCGCACTGGGAGGCGTCGCGGGTGAGCGCGACCTTGGCGTTGACGCCTTTGGTTACTTTCATTGCGGTGGCGATCGCGGCCTGGCTCTGGCCGGATTACGTGCATGCCGAGGATATCAATGCGCTGGGGTATCTTGGGGCGGTGACGGTGGTGCTGGGGTCGGCGCTGGTGGCGTTGGGGCCATCGTTGGTGGCGGGGTGGAAGGCGCGGCGGGCGCAGCTCGGCTGAAAATCCATCGCGGGGCAAGCCCGCTCCCACGTTGGGCCGCCCCAAGAGTTGGATTGGTTTCCAAATTTTGGGCAAGCCCATAGTGGGAGCGGGCTTGCCCCGCGATGGGTTTCAGCCCTTGCCGCCTGGCGCCAGCATGTTCTCAGGCCTTACCCACTGGTCGAACTGCTCGTTGGTCAGGTACTTCAACTCCAGTGCCGCCTCGCGCAGGGTCTTGCCTTCGCTGTAGGCCTTCTTGGCGATTTCCGCGGCCTTGTCATAACCGATGTGCGGGTTGAGCGCCGTCACCAGCATCAGCCCGCGTTCCAGGTGTTCGGCCATCTGCTCGGCGTCGGGCTCGATACCGGCTACGCAGTGCTGCTGGAAGTTGCTGCAGCCATCGGCCAGCAGTTCGATCGACTGCAGCAGGTTGTGGATGATCACCGGCTTGAAAACATTCAACTGCAGGTGCCCCTGGCTTGCGGCAAAGCCGATTGCCGCGTCGTTGCCCAGTACCTGGCAGGCCAGCATCGACAGCGCCTCGCACTGGGTCGGGTTGACCTTGCCGGGCATGATCGAACTGCCGGGCTCGTTGGCCGGCAGGCGTACTTCGGCCAGCCCCGCGCGCGGGCCTGAACCGAGCAGGCGCAGGTCGTTGGCGATCTTCATCAGCGCCACCGCGAGGGTTTTCAGCGCGCCGGCCAGGCTGGTCAGCGGCTCGTGGCCGGCGAGGGCGGCGAACTTGTTCGGTGCGGTGATGAAGGGCAGGCCGGAAAGGGCCGCAAGCTCCGCGGCGATGGCCTCGGCAAAGCCATGCGGTGCGTTGAGCCCGGTGCCCACCGCCGTACCGCCCTGGGCCAGCTCGCAGACCGCCGGCAGGGTGGCGCGGATGGCGCGCTGGGCGTAGTCGAGCTGGGCGACGAAGGCCGAGACTTCCTGGCCGAAGGTGATCGGCGTGGCGTCCATCATGTGCGTGCGGCCGGTCTTGACCAGCTTCTGGTGGCGCGCCGACAGCTCGGCCAGCCCGGATGACAGCTCGGCGATGGCCGGCAGCAGCTTGTGGTGCACGGCCTGGGCGGCGGCGATGTGCATGGCGGTGGGGAAGCAGTCGTTGGAGCTTTGCGAACGGTTGACGTGATCGTTGGGGTGGACCGGCACCTTGCCGCCACGGCCTTTGCCGGCCAGCTCGTTGGCGCGCCCGGCGATCACCTCGTTGACGTTCATGTTGCTCTGGGTGCCGCTGCCGGTCTGCCAGACCACGAGCGGGAACTGATCGTCGTGTTCGCCGTCGAGCACTTCGTCGGCAGCTTGTTCGATCAGCCGGGCGATATCGGCGGGCAGGTCGCCGTTGCGATCGTTGACCCGCGCCGCGGCTTTCTTGATCAGCGCCAGGGCGTGCAGTACCGCGAGGGGCATGCGTTCCTTGCCTATGGCGAAGTTGATCAGCGAGCGCTGGGTCTGCGCGCCCCAGTAGGCGCCCTCCGGAACTTCCACCGGGCCCAGGCTGTCTGTCTCGATACGGCTCATGCTGCGCTCACTCCTTTGTAGTCCGAATTCGCAGTTTAGGCCCTGATTCGACCAAGCGGTTCCCACGCTCGTCGTAGCCCTTGAGCACTTCGCCATCACGGCGCAGAATGCTCTACTCTGAGGTACCCGCCTCCCTTTCTTGAAGGAAATGCAATGACCCGTCTCCGTGTCCTCTGTGCCGCCGTAGCCCTGGTCTGTGCCAGCGGCCAGGTACTCGCTGCCACCCCCAGCCACAATGCCGCCGCCGAGAAATTCCTGACCCTGGCCAACGCCGACAAGCTGGGCACCCCGGTGTACATGCAGGTCCAGCAGATGTTCGCCCAGCGCTTCGAGCAGACCAAGGCGCCGGCCTCCAAGAAAACCGTACTCGACAGCTACCAGGCCAAGGCCAACGCCGCCCTGGACAACGCCATCGGCTGGAAGAAGCTCAAGCCGAAGATGGTCGACCTGTACACCGCCACCTTCACCGAAGGCGAGCTGAACGACCTGGTCAAGTTCTACGAGTCGCCGCTGGGCAAGAAAGTCCTGCGCGAAATGCCCAAGGTCACCCAGCAGTCGGCCCAGCTCACCCAGCAGAGCCTCGAGCCTGCGGTACCGGTGGTCAACAAGCTGCTCGACGACATGACCAAGGAACTCGACCCGAACGCCGGCAAGGCCCCGGCCAAGAAGTGAGCCCAGCGCGATGAGCATGCAGCAACGCATCGAACAGCAACTGGCGCCGCTGGGCACCGCGCACCTTGAAGTGCTCAACGAAAGCCACATGCACAGCCGTGGCCAGGAGACGCACTACAAGGCGGTGCTGGTCAGCGAGCAGTTCGCCGGGCTGAACAGCGTCAAGCGTCACCAGAAGGTCTACGCCACCATGGGCGAGCTGATGGGCGAGATTCACGCCCTGGCGATTCACACCTACACCCCCGACGAGTGGGCGCAGGTGGGCAGTGCGCCGGCTTCGCCGGTGTGTGCTGGCGGCGGGCACTGAATCCTCCCTGGGATTCTGGTAGACTGCCGCCCCCTGTAGATATCGTACCGACGCCATCGCGGGGCAAGCCCGCTCCCACGCTATAGCCCGTGGGAGCGGGCTTGCCCCGCGATGGATCACAACGGTTTACCCCACCACTGCAGCCTGCCACTGCGCCTGATCCACCTGGATCAATGTCGGCCCCCGGCGCTCCACCGCCCGGCCCAGCGCCGCCTGCAGCTGCGCGACATCCCCCACGTTCTCGGCCTCGGCCCCCAACGCCCGCGCCACACCGACGAAGTCAGGGGTATGGATATCCACGCCCACCGGCTCGATATCCCGGTTGACCATGTATTTCTTGATTTCCTCATACCCCTGGTTGTTCCACAGCAGCACGATCAGCGGCACCTGCGCTTCCACCGCGCTGGCCAATTCCGGCAGGGTGAACTGCAGGCCGCCGTCACCGATCAGGCACACCGCCGGTGCTCGCCGGGCAGGCACTTCGGCGCTGCCCAACCAGGCGCCCATGGCGGCAGGCAAGGCATAGCCGAGCGTGCCGTAGCCGGTCGAGGCATTGAACCAGCGCCGTGGATGAGCCATGTCCAGGGTCAGGTTGCCGGTGTACACCGGCTGGGTCGAATCACCGACCAGGATGGCATTGGGCAAGGTTTCCAGGATGCCGGTCAGCAGGCGCGTCTGGCTCAGGGTCACGGGGTCCCAGGTCGCCGCATTGTCCTGGCGCAGACGCGCGGCACGCGTGGCGCCCCACTCGCTGTCGCGGGGTGGCTGCGGTTGCGTTTGCAGGGCAGCGAGCAGCGCCTCGGCAGCCTGCTCGGCATCGGCCACCAGCGCCAGCTCGGGCAGGTAGTTACGTACCGTCTGGTCCGGGTCGATATCGATGCGCAGCACGCTGCCGGGGATCTCGAAGCCGCCCTTGAACGTCACGTCGTAATCGGTCTCGGCCAGCTCGGTGCCGATGGCCAGTACCACATCGGCCTCGGCGACCAGCGCGCGGGTAGCCGGCAGCGTCTGGGTCGAACCGATCTGCAAGGGGTGGTTCGCCGGCAGCAGCCCCTTGGCATTGATGGTCAGCGCCACCGGCGCCTGCAAGTGCTCGGCCAGACGGGCCAGCGCCGCGCCGGCCGCCAACGCACCACCGCCGGCGAGAATCAGTGGCCGACGCGCCTTGGCCAGGCGCTCTGCCATCTGCCGTACCGCCTGCGGCGCGGCACCTGCGCGGCTGGTGCGCACGGGGCGCGCCGACAACAGGTGATCGGCCGGCTCGACCAGCACGTCCAACGGAATCTCGATATGCACCGGCCGAGGCCGCGCGCCATCGAACACGGCAAAGGCCCGGGCCAGCACCTGGGGCAGGTCATCGGCGCTCATCAGCGTTTGCGAGAAGGCTGCCACGCCCGCGACCAGGGCGGACTGGTTGGGCAGCTCATGCAACTTGCCGCGCCCGCCGCCGAGCTGGCTGCGCGACTGCACGCTGGAGATCACCAGCATCGGGATCGAGTCGGCATAGGCCTGGCCCATGGCGGTGGTGATATTGGTCATGCCTGGGCCGGTGATGATGAAGCACACCCCCGGTTTGCCGCGTGTGCGCGAGTAGCCGTCGGCCATGAACCCGGCGCCTTGCTCGTGGCGCGGGGTGATGTGGCGGATGGACGACGCCGCCAGGCCACGGTACAGCTCAACGGTATGCACGCCGGGAATACCGAAGACATGGTCGACGCCATAGTCTTCGAGGAGTTTGACCAACACTTCGCCGCAGGTTGCCATGATCGAGTACCCGAATCTTGTTGAAATCGGTGTTCATGGAACCAATCCGCAGCTACCGCCACAATGCAAAAAAACACATACTAGCCATGACCTCACATCATGGCTTACCACGATGAAACGCCTACCGCCCCTGCCCGCCCTGCATACCTTCCTGGTTACCGCCCAGCACTGCAATTTCACCCGCGCCGCGCAACAGTTGCATATCACCCAGGGTGCGGTCAGCCGGCAGATCGCCGGGCTCGAGGAGCACCTGGGCTACCCGTTGTTCCAGCGCCAGGCACGTGGCCTGGCACTGACCCGCGAAGGGCAGGACTGGCTGCCGCGGGTGCAACAGATCTTCGCCCTGGTCGAGCAAGGCGTGCGCGAGGTCGGCGGGCGCAGCAGCACCTTGCAGCTCAAGGCGCCGACCTGCGTGATGCGCTGGCTGTTGCCACGGCTGATGGAATGGCAGGCGTTGCGCCCGGACGTGCCGGTGGAGCTGACCACCACGGTGCAACACGGGGTGGACTTCCGTCATGAAGGTTTCGATGCGGCCGTGGTGTATGGCGCCGTACCGAACCATGGGCTGCAGGTGCGCAAACTGTTCGACGAACAACTCACTCCGGTCTGCGCCCCCTCGCTGCTCAACGGACCATTGCCATTGCAACAGTTGCAGGACCTGACGCGGCACATGCTGCTGCACCCTTCGCGGGACGAACATGACTGGCGGCTGTGGTTGCAGGCGGCGGGAGCCGGGTTCGAGCCACAAGGCCCGAAGCAGCATTTCGAGACGCTGGACATGGCGATGGCCATGGCTTCGCAGGGGACGGGGATCGCCATCGGCGACTGGGCGCTGATTGGCGATGACCTGCGCAGCGGGCGCTTGTGCATGCCGTTCGCGCTGAAGGTGACGACTGGGAAAGGGTATTACCTGGTGAGCCCGTCGAAGACCATGGCGGCGGGGTTGGTCGAATTGCTGGAGTGGCTGCAGGAGCGTGCCCGGCAGTAATCTTCAATCACAAGGCAAGCCCGCTCCCGCCCTCAAGGTTGGCGCAATCCGTGTAGGAGCGGCCCTATCGCGACACAAGGCCGCTCCTACAGGGGACGTGCAAACCTGTTTCAGTAACCGACGGTGAACCGCGCCTTCGAGTGCCCCGGCCTCTCCAGCTCATCGATCATCGCGATCGCATAGTCGGCGAAGGTGATCCAGCTCTTGCCCTCGGCGCCGATCAACAGGTGATCCTTGCCCAGTTTGTAGTGCCCGCTGCGCTCCCCCTCGACGAACTCCGCCGACGGCGACAGGAAGGTCCAGTCCAGCGCCGGCTCCTGGCGCAGCGCCTCGAGGAAACGCACGCCGCCATTGGCCTCGGCCTTGTAGGCCTCGGGGAAATCCGGGCTGTCGATGACCCGCTGCCCGGACGGCAGCAGCAGGCTGCCGGCACCGCCCACCACCAGCAGGCGCTTCACGCCGGCGCACTTGACCGGCTCGATGACGGCCTGGGGTTCAAGGGTGGAGAAATGCGCGGCGCTCAGCACCGCGTCGCAGCCGCTGACCGCTGCCTGCAGGGCGGCGCTGTCCTTGGCGTCCAGCGCCTTGACGGTCACGCCTTCGCGGCCTTGCAGCTTCGATGGGTCACGGGCGATGGCGACCACGCTGTGGCCACGGCGCAGAGCCTCTTCCAGCAGTTGGCTGCCGGCACGCCCGGTGGCGCCGATGATTGCGATCTTGCTCATGGAAAACACTCCAACAGGTTGAATGGGATTACCACTTCATCTCGCCCTTGGCGACCTTGGCACCCAGTTCCAGGGAGCTTTCGTCGGCCAGGTTCGGGTAGCGCTTTTTCATCGCCGCAATCAGTGCGTCGGCGTTGCCGGCCTTGGCGGTTTCGGTGTCGAAGTCACGAATGTAGTTGGCGGTGAAGCGCACGGCGTCCAGGGAACGGCTGCTGTCGCCCAGGTAGTGCCCGGGGACCACGGTGCGCGGCGCCAACTGCTCGATCCTGGCCAGGGTAGCCAGCCAGTCGGCGTGGGATTGTGCGGTCTGGGTGTCGGCCATCCACACATGGATGTGCTCGGACACCACTACACCACCCACCACGGCCTTGATCGAAGGGATCCAGACAAAGCTGCGGTCCGGCTGCGGGCCATCCAGGCCGACGACTTCCAGCGCCTGCCCTTCGAGCTTCAACTGATTGCCGTCGAGCACTTGTGGCACGACCAGCTTGCCCGGTTTGTCGGCGCCCATTTGCGGGCCCCAGTAGGCGAGCTTGGCATCCATGGTGTTGCGGATATGGGCAACGGTGGCGGCCGACGCGACCACCCGAGCCTTGGGGAACGCCTGGGTGAGCGTGTCCAGGCCGAAGTAGTAGTCCGGGTCGCCGTGGCTGATATAGATGGTGGTCAGCTGCTTGCCGCTCTTGCGCAGGCGCTCGACCACCTGCTCGGCCTGGCCCTTGCCGAATTGCGCATCGACCAGGATCGCATCGTGTTCGCCACTGACGATCACCGAGCTGACCGGGAAGATCGCATCGTGGCCTGGGTTGTAGACATCGAGCTTGAGGGGTTCGGCAGCCATGGCCTGGCCAGCGAGGGTGACGCAGGCCAGCAGCAGGCCGCGCAGGGGCGTGAACAGTGACATCGGAGCTTCCTGATGAGTGAGTCGATGGAGCACAGCTTAGTTGCCCGATTCATTACAAAAAATGCGATGCTGCGACATAGTTCATTTCTGAAATCGGGCAAATCATGGACCGTCTGAACGCCATGCGCGTCTTCGTCACCGTCGTCGACCTGGGCAGCCAGTCGGCAGCGGCGGATCATCTGGAGCTTTCCCGGCCAGTGGTGTCGCGCTACCTGGCGGAGCTGGAGGACTGGGTCGGCGCCCGGCTGATGCAGCGCACCACGCGCAAGCTCAGCCTGACTGCCGCCGGGCAGGAGACATTGCCGCGCTGTCGGCAACTGCTGGAACTGGCCGGCGACCTGCAACACGCCGTGCGCCAGCCCGATGATGCCCCCCGCGGCGAGCTGCGCATCAGCGTCAGCACCTCGTTCGGCCAGGCTCAGCTGGTGGATGCGCTGGCGGCGTACGTCAAGCGCTACCCCGGGGTGAAGGTGGAGCTGCAGATGCTCGACCGCACCGTCAACCTGGTGGACGAACGCATCGACCTGGCGATCCGTACCAGCAACGACGTCGACCCCAACCTGATCGCCCGGCGCCTGAGCGTGTGCCGCTCGGTGGTCTGCGCCAGCCCCGCGTACCTGCGCGAGCACGGCACACCGATGCGCGTGGAGGAACTGAGTGGGCACAACTGCCTGACCCATGCCTACTTCGGCCATAGCCTGTGGCATTTCGAGGTGAACGGGCAGAGTGTCGCCGTGCCGGTACAGGGCAATATCAGCGCCAACGAGGCCATGACCCTGCAGAAGGCCGCGCTGGCCAGCGCCGGTATCGCCATGCTGCCCACCTACCAGGCGGCCAGTGCGCTGCGCAGCGGCGAACTGGTGCGCCTGTTGCCAGAGGCGCGGCCGCGGGAGCTGAACCTGAACGCGGTGTACACGTCGCGCAAGCACATGCCGGCGACCTTGCGCAGCATGCTGGACTTTCTGGTGGAGCGGTTTGGGGATGAGCCGGAATGGGATCGGGGGTTGGGGCTTTAGGGGGGGGCTGCGAGGTGTAGGGCGATAGCTTTGCAGCGCTCTCAAGATCGAGCGCCGCCCGCGCGGCGCATCGCTGGCAAGCCAGCTCCCACATCTATGGTTACCCCCATTTCTGCAATACTGTAGCGAGATGTGCGTGAGTTTGGTTTGCGTCAATCTATACGGCGTCGTGTGGGAGGTCAGTCCCGCGCCTCGATGAAAGTCGCGCCAGACGAGCCTTGATATTTGTTCGGCTTCTGAAGCCGAGTGGGAGCTCAGGTTGATCGCCAGGCCGGTGTACCGTTCACGTCATCTGTGTGCAGCATCGCAAAACCAGGTGGTTACAACTCGTGTGTCCGCAGGGTCAAGC
>NZ_JAVYJF010000037.1:0-30322 GCF_032621715.1 Pseudomonas sp. zfem004 | reverse complement strand
CCCAGCCGGCACCTTGCCCGCTCTTTCTTGTCGCACCTGTTCAACCCAGCGACGAAGCGCGGTAGGCCCAAGCCCAAGGGCTGCGCAGACCTCGGGAACTGACTGGCCACCATCCAGAACCATTTCGGCAGCTTGGACTTTGTATTCTCTTGAATAAGATTTACGCACTGATTTTGCCTCCAATTGGGCGCCATCATAGCGCCCGATGAAGGTGTCCAAAATCATTAGGCCAGTTCAAGCCAGCTCCCACAGGTTAGTGCGAAACTCACAGACTTGCGCTGTACCTGTGGGAGCCGGCTTGCCGGCGATAGGGCCCGAATAAACAATACATAAACAACAGCCAGGCTCAGATATACGCATTGCTGCTCTTGATCTGCTCTTGATTTTGCTTCTAAGCGCGCAATAGTCCAGGCAACACAAATTGCGACTTCAGGAGGCCGCGCGGGCCCGGAAGGCACCGGAGCGAGGGGACCCCGGAGCGCAGCGCAGGGGCCGTATGATGGAGCGGGCGGCTTTGCCTACTTTGGCCAAGACCAAAGTAGGCCGCCGTAAGGGCGGAAAGGTGACTATGCGTCGCCATCGCCGCTGAATGCGCATGCATCTATCAAAACCCACACTCTGAAACCCGAACCCCAAAAAACCTACCCCTCCCGCCCCTCATGCTGCTTGCGATAAGCCCCCGGCTGCACTCCCACCGCCTTGGCAAACGCCCGAGTAAACGCCGCCACCGACTGATACCCCACCCGCCCGCCAACCTGCTCGACCGTATTCCCCGCCTTGAGCAACTGGCAGGCCTGGCGCATGCGCAGCGCCAGCAACACCTGCCCAGGCGACTGCCCGGCCAGTTCATTGAACCGCTTGAAGAACGCCGAGCGCGACAGCCCCGCATAGGCCGCCATGCTCTCCAGCGTCCAAGCCTGCCCCGGCTCCTCTATCAGCCTCTCCAGCAGCCCGGCAAACGCCGGCTGGCGGGCGAGGGCGACCAAGCCACCCAGTGCCTGCCCTGTATGCACCTGCCGGCGCAGCACATACAGGAACAGCAAGTGCGTGAGCCGCTCGAGCACCGTCTGCGACGGCTGCGGTGCCCGCCGGCATTCCTCGAGAATCAAACCGAACAGCGCACGAGCCGCACTGCCGGCCGGATCATTGGCGCGCAGCAGAATCCAGTCCGCCAGCCCCTCGACGATCAGCGACGACAAGCCCGTCTGGAAATGAAAGAAACCACAGACCAGCCCCACGCCATCGTCGGCCTCCAGGTCCAGCGCCTGCATGGTCCGGCGCGGCTGGGCGCAGGCGTCGGCGACGTCCTCGTCACCCGACAGGCGATACGCAAGGTCACGCAGCAGAAACACCGCATCACCACACTCAAGCCGCACAGGCTCGGCGTGGCCATCGACGTGCAGCCAGCAATGCCCCTGTACCACCAGGTGAAAACTGGCGCGGCCCATGCCCTGGGTGCTGGCGTGCCAGCCACCGCAATAGCGCCCGACATGGAACAGGCTGGCGTCAAGCTCGAGCCCTTCTAATAACCAATCGACAAGGTGGCTGGATGAAATCATCTAATGCAAGGACTCAGGAGCAAGGAAAGGCGACTGATGAATATGGATGCTACTTCTTATAACCAACAGACTGTAGCGACCTACATCAAAGGAGACCACTCCATGTCCGCGCGCATCACTCTACACAGCCTGCAGACCGCCCCGGAAGCCGCACGTCCGTTCCTCGAAAACGCCCAGAAAAACTCCGGCTTCATCCCCAACCTGCTGGGTGTGCTGGCCAATGCCCCGGCCGCGCTGGAAACCTACGTCACCGTCTCGGCGCTAAACGGCAAGGCCGAGCTGACCCTGGCCGAGCGCGAAGTGGTGCAGTTGATTGCCGCCACCCAGCACGGTTGCGACTTCTGCGTTGCCGGCCACACCGCCGTGGCGCTGAACAAGGCCAAGCTACCGCAGGCTGTGGTCGATGCCCTGCGCGCCCGTGGCGAGTTGCCCGACGCACGTTACGAAACCCTGGCCGAGTTCGCCCGTGAGGTCATCGCCACCCGCGGCAACGTCGGCGACGCCACCTACCAGGCCTTCCGCGAGGCCGGCTTCACCGAGGGCAACGCCCTGGAAGTGATTCTCGGCGTGAGCCTCGCAACCCTGTGCAACTTTGCTAATGTGTTCGCCCAGACGCCGCTCAATGACGAGCTGAGCAAATACCGCTGGCAGCCTTCGGCCTAAACCGCCCGATGCCGGCGTGTCCGGCGCACCAAAGGAGTAGGGACATGCTTGATAGCGCTTTTCGCCAATGGCTGGATGCCAACGCCGAGACCATCGACCAGGGCCAGTGCGACCCGCACCTGGTACTGGCGCATATCGCCGAATCGCAACTGCTGCGCATAGGCGTCGACCCGGCCCTCGGCGGCGCGGGCGGTGATGTCACCGAGGCGGTCGAAGCCATTGCCGCTATCGCCAGCCGCTCACTGGCGGCGGCTTTCGTCTGCTGGGGGCAGCGCGCCTTCATTGAATACCTGCTGCAAAGCCCTAACCAGGGGTTGCGCGAACGCCTGCTGCCAGCGCTGCTCAAGGGTGAGCTCGCCGGCGCCACCGGGCTTTCCAATGCCATGAAGTTCCTCTCCGGCATCGAGGCACTGCAGGTGCGCGGGCGCCCCGCAGCCGATGGCTGGAACCTGGAGGGCCGGCTGCACTGGGTGACCAACCTGCGCAAGAGTGGTTTCGTGGTGGCCGCGGCCATCGAAGACGATGCCGGAGGCGCGCCGTTCGTGCTGGCCATCCCCTCCGATGCACCGGGGCTGGAACGCTCCGACGACCTGCAGTTGATGGGCTTGCAGTCGAGCAACACCGCTGCCTTGGCCTTCCACCAGGTACCGCTGGCCCGTGACTGGCTGCTGCACGACAACGCCCGCGAGTTCTTGCCCCAGGTGCGCCCGGCCTTCCTCGCCCTGCAGTGCGGCATGGCCATCGGTCTGGCGCGGCGTGCCTTGGACGAAGTGCAGGAGCACCTGCATGGTCGTGTGTCCTTCCTCGAGGAGGCGCGCCAGGTGCTTCAGGAACGCCTGGAGAACACCGTCGGCGAGCTCAAGCAGGGCCTGCTCGACGGCCGCTTCCTCAAGCAGCCGGCCGCGTTGTTCAAACTGCGCATCACCCTCGCCGAAAGCGCTGCCGACGCCGTGCAGCTGGAGCTGCAGGCCAGTGGCGGCAAGGCTTACCTCACCGCCTATGGCGAAAGCTTCGCGCGCCGCTGGCGCGAGTCGGCGTTCGTGCCGATCGTCACGCCGAGCCTGGTGCAGCTGCGCGCCGAACTGCAACGCCAGGCGAGTGCGGCATGACCGACGTGCTACTCGACGCCCGCGACATCAGCCTGGGCTACCCCCGCGAGGGCGGCTGGCAGCCGGTGCTGGAACAGTTCGACCTGGCGCTGGCACCGGGCGAGGTGGTGACCATCCTCGGCCCCAGCGGGGTCGGTAAATCGAGCCTGCTGCGGGTGCTGGCCGGCCTGCAGCAGCCCCGTGGCGGCAGTGTGACTTTGCACGGCGAGGCGCTGCAGGGCCCGCACCCGCGCCTGGCGGTGGCGTTCCAGGACCCCAGCCTGCTGCCCTGGCTGAGCCTGGAGAAGAACGTTGCCTTCGGCCTCGACTTCGCCCGCCAGCCCAAGCTGGCCGCCAGCGAGCGCCGCGCACGCATCGACCACGCCATCGCGGCGGTGGGCCTGAGCCATGCCCGCAACCAGTACCCGGCGCAGTTGTCCGGCGGCATGGCCCAGCGCACCGCGCTGGCCCGCTGCCTGGCGCGGCAACCCGAAGTGCTGTTGCTGGACGAGCCGTTCGGCGCGCTGGACGAAGTGACTCGCGCCGACATGCAGCAACTGCTGCTGCAACTGATCGCCACCCACAACACCGCTGCCGTACTGATCACCCACGATATCGACGAAGCCCTGCTGCTGTCCGATCGCGTGCTGCTACTGGGCAACCACCCGGCGCGCACCCTCGGCCAATGGCATATCGACCTGCCGCAACCCCGGGCGCAGCGGGTCGAGGAACTGGGCGCGCTGCGCATCGAAATCCTCAAAACCCTTCGGCGGGCAAGCCGCACAGCCGAACCCACCCCATCCCCCTTGCCCTCGGAGGCTGTCCATGTGCATGGATGACTGCTGCTCCACCACGTCCCGTCGCGATTTTCTCAAACTGAGCGCCATGCTCACCGCCGCTGGCGCCGTGCCGCTGCTGGCCAGCCTGCAGGCGCGCGCCGCCGCCGAGCCTGACGCACCGGTGCGCATCGGCTACCTGCCGATCACCGACGCCACACCTTTGCTGGTGGCGCACAACAACGGCCTGTTCGAGGCCGAAGGCATCAAGGCCGAGCGCCCGGTGCTGCTGCGCAGTTGGGCGCAGGTGATCGAGGCGTTCATTTCCGGCCAGGTCAACGTGATCCACCTGCTGTCGCCAATGACCGTGTGGGCCCGCTATGGCAGCAAGGTGCCGGCCAAGGTGGTGGCCTGGAACCATGTCGGCGGCTCGGGCCTGACCGTGGCCCCGGACATCACCGAGATGAAGCAGCTCGGCGGCAAGACGGTAGCCATCCCGTTCTGGTACTCCATCCACAACGTGGTGCTGCAGCAGATGCTCAACGACAACGGCCTCACGCCGGTGTCGAAACCGGCCAACGCGCAGTTGGCCGCCAACGAGGTCAACCTGCTGGTGCTGCCGCCGTCGGACATGCCGCCGGCCCTGGCCAGCAAGCGCATCGCCGGCTACATCGTCGCCGAGCCGTTCAACGCCCTGGCCGAGAACCTCAAGGTCGGCCGCGTGCAGCGCTTCACCGGTGACGTGTGGCGCAACCATGCTTGCTGCGTGGTGTTCATGCACGAACACGACCTCAACAACCGCCCGGAATGGTCGCAGAAGGTGGTCAACGCCATCGTCAAGGCCCAGCAATGGACCCGCGACCACCGAGCCGAGGCGGCCGCGCTGCTGTCCAAGGCCGGCCCCAACAAGTACACCCCGCACGAGCCCGCGGTGCTGGCCAAGGTACTGGCGCCTGCCGCCGAGGACCGTGCCGGCTACATCGCCAGTGGCGCGATCCAGCACCAGCTGTGGGATGAAAAACGCATCGACTTCCAGCCGTACCCGTACCCCAGCTACACCGAGGAACTGGTCAAGCGCCTGAAAGGCACCCTGATCGAAGGCGAGAACGGCTTCCTCGCCGGGCTCGACCCCGCGCACGTCGCTCGCGATCTGGTCGACGATCGCTTCGTGCGTAATGCCATCGCTGCGGTGGGCGGCCCGGCAACCTTCGGCATTGCCGAGAACTTCCAGCGCAGCGAGGAGTTCGCGGTCTGATGCAAAGGCATGTCGTACATGGCGCCCTGGGTCTTGCCGGCCTGGCGCTGCTGCTGTTGCTGTGGTGGGCGGGGGTGCAGGTGTTCGGCGCGGCCGACGGCCTGTCGGCGCGCTTCTCGCCCCAGGCCACGCTGGCGAGCCTGGTGGAGTTGCTGGGGCAGGGCGAGGTGTACGGGCATATCTGGGTGAGCCTCAAGCGCATCCTGATCGGCCTTTTGCTGGCGCTGTTGATCGGCGTGCCGTTGGGCTTGCTGGTGGGCAGTTACCGGCACCTGGAGGCGGCAACCACGCCGGCGTTCCAGTTTCTGCGGATGATCTCGCCGCTGTCGTGGATGCCGGTGGTGGTGATGCTGATGGGCGTGGGCGACCAGCCGATCTACTTCCTGTTGGCCTTCGCCGCGCTGTGGCCGATCCTGCTCAATACCGCCGCCGGGGTGCGACAGCTCGATCCGCGTTGGCTGCAGCTCTCGCGCAGCCTCAGCGCCACGCGCTGGGAGACCTTGTGCAAGGTGATCGTGCCGGGGGTCATTGGCCATGTACTGACCGGCGTGCGGCTTGCCATTGGCATCCTGTGGATCGTGCTGGTGCCGTGCGAGATGCTTGGGGTCAGTGCGGGGTTGGGGTATTTCATCCTCGATACCCGTGACCGCCTGGCGTATTCCGAGCTGATGGCCATGGTGCTGTTGATCGGGGTGCTGGGGTTCATGCTCGATGCGCTGGCCCGAGGGTTGCACCGGCGTTGGGTGCATGGCTGAGGATTGCCGGGGGGCGCAAAGCGCCCCCAGCGTTCTACCTCAATGCCGCGTCAGCCGCTGCCTCACGCACGCCTTGGCCTGCTCCGCCAACTCATCCAACCGCTCATCGCGCGATTGTTCCGCCTCCATCATCACGTCCTCCCCGTTCTGATTGAGCAGGTAGGTGTGGATCTGCATCACCTCGACCGTCTGGTAGATCGGCGCAATGTCCAGCCGCCCGATCAGCGCCCCGCTGGCACGCCCGGTGCTGCTCATCAGCACCTGTGGCCCGGCGCTGGCAATCACCTGCAAGCCCATGGCCTCGAACCATGGGACCTGCTCGGCGAAGGCGCTCAGCTCGACGCAGGCGTAGCGGCTGCGCAGGTCATCCAGCAATGCGCGGGCGATGCCCTGGCGGCGATGGTCTTGATGTACTGCAAGGAACGCCAGGCTGCAGGCCTGCGCATCGTCCTGGGCCGGCAGCGCCAGGGCAAAGCCGAGCAACTGGTCCGGGGCGTCGGCATCCAGCGCCAGGGTCAGCTCTACGGCCAGGCCACGGGTGCCGTCCAGGGCCATCAGGTACTGGTGGACCTCAAGGCCGACGCCGTACTGGTACAGCGGGTACAGCGGATTGTCCGGGCTGATGGCGACGCTGCTGAGCTGGCCGACATGGTCGATCACCAGCTGGCGGATCTGGTTCTGGAAAGATTCGGGCGGCACGCCGTCGAGGCGGCGGAGGATGAACATCGCGGGTAGGGCTCCGGGTGGGCTGAAACGCCCGCTTCGAACGAGGCGGGCGCCCAGTTTACCCGCTGTGGCTAGCGCAGCCCAGCCAGCAGCAGGTCGAGGTTCTGCACTGCGGCGCCCGAGGCCCCCTTGCCGAGGTTGTCGAACACCGCGGTCAGCAAGACCTGGCCGTGCTCGGGGTTGGCGTACAGCGCCAGGCGCAGGTCATTGCTGTCGTTCAGCGCCTGCGGGTCAAGCGCCGGGGCCGGGCCGTCCTGGTGCAATGGCATCACCTGCACATGGCGAGCGCCCTGGTAGTGCTGCTCCAGGCAGGCCTGCAGCTGTTGCGCAGTGACGCCTGGCAACAGCCGCAGTTGCAGGGGGATGCTCAGGACGATGCCCTGGCGATAGGCGCCGTAGCCGGGCACGAACAGCGGGCGGGCGCTGAGCCCGGCGTGCTGCTGGATTTCCGGCACATGCTTGTGCGCCAGCTCCAGGCCGTACAGCTGCAAGGTCGGCAGGTATCCTTCGGCGGGCTGCTCATGGCGCTCGACTGCCGCCCGGCCACCGCCGCTGTAGCCGGAAATGGCATGGATGCTCAGCGGGTAGTCCGCTGGCAACAGCCCGGCCTTGACCAGCGGGTGCAGCAGGGCGATGGCGCCGGTGGGGTAGCAGCCGGGGTTGCTGATACGGGTGCTGGCGGCGATGCGCTCGGCCTGGTGCTGGTCAAGTTCCGGCAGGCCGTATACCCAGCCTGGCGCGGTACGGTGTGCGGAGCTGGCATCGATCACCCGCACCGCCGGGTTGCGCAGCGTTGCCACGGCATCGCGGGCAGCGTCATCGGGCAGGCACAGCAGGGCGATGTCGGCGCTGTTGATCGCTTCGCTGCGCCGCGCCGGGTCCTTGCGTTCGGCCTCGGGCAGGGTGAGCAGGCGCAGGTCCTGGCGGCCGTGCAGGCGCGCGTGGATTTGCAGGCCGGTGGTGCCTTGGTCGCCGTCGATGAAGACAAGGGGCTGGGTCATGGAGTGTGTCCGTGGTGAAGGGGAGTGGGCGTATCCTCGCTTGCGGCTGGACGAAAGAAAATTTGAATATCATGATCGTAAAGTTCATTAAATCTGAACGAAGTAATCTGTGTTGAACTTATCCCGTGGGAGCGGGCTTGCCCCGCGATAGGGCCCGCCCAGGCAAGATCATTTCCAGGCCTGGCGCCATCGCGGGGCAAGCCCGCTCCCACGTACCCAGGAAACCCCATGCGAGAAATCAGCCTCGACCGCCTGCGCACCCTGGTGGTGATCGCCGACCACGGCTCCTTCGCCGACGCCGCCCGCCAGCTCAACCTGGCGCCGCCGACCATCAGCCTGCACGTGGCCGAGCTTGAGGCGCGCATCGGCGCGCCCTTGCTCACTCGCGCCCGTGGCCAGGTGCGGCCGACCCCGGTCGGCGAGACCCTGCTGCTACGTGCCCGGCGCCTGCTGGCCGATGCCGACCAGGCGCTGGACGAGGTGCGCCGACAGGTCGAAGGCCTGACCGGCCGCGTGCGCCTGGGCGCTTCCACGGGCGCTATCGCCCACCTGCTACCCCAGGCGCTCGACGCCTTGCGCGTGGATCACCCAGGCATCGACGTCCAGGTGCAGGTGCTGACCTCGCAGGCCTCGCTGGCCCGTCTGCGCGAAGGCAGCCTGGACATCGGCCTGGTGGCGCTGCCGCAGGTGGCAGGCAAGGGGCTCAAGCTCACGCCCTGGCGCCGCGACCCGATCCTGGCCTACGTGCCCGCCGACTGGCGCCCGCCAGCGCGGGTCACGCCGGCCTGGCTGGCCGGGCGGGCTTTGATCCTCAACGACAGCACCACACAGTTGTCGCGGGTGACTTCGGAATGGTTCGCCGCCGCCGGGCTCTACCCCGAGCCACGCATCGAGCTGAACTTCAACGACGCGATCAAGAGCCTGGTGGGCGCGGGGTACGGCGCGACCTTGCTGCCCCAGGAGGGTGAAGGCCCGCAGCACGACCCGCGTGTGCTCCGGCGGCCGTTGCGCCCGGGGCTGTGGCGCCAGCTCGGCATCGCCTGCCGCGAGGGCGAGCCGGAGCGCGCCATCGGGCATGTGCTGGAGGCGCTGGAGCGCCTGCGCCAATGACGCCGTCTCAGCGTGCGTAGATGCGTTTGCCGGCGAACCAGGTCTGCAGCACCTGGGTATCGCGCAGCGCTTGCGGTGACACGCTCAGCACATCGCGGTCGAGCACGATCATGTCCGCCTGCTTGCCCACTTCCAGCGAGCCGACCTGCCGCTCCAGGCGCATGGCCCGGGCGGCGTTGAGGGTATAGGCCTGCAGCATGGTCTTGAGGTCGATGGCTTCGCCGGCATTGAGCACGCCCTTGGGCCCCTTGCGGGTGATGGCCTGATAGATGGCTTTCCATGGCTCAGGGGTGCTGATCGGCCAGTCGCTGGCGCCGGCGATGGTGGCGCCGTTGTTCAGCAGCGAATGCGCCGGGAAGGTGTGCATGAAGGCCATTGCGCTGACGTAGGGCTTGACCAGATCGAGGTTGGCCTCGTCGGCGCTGGCCCAGTACAGCTGCATCGAGGCGATCACGTCGAGCTGGCGAAAACGCGCGTACTCCTTGGGGCTGACCATCTGCAGGTGGGTGATCGAATGGGCAATGCCGCTGTGCCGCGCGTGCCGCGCCTGTTCGATACCATCGAGCGCCACGCGCACCGCGCGGTCACCGATGGCGTGCACGTGCACCAGCCAGCCACGGGCATCGGCGGCGCTGACCAGCTCGCCGAAATGCGCCGGGTCCAGCAGCAGCTCGCCGCGTTGCCCGGAGTTGCGGTAGGGCTCGAGCATCGCCGCGCTCTGCGCCGGCATCTCGGCCACGCCGTCGGCGAACACCTTGATGCCCGGCAGGGTGAGGTTGGGAACGTCGATGAACTGCTGACGCACCTTGTCCAGTTCGTCCAGGTCGGCGGGGCGGGCCTTGCTGTCGGCCATCAGCAGCGCCGCGACGTGGGCGGTGAGTTCGCCGTTTTCGGCCAGGGCCTTGTACACCGGCAGCACGCCGAGCGAGTCGTTGTGCACGTCGGCGCCCGGCAGCTCGTTGGCCAGTGGGTCCATCCAGCCGGTGATGCCCAGCTGCTTGTAGTAGTCCAGGGCCATGCGCCCGGCGGTCAGCAAAGTGTCCTGGCTCAGCGGCGGTAGCAGATCAGTGACCGGGTACAGGCTGGCGTCGACCAGGAAACCATTGGGTGTGCCGTCCGGGTGACGGCCAATGGTATTGCGGGCGTCCTCGGGCAGGACGGCGATGCTGGCGGCATTCACCCCGGCGCGCTGGAGCATGGCCTGGTTGGCCCAGCCGGTGTGCATGTCGTTGGCGGCGAACAGGATCGGTTGCGTGGCCCACTCGCCGTGATTGAAACGCTGTTCCAGGGCCGGGATATCGTCCCAGTAGGTCGGTGGCAGGCCGCCGACACTGAGGAACTCGCCACGCCGGGCCTTGCCGTTGTCGCGCCACTGGCGCAGGCGCCGCTCCAGCTCGTCGAGGGGCAGTTGCTCGCCAGCCAGGTTGGCCAGCTCCAGTTGCAGGCCGCCCTTGATGGCGTGGGAATGGGAGTCGAGCATGCCCGGCATCAGTAGCTTGCCGCCCAGGTCGATGACCTGCGTGCCGGCGGTTTTCAGGCGCAGCACGGCCTGGTCCGAGCCCACCGCGACGATCTTCTCGCCGTCCACCGCCACGGCCTGCTGCAACGGCTGATCGGGGGCGGCGGTGTAGACCTTGGCGTTGTGCAGGATCAGGTCCACGGCGGCGAGGCCGGGCAGGGCGGTGCAGGCCAGGCCTGCGCCGAGGGCGATCTTCAGGAACTGCTTCATCGGCTGTCTCGTTGTTGTTTTGATCAGACCGCAGGCTAGCCAAGGTGGGAAGTCGGTTAAACGCAGTCTTGGGCACAACTTTTTTTGCTTTGGGGAAAGAGTGCGACCGGGGCTGCCCTGTGGCTCTTTCGCCGGCAAGCCGGCTCCCACAGGAACAGCACAAGGCCAGAGGCCGGCGCGGTCGGTGTGGGAGCCGGCTTGCCGGCGAAAGGGTCGCGAAGCGGCCCGCTGTTTGCCCACACCTCGGCTCTGGATGGATACTGCTTCGCACGCCCACTTGTGCCTCACAGGAACCAACCATGGACAAAATGACGGCCCTGACCATCTTCGTCGCCGCCGCCGAGCACGGCAGTTTCAGCCGCGCCGCCGAGCAGTTGGGCAAGACGCCGTCGGCGATCACCAAGGCCGTCGCCCACCTGGAGGCGGAATTGGGGGTGCGCCTGTTCGAACGCACCACCCGGCGCATGGCCCTGACCGAGGCCGGCAGCCTGTACCTGGACGGCGCGCGCCAGGCGTTGATGCATCTGCAGCTGGTCACCGAGGAGGTCGAGCAGTTGCAGCATGAACTGCGCGGCACCCTGCGCATCACCGCGCCGCCCTCGTTCGGCCCGGCGTTTCTCAACCAGGTGTGCTGCCGCTTCATGGGCGAACACCCGCAGGTGCGCCTGGAGGTGAACCTCAACGACGCCAACGAGGACCTGATCGACGGCGGTTACGACCTGTCGCTGCGCGACGGCCCCACCGACCAGCCCGAGCTGATCGCCCAGCCGCTGATCGAGAACCGGGTGATCCTCTGTGCCAGCCCGGCCTACCTTCAGCGGCGCGGCGCAGACATCACGCTGGACAACTACGCCCAGCACGACTGGCTGCTGCTGCGCCACCCGCTGCTCAACCGCAGCTTCTGGTGGATCGAGCGCGACGGCCAGGCCCTGCGGGTGCGCCAGCCCACCCCGCGCTTGCTGAGTGACAACTTCGATTTCCTGCTGGCCTGCCTGCTCGACGGCCAGGGCCTGCAATTCGTGCCCACCTGGTGCGCGGCGCCGTACCTGGCCCGCGGCGAGCTGGTCGAGGTGCTGCCAGACTACTGGCGCGCCCTCAGCGCCTTCGGCCCCTGGGTGCACGTGCTGTACCTGCCGCACCGGCGCAATACGCGCAAGGTGCAGGCCTTCATCGCCTTGCTGCACGAGCACCTGCGTGAGCAAGGTTTGCAGGCCTGAGTTTTTCCGCCTGGGCACAAAAGTTGTGCGGGGCAGGGCGATGATCGCTTGCGCCGGCGTGGTTAGGCTTGCCTGAACATCGAGCCTGCCGTACCAGGAGTTCCCCGCAGTGAAGATTCACACCTTCGTCACCGACATCCGCGACCCGCTGGCACGCGGTGCGCAGCTCGGCGCGCTGTTCGCCGAACAAGTCCGCCACACCACCGAGCTGTACCTGGGCTTCTTCCCCAGGATCGGCGTGAGCCTGGGCGAGGCCCGGCGCATCGGCGAAAACAGCCTGGCCGCGCTTCAGGCCTGGAGCCCGGAGCTGGCCACCGAGGTGATTGGCATGGCCAAGGGCGCCGACCTGCCGCTGTGGCAACTGGCCGCCCTCAACGCCCGTACCGAAGTGCTGGCCGCCCGGACCCGCCACCACGAATGCTCGACCAGCGTGCACGCCCCGCGCGGTGCGCGCCCGCCGCAGACCCTGCAGACCTGGGACTGGCATGACAGCCTGTGCCCCCACGGCCTGATGCTCGGGCTGCACACAGTGGGCGGCATGCAGGTCAAGCTGTTCTGCGAATTTGGCATGCTGGCCAAGCTGGGGGTGAACAGCGCAGGCGTGGGCCTGCATTTCAACATCCTCCATCACGCCAGCGACAACGCCAGCGGCGGCGTGCCGGTGCATGCCATCGCCCGGCGCCTGCTGGAAGACGCCCGCAGCGTCGACGAGGCCGTGGAGCTGGCGCGCTCGGCGCGGGTCAGTGCGTCCACCGTGCTCACCGTGTTTTCCCGCGAGGACCGCAGCCCGCGCGCGGTGAGCATCGAACTGAGCCCCGAGCGCACGGCGTTGGTGTTGCCCCGCGAAGATGGCTGGCTGCTGCACACCAACCATTTCCTCGACCCCCAGCTGAGCCAGGGCGAGCAGGTCGCCGACCGCGCCGACACCCTCGGCCGCCTGGGCCATCTGCAGCAGGTGATCGGTCAGATGACCGATGCCGACCTGCGCGCCCGCGCCGAGGCGATGTGCGGCGCGGCCGGCGACAGCGCGCCGATCTGCTTCCATCCGGACATGACCATGCCCGATACCGAGCGCTGGGAAACCCTGCTCAGCGTTGGCATCGACACTGAACACTGCGCGCTGGACTACGTGGCGGGCACCCCGCTGCAACTGGCCAAGGCCGGCTTCCAGCGCTTCTGAGCCCATCTGCATTCCGAGAATAAAAACAATGCATGCGCACACCGCTTCATCCCGCTCCGCCTTGCGGACCTTTTGCGTCTCCGGCCTGGGCACCGCGCTGGAGTTCTACGACTTCATCATCTACGGCACCGCTGCCGCGCTGGTCTTCCCTCAGGTGTTCTTCCCTGGGCTCGACCACCTGACGGCGACCCTGGTGGCGTTCAGCGCCTTCGGTGCCGGCTTCTTCGCCCGGCCCCTGGGCGGCTTTGTGTTCGGCCACTACGGCGACCGCATTGGCCGGCAGAAAGTGTTGGTCGCCACCTTGCTGCTGATGGGCTTGAGTACGTTCCTGATCGGCTGCCTGCCCAGCCACGCCAGCATCGGCGTGGCTGCGCCGGTGCTGCTGGTGCTGTTGCGCCTGGTCCAGGGTTTCGCCGCCGGCGGCGAATGGGGCGGCGCGGCGCTGTTCGGCATCGAGTCGGCGCCGCCCGGGCGACGTGGGCTGTGGGGCAGCTTCACGAGCATGGGCATCGGCGTCGGCGGGATTCTCGGCGCCGGGGTGTTCGCCATCGTCAGCGCCGCGGCCAACGACAACCTGGTGGATTTCGCCTGGCGGATTCCGTTCTGGCTCGGTGGCAGCCTGGTGTTGATCGGCCTGTATGCGCGGCTCAAGACGCCCGCGCCGCTTGCCGTGCCTGCAGCCACACCGGTGCGGGCACCATTGGCCGAAGCGCTGCGCCAGCGGCCACGGCAACTGTTGCTGTGCACCGGTATCGCCTTCGGCTACTGCACCATCGCCTACATCGGCAGCACCTTCTTTCTCACCTATGCCACCCAGGCCGGATTCGGCAGCACCCAGGCACTGATGTTCGACCTGACTCTGTCGGTGGCCATCGTCTTGTCGGCGCCGCTGTTCGGGCACCTGTCCGACCGCCTCGGGCGGCGCAGGGTGATGGTGTTCGGTGCCTTGGTGATGGCGCTGGGGTTGTTTGCCTTCTTTGCCTTGGTCGACATGAAGAGTTTCGCGATTGCGCTGTGCGCATACAGCCTGGTCGGTCTGCTGATGGGCGCGACCCAAGGGCCGATCCCGGCGTTTCTCGGCGAGCAGTTCCCGCGTGAGATGCGTTATTCGGGGATTTCCGCCAGCTACCAGGTCGGCGCGGCGCTGGGCGGGGGTACGGCATCGAGCGTTGCCACGGCGATCCTCATCCTCACCGACCACAACCCGTTGGGGGTGGCGTTATACGGGGCTGCGGCGCTGGCGCTGGTGGCGGTGTGTTCGTTGCTGCTCAGGGAAACGGCGTGGTTGAGCATGGCGCAGATCGACGAGGCGCCTGCGTCGACGCTTTGCCGGCAAGTCTCAAGATCTGCGCGGCCCCTGTAGGAGCGGCTTCAGCCGCGAACCCCGGCAAGGCCGGGGCCGCTTGTTTCACGGCTAAAGCCGCTCGCGTTGGCGCAACGCCGTCACCGTCTCGCCGCCCACTCCCCAGTTGTCGGTGGACACCTCTTCGATCACCACGAACGTGCTGGCCGGTGGTTTGCCCAGCACCTCCTGCAACAGTCGCGTGGTGCCTTCGATCAACTGGCGCTTGTGCTCGGCGCTGACGCCTTCATCGGTGACGCGGATATGGACATAAGGCATGTTCAGTTTCTCCGTGGGTTCAGTGCCAGGTGCCGGCGGTGCTGCCGCCGTCGACCGGCAGGATGACGCCGCTGACGAAGCGTGCGTCGGTCAGGTACAGCACGGCGTCCACCACATCCTGCGGCTTGCCGGTACGGCCGCTCGGCGACAGCGCGCCCAGCCCTTGGGCCTCGCCGCCGTGCAGCGGGGTGTCGATGATCCCAGGGGCCACGGCGTTGACCTGCACGCCGCTGCTGGCCAGCTCCAGGGCCAGGCCCTTGACCGCCTGGTTCAGGCCGCCCTTGACCAGCACCGGCAGCAGCGCCGGTACCCGGGTGTCCGGTTGCATGGCCACCGACGCGGTAATGGCGATGATATGCCCGTGACATTGCTCCTTCATCACCCGGGCGGCGGCCTGGGCGGGGTAGAAGAAACCCTTGAGGTTGGTGCCGACCAACGCATCGACATCGGCTTCGCTGTATTCCTCCACCGGCTTGGGAATGAAGATACCGGCATTGTTGACCAGGATATCCACCCGGCCGAAGGCCTCCAGCGCGGTGGCGAACAGGCGCTCGGCGGTGGCTTTTTCGGCGATGTCGCCGGCCACGCCGACGAACCCGGCCGGGTTGCCCAGCTGCGCGGCAGCGGCGTCCAGGCGCGCCTGGCTGCGGGCATTGCCGACCACGTTGTCGCCGCGTTCGAGGAAGGCCTGGGCGAGGGCGAAGCCCAGGCCGCTGGATGCGCCGGTGATGATGACGGTGCGTGGGTTGCTCATGGGGTGATCTCCAGTGGATGAGCCTTGGCTCGGTGTGGAATCACTGTAAGTTGCAACGCTCGCTTGAAAAATGAGGCGCATGGCATTTCAATCGATACATCGTGTAATCAATCGAGCCGTCATGACCCGCCATTTCGATGACCTGCAACTGGGCAGCCTGGAGCTGTTCTGCCTTGCCGCCGATGCCGGCAGCTTCACCGAGGCGGCTACCCTGGCCGGGGTCACGCCTGCCGCCGTGAGCCGGTCGGTGGCCCGCCTGGAAGAGCGCCTGGGCGTGCGCCTGTTCGTGCGTACCACCCGGCAGATGCGCCTGTCCGAGGCCGGGCAAGCCTACTACCAGCAATGCCGCCAGGCCCTGGGGCAACTGGTGGAGGCCGAGCGGCAGGTGACGGGTGGGCAGCTCGAGCCTAGCGGCCGGCTGCGTATCAGCGCGCCGACGCCCTATGCCCACCACCGCCTGCTGCCGTTGTTGCCGCGCTTTCGCGAACGCTATCCGCAGGTGTTGGTGGATGTGCACGTCAGCAATCGCAATGTCGATTTCGCCGAGGAGCAGTTCGACCTGGCCATCCGCGGCCGTGCCCCGGCTGACTCGCGGCTGGTGGCGCGGCGCCTGGAGGACGCCGAGCTGGTGATCGTCGCCACCCCGGGTTATCTGGCCCGGGCGGGGGTGCCGCAGACACCGGATGACCTGGCCGGGCACGACTGCATCCAGTTCGAGATGCCCAGCAGTGGTCGCCGTCCGCCCTGGAGCTTTCGGCGCGACGGGCAGCTGATCGAGCTGGACACCCAGGGCGCCTTCACCTGTCTGGGCGACTTCCTCGCCACCAGCACGCTGGTGCGCCACGGTGGCGGCCTGATGCAGGCCTACCGCTTCACCGTGCAGGACGCCCTGGACAGCGGTGAGCTGGTGGAGGTGCTGGCGGATTTCGGCGGCACCACGCGGCCCTTCATGCTGGTTTACCCGCAGGCCAGGCACATGCCGTTGAAGGTGCGCGTGTTCATTGATTTCCTGGTCAGCGAACGACCGCTGCCGTTTGGCTGAAGCCCGCGCAGGGCGTGCGTTGGAGCACTATTCTTGTCGCTGCGTCGGCGCGTTGTGCCGCCGACCTTTCAGCAGTCCGGCTATTTCCCAGGAGAACGCTCCATGAAATCCATGACACTGCTAGTGATTGCCTCGGTACTGAGTTTTGCCGCACAGGCCGAGGACAGCGCGGCGACCAACTGCGATGCCAAGATCAATGACCTGGAGTACATCAGCAAAACCGATGGCCAGGCGCTGCATGGCGGTATGGCGCACGACTACCATAACTTGCTCAAGGAAGCCAAGGACGCCAAGGCCAGCGGTGACATGGCCAAGTGTCAGGCCTCGGCCGACCGTGCCAAGACCATCTACAACAAAGCGCGCGGCAAGTAGCCACGAGCCTTTGGGAGGGCGCGGGGTCTCGTGTAAGCTCGCTTGGGTCATCCCACGAGAGCTCCCCATGATCCCGTCCAGCCCGCGCCTCGACAGCCTGCTCACCGGCATCGCTCGGCCCTTCACCCGGCCAGGTTCGCACAGCGCCATCGACAAGCAGCCCCGCCAGGGTGCCTTGCAGGTGACCGCGCTGGGTATCGCGGGTGACGAACAAGGTGACCTGCGCGTACACGGCGGGGTCGAGAAAGCCATCCATCACTACCCTCGTGAACACTACGCCGCTTGGGCTGCCGAGCTGGGCGAGCACCCGCTGCTGGCGCAACCCGGCGCCTTTGGCGAAAACTTCAGCAGCACCGGATGGACCGAGGCCGATGTTTGCCTGGGCGACCGTATACGTGCTGGCACCGCCTTGCTGGAAATCTCCCAGGGGCGCATGCCGTGCTGGAAACTCAACGAGCGTTTCGACGTGGCGCAGATGGCCCTGCGGGTGCAGCAGAGTGGGCGCACCGGCTGGTACTACCGGGTCGTGGAGGAGGGCGTGGTGCAGGCGGGCGACGCCTTGCAACTAGTCGAGCGCCCCCATGGCCAGTGGTCGGTGGCGCGGCTGTCGGCGGTGCTGTTCGACAAATGCCTGGAGCCTGAGCTGCTGCAGGAATGCCTGGCGCTGCCGCTGGTGCCGAACTGGCGGCGGACCCTGGAAAAGCGCTTGGCGCAACGCCAGGTCGAAGACTGGTCGTCGCGCCTGCAGGGGCGCAGCGACACCTGAACATCTGCCCTACAAGACAAGGAACCCAGCATGCCCTTCGAACTGGACGACCGCCTGGTGATTGGTGTTGCGTCAAGCGCGGTGTTCGACCTCAGCGAAGCCGATGCGGTGTTCCGCCGCGACGGCGAGGCGCAGTACCGCAAGTACCAGGAGCAGCACCTGGACGTGCCGCTGGGCAAGGGCATTGCCTACCCGTTCATCAAGCGCCTGCTGGCGCTCAATGACCTGCGTGAAGACCCGGAGGACCCGCTGGTGGAGGTGGTGCTGCTGTCGCAGAACGACCCCGACACCGGGTTGCGGGTGATGAAGACCATCGGCCATTACGGGCTGAACATGACCCGGGCGATCTTCACCCAGGGTCGCTCGCCTTATGAATACATTCCGGCGCTGAACATCGCGTTGTTCCTGTCCGCCGACAAGCAGCATGTGGACGCGGCGATCCAGGCCGGTTACCCGGCCGGGCAGGTGCTCGACTCGCAGTTCGATGACGACGAAAGCGACGACAACCTGCGCATCGCCTTCGACTTCGATGGCGTGCTGGCCGGCGACGAGTCGGAGGCGGTGATGCAGTCCGGCGGGCTGGGCAGCTTCCATGCCCACGAAGTGCTGAACAAGGCCCAGCCGCACAACCCCGGCCCGCTGAAGGAGTTCTTCGTGCGCATTGCGCGGATACAGGCCGCGGAGGAGCAGTTCAAACTTGACCACCCCGGCTACGAGAACCGTCTGCGGGTGTCGATCGTCACCGCGCGCAACGCGCCATCCCACGAGCGGGCGTTGAACACATTGAAGAGCTGGGGGGTGATGGCCAACGATGCGTTCTTCCTCGGTGGCATCGAGAAGCGTCGCGTGTTGCAGGTGCTCAAGCCGCACATCTTCTTCGATGACCAGTCCGGGCATCTGAAGAGCACCAGTACCGTGGTGCCGTCGGTGCATGTGCCGTTCGGGGTGACCAACCGTTCGGCGTGACATGATCGGTCCCATCGCGGGGCAAGCCCGCTCCCACGTATTTTCATGTGCAGGAAGCGAGACCTAAGCCCACTTCCACGCATTTGCATGCGCAGGAAGCGGGGCCTAAGCCCACGTGGGAGCGGGCTTGCCCCGCGATGGGGCGTCAAGAAGATCGTCTCAGAACCACCGGTCGTTACGCTTTCGCCCGCGGGTCAGCGCCGGCAGGATCAACCCCAGCAGCAACCCGGCACCGGCAATGCTGCCGCCGTAGACCATGTAGCGCATCATCACTTGCTTGTTCTCATCCCCCAGCCGCGCCTGGGTGTCGCGCAGGTTCGACTGGGCCTCGGTGAGCTGCTCGTTAAGTGCCTTGTTGCGGCTTTCCAGTTCGTCGATCAGCGCCTTGCGCGAGTCCAGGGTCTCCTGCATGCCTTGCACGCGGTTCTTCCAGCTGTCGTCGATGGTTTTCAACTGGCCGGACAGGTCGGCCACCTGCTGGTCGAGCTGCGGCAGGCGCTCGCTCTGGCCCGGCAACGCCTGCAAGTCACTGCTGAGGATCCACACCAGGTCGCCGCTTTGGCCGCGCACCTGGCTGTAGTTGCCCTGGCTGGTCACCAGGCTGACTTTCTGCCCCGACTTCAGCGAGCCGACGATCCGGTGGCCATCGGTGGGGCCACTGCGCACGTAGGTGCTCAGGCTGTCGCTGACCCAGCGTGCATCGCTGGCCGGCTCTTCGGCATGGGCCGGGGCGGCGAGGGCGATCAGGGCGGCGATCAGGCCGCCGCGCAGGGCGGGGAGGGCGGAGTTGGCGGGCTGCTTGTCTGGCATGGTGGTCTTCGCTGAAACGGGGCAAATGAAGGCCCGATGACTGGGCCGGCGATCCGGTCGAGTGAATTGACCGTCAGCCAAAGACCGCATTTTTGTAGGCAGGTTCACTGCTTGGTGCAGGAAATGCCTACAGAGTGTTGCCGGATGTACACATGAACGAAAACGGGGCAGGCCATCGCTGGCCTGCCCCGTTCATGTCAAAGCGCCGGATCAGGCGACTTTGACGATCCAGCCAGCCGGTGCCTCGACGTCACCGCTCTGGATGCCGGTCAGCTCGTTGTAGAGCTTCTGGGTGACCGGGCCGACCTTTTCCAGGTCGTGGAACACGTGCAGCTTGCCGTTGTACTCGATGCCGCCGATCGGCGTGATCACCGCGGCGGTGCCGCAGGCGCCGGCTTCGATGAAACGGTCGAGCTTGTTGATCTCGACATCGCCTTCGATCACGGTCAGGCCCAGGCGCGATTGCGCCAGTTCCATCAGCGACAGGCGGGTGATACCCGGCAATACCGAGGCCGATTTCGGAGTGACGAACTCGTTGTTGGCGGTGATGCCGAAGAAGTTGGCCGAGCCGACCTCTTCGATCTTGGTGTGGGTCAGCGGGTCCAGGTAGATGGCGTCGGCGAAGTTGGCCTTCTTCGCTTCGGCACCCGGCTGCAGGCTGGCGGCATAGTTGCCACCGACCTTGGCCGCGCCGGTGCCCTGGGGGGCGGCACGGTCGAAGCTGGAAATCTGGAAGTTGTGCGGCTTCATGCCGCCCTTGAAGTACGAGCCGACCGGGATGGCGAAGATCGAGAAGATGAACTCGGGCGCGGTGCGCACGCCGATGTTGTCACCGGTGCCGATCACGAACGGGCGCAGGTACAGGGCACCCTTGCCGTGCGGCGGAACGAAGTGCTCGTTGGCCTTGACCACTTGCTTGCAGGCCTCGATGAACACGTCGGTGGGCACGTGCGGCATCAGCAGGCGGGCGCAGCTGCGCTGCATGCGCGCGGCGTTCTGGTCGGGGCGGAACAGGTTGATCGAGCCGTCCTTGCAACGGTAGGCCTTCAGGCCCTCGAAGCACTGCTGGCCATAGTGCAGGGCGGTGGAGCCTTCACTGATGTGCAGCACGTTGTCGTCGGTCAGGGTGCCCTTGTCCCACTCGCCGTTACGCCATACGGACAGGTAACGCTTGTCGGTCTTGATGTAGTCGAAGCCCAGCTTGTCCCAGTTAATGCTTGCGTTGCTCATGACACCCTCATAGCTCAAAGCCCGAACACGGCGGGCTGCTGTTATATGCGCACCACGCCACCTTAATACATCCGGCGCGGATCGGAAACGGCCAGTCACGAATTGGCCGGGCTTGCGGCTGGGCGGCTCGGTTGTTGGTTGATACAGGATTTGAGTTGGGCCTTCGGGTGCATGGCGGGATATTGGGTGAGGGCCACCAGGTGCCTGGCGGTGTTTTTGCAGCGCCCTCAAGATCGAGCGCCGCGCGGGCGGCGCTCGATCTTGAGGGCGCTGCACATCTTTCGCCATGCACCTGCCGGCCCTCACACGATCCAAACTCAGCGCAACCGCCGATTCCAGTCCCCACCATGGTCGCGCCAGCAAGCTTCTTCACTGTCATAGCGCAAATGCCACGCCACATGGTCCAGCTGCACTCCGGCCTCGGCCAGTGCCTGGGTGGTCAGCGCCAGTATCCGCGCCTTGGCCGCACCGGCCAGTGCATCGGCCTTGGCCGTATCGTCAGTGAACACCCAGGTGATACGCAGGCTGGCAGGGAAGTCGTCGAGGTCGACTTGGTGGGTGAGCCAGGCAAAGCCGACGATCTCGGCCTGGGCAGTGGCGCAGGCCTCGGTGAGGCAGGCGACCATTTCCCGCTCCAGGCGCGCCAGCGCGCGTTTATTGCTGGCCATCAGGCGTCGTCGATCTGCTGGCAGAAGCGCAGGCGGTTGCCGAACGGGTCGGCGATCTGCATTTCCAGCCCCCAGTCGACCTTTTCGGCGTGCGGCCGGGAGTAGCCGTACTGCTTGGCCAGAAGTTCCCGTTCCAGGGCCTTGAGGTCTTCCACCCTGGCGAAAACCGCCGAGCCCGGGGTGGCGTCGCCGTGGTGTTCGGACAAGTGCAGGATCAGCCCGTCGCGGTGGACCTGCATGTACAGCGGCAGGTCCGGGGCGAAACGATGCTCCCAGTCGAGGCTGAATCCGAGGAAATCAAGGTAGAACTCCCGGGCCTTGTCGACCGAGAAGATCCGCAGGATGGGGATGGCGGCGGCGAATTGCATCGGAACTCCTGTGCTGTGCATTTTCCTGGGGCGTGAGTGTAACGCCGTCGGCACTGCTTGAGGGCGCGCTTTTGCCCTGCATTTGCGCAGTGCGAGGCCCGTGGCAGCGTCGTTTGAATACATCGTAGGAAAATTCATCCGGATTCATCTGATTACTTGGCCTGCAACCTGCAACATCCCGTTTATGAATTTTGATCGATTGGTCAGGCAGCCGCGCTGGCATGGCGTTCAAGACGTTAAGCCAGAGCGGCCAAGGCCACGGATGACGGGGGTTTGGGATGTCCTTGCCGGAGCCGCACACGGCACACGACGAGCAGGCGGGCTGGAGCGCGCACCTGCAGTTGCGCTTCGTCCAACGTGAAGGCGTGACCCGGCTTGGTGCGCGCCGCCATGTCGGACCTCTTTTGGTGCAGCGGCCGTTCTACCCCGAGGGGGCCCCATGCCACGTTTATGTGCTGCACCCGCCCGGCGGCATCGTCGCCGGTGACCGCCTGGAGCTGGACATTCACCTTGAAGCGGGCAGCCATGCACTGCTGACCATGCCCGGCGCCAGCAAGTTCTACCGCAGCATCGGCCCGACCGCACGGCTGGCGCAGCGCTTCCACCTGGCAGCCGGCAGCACCCTGGAATGGCTGCCCCAGGACAGCATCTTCTTCAATGGTGCCCGCGCCAGCCTCGACAGCCGTTTCACCCTGGCGCCCGGTGCCCGCCTGCTGGCCTGGGAAACCCTGTGCCTGGGCCGCCCGGTGATGAATGAGCGGTTCGAGCAGGGCGCCCTCGACAGCCGTCTGTGCATCGAACTGCCCGACGAGCCCGGCCTGCACGAGCGCCTGCGCATCGACGGCGGGCAACTGGCCAAGCTCGGCGACCACCCGCTGCTGGCCACTTTCTGCGCCGCCCCCGCTGACACCGCGGTGCTGGAGCAGGTGCGCGAGCTGCTCGATGAACTCAAGACCCCGGCCGGCGCCACTTTGCTTGGCTCACTGCTGGTGATTCGCCTGCTCGACCACGACAACCAACACCTGCAACACCACCTGCAGCGCCTCTGGCACCTGCTGCGCCCGGCCGTGCTCGGCCTGGCGCCGTGCCCGCCGCGCATCTGGGCCACCTGAAGAGAGCCTCCATGGAGCTGACCCCAAGAGAGAAAGACAAACTGCTGCTGTTCACCGCCGCCTTGCTGGCCGAACGGCGCCTGGCCCGTGGCCTGAAGCTCAACTACCCGGAGGCCGTGGCGCTGATCAGCGCGGCGGTGCTCGAAGGCGCCCGCGATGGCCGCACGGTGGCCGAGCTGATGAGCCTGGGTCGTGAAGTGCTGGTGCGCGAACAGGTGATGGACGGCGTGCCGGAGATGCTCCACGACGTCCAGGTCGAAGCCACATTCCCCGACGGCACGAAGCTGGTGACCGTGCATGACCCTATCGTCTGAGGTGCTGCCCATGATCCCCGGAGAAATCCAGGTCGCCGCCGGCGACATCGAACTCAACGTTGGTCGCGCCACGGTCAGCGTCAGTGTGGCCAACCATGGCGACCGACCGGTGCAGGTCGGTTCGCACTACCACTTTTATGAAGTCAACGATTGCCTGGTGTTCGAGCGCGAGCCGGCCCTGGGCTTTCGCCTGGACATCCCGGCCGGCACCGCCGTGCGTTTCGAGCCGGGTCAGGCGCGTACCGTGCAGTTGGTGGCCTACGCCGGCAAGCGTGAAGTGTATGGCTTCCAGGGCAAGGTGATGGGCGCGCTGGAGAACAAGGCATGAGCCGAATTTCCCGTCGGGCCTACGCCGACATGTTCGGCCCCACCGTCGGCGACCGCGTGCGCCTGGCCGACACCGCGCTGTGGGTAGAGGTGGAGAAAGACTTCACGGTCTATGGCGAAGAAGTCAAGTTCGGCGGCGGCAAGGTGATCCGCGACGGCATGGGGCAGGGCCAGATGCTGGCGGCCGAGGCCATGGACCTGGTGCTGACCAATGCGTTGATCATCGACCACTGGGGCATCGTCAAGGCCGATATCGGCGTCAAGCACGGGCGTATCGCTGCGATCGGCAAGGCCGGCAACCCCGACGTGCAGCCCGGTGTGACCGTGGCGGTCGGGCCGGGTACCGAGGTGATCGCCGCCGAGGGCAAGATCGTCACCGCCGGTGGCATCGACTCGCACATTCATTTCATCTGCCCGCAGCAGGTGGAAGAAGCACTGACCAGCGGCGTCACCACCTTCATCGGTGGTGGCACCGGGCCGGCCACCGGCACCAACGCCACCACCTGCACCCCCGGCCCCTGGTACCTGGCGCGCATGCTCCAGGCCGCAGACAGCCTGCCGATCAATATCGGCCTGCTGGGCAAGGGCAACGCCTCGCGCCCCGACGCGCTGCGCGAGCAGATCGCCGCGGGTGCGGTGGGCCTCAAGCTGCACGAGGACTGGGGCTCGACCCCGGCGGCGATCGACTGCTGCCTGGGCGTGGCCGAAGAAATGGACATCCAGGTGGCGATCCACACCGACACCTTGAACGAGTCCGGCTGCATCGAAGACACACTGGCCGCCATCGGCGACCGCACCATCCACACCTTCCACACCGAAGGTGCCGGCGGTGGCCACGCCCCGGACATCATCCGCGCGGCGGGGCAGGCCAACGTGCTGCCGTCGTCGACCAACCCGACCCTGCCGTACACCGTCAACACCGTCGATGAGCACCTGGACATGCTGATGGTCTGCCACCACCTGGACCCGAGCATCGCCGAGGACGTGGCCTTCGCCGAGTCGCGCATCCGCCGCGAGACCATCGCCGCCGAGGACATCCTCCACGACATGGGCGCCTTCGCCATGACCTCGTCCGACTCCCAGGCCATGGGCCGGGTCGGCGAGGTGGTGCTGCGCACCTGGCAGGTGGCGCACCAGATGAAGCTGCGCCGTGGCCCGCTGGCGCCGGACAGCAGCTACAGCGACAACTTCCGGGTCAAGCGCTACATCGCCAAGTACACCATCAACCCGGCGCTGACCCATGGCATCGGCCACGAGGTCGGCTCGGTGGAGGTGGGCAAGCTGGCCGACCTGGTGCTGTGGGCACCGGCGTTCTTCGCGGTCAAACCGGCGCTGGTGATCAAGGGCGGCATGATCGTCACCGCACCCATGGGCGATATCAACGGCTCGATCCCCACGCCGCAACCGGTGCACTACCGGCCGATGTTCGGTGCCCTGGGCGCGGCGCGGCATGCCACGCGCATGACCTTCCTGTCCCAGGCCGCCATGGACCGTGGCCTGCCCGAGGAACTGAAGCTGCACAGTCTGATCGGCGTGGCCCACGGCTGCCGACAGGTGCGCAAGGCAGACATGCTGCACAACACCCTGCAGCCAGTGATCGAGGTCGATTCGCAGACCTACCAGGTGCGCGCCGACGGCGAGCTGCTGGTGTGCGAGCCGGCCAGCGAACTGCCGCTGGCCCAGCGTTATTTCCTGTTCTGAATGATTTGGCTGGACGGCATCTGTGGGAGCGGGCTTGCCCCGCGATGGACGGCACCGCCGCTCTCACGTCCCCAGGCCCGCATGACCGATTTGATTGAAAGGAGTGAACATGATCGTACTTACCCGCAGGGTCGCCGACGCCGAAACGGTGACCGGCAGCGTCACCCTGACTGTCGACAGCCGCATCAAGAGCCGCCTGCGCGTGACCCTCGACGATGGCCGTGATGCCGGCCTGATGCTCGAACGCGGCCACCTGCTGCGCGGTGGCGAGCTGCTCGCCGATGCCGAAGGCCAGCAGGTGATCCGCGTGCTGGCAGCGCCCGAGGCGGTATCCACCGTGCGTTGCAGCGACCCGCACCTGCTGGCGCGCGCCGCCTACCACCTGGGCAACCGCCATGTGCCGCTGCAGATCGAACCGGGCCTGCTGCGTTACCAACACGACCATGTGCTCGACGACATGCTGCGTGGCCTGGGGCTGACGGTGGCTGCAGAACAGGCGCCGTTCGAGCCCGAGGCCGGCGCCTACCAGAGCGCTCCGCATAGCCACAGCCATGCTCACGACCATCCCTTCGTGCGCCTGCAAGCCCATTCCTGAACACCTCCTGGAGCTGACAATGAAAAAGACTTTCGCCCTGATGCTGCTGATGGTGGCCCTGCCGGCCTTCGCCCACCCAGGCCACGACGCCAACCCGTTGCAGGATGGCCTGCTGCACCCGCTGACCGGCCTCGATCATTTGCTGATGCTGCTCGGCACCGGCGTGCTCGCCGCGCTGACCGGCCGAACCCTGGCCCTGCCGCTGGCCACCTTGGCGGCCATGTTCGGCGGCGCGGTGTGCGGCCATCTGTTCGGTGATGTGGTCGGCATGGAACAGATGATCCTCGGCTCCCTGCTGGTGGCCGCCGCGGCCATGCTGTTGCCCAGCCGCCAGTTGTTGCTGTCGCTGATCATGCCGGTGTTCGCCCTGTTCCATGGCTGGGCCCATGGCGTCGAGGCCACGCCGAGTGCGTTCTGGCAGTTCAGCGCCGGCTTCGTCACCGTCAGCGGCTTGCTGCTGGCCGCAGGCTTCGCCGTCGGTTGCCTACTGCGCCGCCATGCCGGCCTGCAGAAGGCCTTCGGCGGCGGCCTGCTGGCCGGTGCAGCGTTGGTGCTGGCCGGCTGATGAACAGCGACCTGGCGCTGCTGCGCCTGCTGCAACTGGCCAGCCCCGGCCTGCCGGTGGGGGGCTTTACCTACTCGCAGGGCCTGGAGTGGGCGGTCGAAGCCGGCTGGGTACGGGATACCGCCAGCTTCGCAGCCTGGCAGCGTGAACAGTTGCACGACACCCTCGGCTACCTCGACTGGCCACTGCTGGCGCGCCTGTACCGTGCCTGCCAGGCGGGCGACGCCCAAGCCTTCGCGCACTGGAGCCGCTTTCTGCTGGCCAACCGCGAAACCGCCGAGCTGCGCCTTGAAGAGCAGCAGCGCGGCAGCGCCCTGTCGCGCCTGCTCGATGGCTGGCAACTGGGCCAGGCGCCGGCCTGGCGGCCCAGCCTTGAACTCAGCCAGCTTGGCGGCATGGCCTGGCTTGGCGCGCACTGGTCGATCCCGCTGCGCCAGCTCGCTCTCGGCCTTGGCTTTGCCTGGCTGGAGGGGGCGGTGATGGCCGGGGTCAAGCTGGTGCCGTTCGGCCAGCAGGCGGCGCAGACCCTGCTGCGCGATCTGGGCGAGGAATTGCCTGCGGTACTCGATCAAGCCCTGGCGCTGGACGACGACCAGCTCGGTGGTGGCCTGCCGTTGCTGGCCATCGCTTCGTCACGCCACGAAACCCAATACACCCGTTTGTTCCGTTCCTGAGGACTGCCTAGATGGAAAACTACCAGCAACCCCTGCGTGTCGGTGTCGGCGGACCGGTCGGTTCCGGCAAGACCGCGCTGCTCGAATGCCTGTGCAAGGCCATGCGCGATCACTACCACATCGCCGTGGTGACCAACGATATTTATACCAAGGAAGACCAGCGCATCCTCACCGAGGCCGGCGCCCTGGAGCCCGAGCGCATTGTCGGCGTGGAAACCGGTGGCTGCCCGCATACCGCGATCCGCGAGGACGCCTCGATGAACCTCGCGGCCGTGGAGGGGCTGGCGCGCAAGTTCGGCAACCTTGAAGTGATCTTTGTCGAGAGCGGCGGCGACAATCTCAGCGCCACCTTCAGCCCGGAGCTAGCCGACCTGACCATCTATGTGATCGACGTCGCCGAAGGCGAGAAGATCCCGCGCAAGGGTGGGCCAGGCATCACCAAGTCGGACTTCCTGGTGATCAACAAGACCGACCTGGCGCCCTACGTCGGTGCCTCGCTGGAGGTGATGGAGCGCGACACCAACCGCATGCGCCCCGAGCGACCATGGACCTTCAGCAACCTGAAGAAAGGCGAGGGATTGCAGGCGGTGATCGACTTCATCGTTGAACGGGGGATGCTCGGGGTGCGGGGCTGAGGTAACTGTTCGGCCTTTGGCGGGCAACGTGTCCAGGTGCCCGGATACCGGGGCGCTCGCTACGGTTGCACGGTCTTGCACCTGCCAGTTTCTGGCAGGTGTCATGACCCAACCCTGCAACCTTGAGGAGCAACCCATGAAAGTGCTGACGATGATCCTGTTACTGAGCGCCGCCACTTTGGCTCAAGCCGAAGAGCCGACGGAACAACCGCTCTCCGGCCCCGAACAGATGGGCCAGGCGGTAGATAACGTGCACGCCAACCAGCCGCTCGTACCCAAGCACCGATCGGTTGGTAGTAGTGCAGGCTTGGTGTGCGAGCCTGGCTATAAGCTGATTGGGGATGATTGCCATCCAATCGCTACGTTCGAATGAGCTGCTGCAACACAAGGCGCAGTTGTTTCATCTCACCACGCCTGGGCCGGTCTGGCGGTGAAGATCATTTCAACTGGAGAGCAACGCCTTGACCAAGTTTCATCACGTGCGCCCAGACGCTGTAACTCATCTGCTATCAGCAGCGGCACGACATCCGGTGGCTCCAACGCGGCTTCTTCGTCATTGGTGAAACCGGTGATTCGACGGTCTTTGATCAACACAGCGCCGTCAACCAATGGCTTGGCGAAAGCGCTTGAAAGCGTTTGCGATCTTGGGCTGGCGAGGGCGCTTCTACAAAACAAGAAATGATTTCAGGGGGCGCATCGGCCAACACCTGAATGCAGTGGTGAGGTTCAGGGCTAGAGTCTTTGACGCTGGCACGACCCGCCAGCGAAGCCCATTCAAGGAGTCAGAATGAGAAAGATCGCAACAATCGCGCTGTTGGCCGCTGCAAGTGTGCTCCAGGTTGCCTATGGCCAGGAGCCCACCCTGCGGGATAGGGCCGAGGGTGAGGCCATTTCGCCGTTTGCCCCGCGCAACGCGGCCCTTGCCGTGAGCATTCACTTGGCAAGCATCGGCGTCCCCCGAGTGGCTTGCCCGCAAGGTACCTTGCGCTCTCCGATGGGGCTGTGCCAGCCGGCATTCGATTTTGATTGAACCTTGGCGCGTCTGGTGAATGTTCATGCGCTTGCGTCTGTGGACTGCGTCGCGTGGGCAGGGGCGATCATATCGTCTGGCAGGAGGCGGAGCACTGTGCCCTTTGGTGTTCCTACGAAGCAGCGTTAGGTTTCCGAGGCATGTGTGGGGCATTACCTAAAGTCGTAGGTTTGGGCTGAGGGATAAGGTCTGTCTGGCTGTCGGCAGGAGAGTAAGACAACTCGCCTGCCGCCGTTAAAGCAGACATCCCATCCAAGGAAACATGTATGAAAAAGCTCGTCCTGATCGCCCTGTTGACCACTGCTGGCCTGACCCAACTGGCCCACGCGAATCCCGCTTGCCCAGAAGGCACATATTGGACCCCGGTGGGCCTCTGCCAGCCTGACTTTGACTTTGATTGAGTCGTCTCACTCACGTAGCGCATCACCCCATGATCAATCTCGCTGTGCTGCAGCTCACAGACTGATCGGTAATGACTGCGTGCCAAAGGCTGGGTTCGACTGAAGGCAATGGCCTGTAACGGCGGCAGCCTTTCAAAACCACTCGGCGGTCCTGGGATGCTCCGGGGCCGTCGGGAGGTTCTGTCCAGTATTCGGAAAGCGTGGCGAGGGCCAAGTCCGCTGCAACAAATAATATGTTCAACCCCTAGGTTAATCCTTGCCTGCCGCAACCCTCCGAGACCCTGTCACACAGAGTAAGCTTGTGGGAAAAATCCCAGCGTGCCGGCCACGGCGCCATAGAGGTACCCATGGCTTCATACACCTTGCGTCAACTCAAGTACTTCGTCACCACCGTAGAGGCCGGCAGCGTTGCCGAAGCCTCGCGTCAGCTGTATATCGCCCAACCGTCCATCTCTACGGCGATCAAGAGCCTGGAAGAAAGTTTTGGCGTACAGCTGTTCATTCGTCATCACGCCCAGGGTGTGTCACTGACCCCCAGCGGCAAGCGTTTCTACGCCAAGACCCGCGCCCTGCTGCAGATGGCCCACGAGTTCGAACAGAACGCCCTGGCCGACAACGACACGGTGGCCGGGCATATCGACATCGGCTGTTTCGAGACCGTGGCGCCGCTGTACCTGCCAAGGCTGATCGCCGGTTTTCGCGCACGTTACCCCGGGGTGGACATCCGCCTGCGCGACGGTGAGCAGCAGGAACTGATCCAGGGCCTGACCGCCGGTACCTTCGACCTGGCGTTCCTCTACGACCATGACCTGGACGGCACCATCGAGGCCGAGCCGCTGATGCCGCCGCAGAAGCCCTACGTGCTGTTGCCGGAGAAACACCGCTTTGCCGGCCAGGCCCAGGTGTCGCTGCGCGACCTGTGCCCGGAGCCGATGATCCTGCTCGACGTGGCGCCCAGCCGTACCTATTTCGTCAGCCTGTTCAACGAACTGGGGCTCACGCCGAACATCGTCTTCAGTTCGCCGTCGATCGAGATGGTGCGCGGGATGGTGGGGCAGGGCTTCGGATTTTCGCTGCTGGTGACCCGGCCGCATACCGAGTTCACCTATGACGGCCAGCGCCTGGTGATGCTGGATATTGCCGAGCCGGTGACGCTGTCGGGGCTGGCTGCGGCGCACCTGAAGCGGGTGCAGTTGACCAAGCCGGCACAGCTTTTCGTGGAGTTTTGCCGGGAAGAATTGGCCAGGTTCTGAAAAGCATCGCGGGGCAAGCCCGCTCCCACGCCAGCATCAAGGATCGGCGTGGGAGCGGG
>NZ_JAVYJF010000036.1:0-32184 GCF_032621715.1 Pseudomonas sp. zfem004 | reverse complement strand
AGCCGACGCTGATCATGCCCATCACCGCCAGCACCCGGGCCAGCATCACCTGCGGCAGCTGGCGCGAGAAGATCGACACGGCGAAGGTCCAGCCGCCGAGGATCAACGCCCACAGCAGCAGCGAGCCCTCGTGGGCGCCCCACACGGCGCTKAACTTGTAGTACCAGGGCAAGGCGCTGTTGGAGTTGCTGGCCACATAGGCGACCGAGAAGTTGTCGGTCATGAAGGCGTGGGTCAGGCAGGCGAAGGCAAAGGCGAGGAAGGCAAATTGCCCCCAGGCTGCCGGGCGCGCCAGGCTCATCCACAGGCTGTCGCCGCGCCAGGCGCCGAGCAACGGCACCGTGGCCTGCACGGCAGCGAAGCAGATCGCCAGGATCATCGCCAACTGGCCGAGTTCGGGGATCACCAGGGCCGCGTTCATGGCTTGGCCTCCGCCTGGCCGCTTTCTTTCAGGGCCTTGCTGACTTCCGGCGGCATGTATTTCTCGTCGTGCTTGGCCAGCACCTCGTCAGCCACCACCACGCCGTCGGCATTGAGCTTGCCCAGCGCGACGATGCCCTGCCCTTCGCGGAACAGGTCGGGGAGGATGCCGCGGTAGGTGATCGGCACGGACTTGGCGTAGTCGGTGACCACGAAGCGCACGTCCAGCGAGTCCGCCGAGCGCTGCACCGAGCCCTTCTCGACCATGCCGCCGGCGCGGATGCGGGTGTCCAGCGGCGCTTCGCCGTTGGCGATCTGGGTGGGGGTATAGAACAGGTTGATGTTCTGCTGCAGGGCACTCAGGGCAAAGCCCACGGCCACGCCGACACCGGCCAGCAGGCCGAGGATGATGAACAGGCGTTTCTTGCGCTGCGGATTCACGGTTTGCTCTCCCGGCGCAGACGGCGCGCCTCTTCTTGCAGGTAGCGACGGCGGGCCAGCAGGGGCGCGGCGACATTCAGCGCCAGCACCGCCAGACAGATGCCGTAGGCCGACCAGACGTACAGGCCATGGTGGCCCATGGCGAGGAAATCATTGAACGAGGCGAAGCTCATCGTGCTGCCTCCCGACCCAGGCTGTTCATGATCTCATCCTTGACCCAACTGGCGCGGGCTTCGCGCTTGAGCACTTCGAGGCGCATGCGCAGCAACAGCACCACGCCGAAGAAGCAGTAGAAACCCAGCGCCGTGAGCAGCAACGGCAGCCACATTTCCACCGGCATCGCCGGTTTTTCGGTGAGGGTGAAGGTGGCGCCCTGGTGCAGGGTGTTCCACCACTCCACCGAGTACTTGATGATCGGAATGTTGATCACGCCGACGATGGCCAGCACCGCGCAGGCCTTGGCCGCGCTGTCGCGGTTACTGATGGCCTGGCCCAGGGCGATGATGCCGAAGTACAGGAACAGCAGGATCAGCATCGAGGTCAGGCGCGCGTCCCACACCCACCAGCTGCCCCAGGTCGGCTTGCCCCAGATGGCGCCGGTGACCAGCGCCACGGCGGTCATCCAGGCGCCGATGGGCGCTGCGCATTGCAGGGCGACGTCGGCCAGTTTCATCTTCCACACCAGCCCCACCACCCCGGCCACCGCCAGCAGCACGTAGCAGGACTGCGCCAGCATCGCCGCCGGCACGTGGATATAGATGATGCGGAAACTATTGCCCTGCTGGTAGTCCTGGGGGGCGAAGGCCAGGCCCCAGGTGATGCCCACCACCAGCAGCAGGATGGCGGAAACGGTCAGCCACGGCAGCATGCGGCCGCTGATGGCATAGAACCATTTGGGGGAGCCCAGCTTGTGGAACCACGTCCAGCTTATTTTCATCAGGGTACATCCAGGGTGTTGGCCAGGCTGCAATGCCCGGAACTCGTTATTCGCCGACGCTGATCTTCAGGCCGGCGGCGATCGCAAAGGGTGCCAGTGTCACCGCCAGGGCCGTCAGGCTGGCGAGCCAGAGCAGGTGGCCGGTGGCGGGCATATTCTGCAACGCCGCCTGCAACGCACCACTGCCCAGGATCAATACAGGGATATACAACGGCAGAATCAGCAACGCCAGCAGCAAACCGCCGCGCTTGAGACCGACCGTCAGCGCCGCCCCCACCGCGCCCAGCAGGCTCAGTACCGGCGTGCCCAGCAACAGCGAAGCGAGCAGCACCGGCAGGCAACTGGCCGGCAGGCCGAGCATCAGCGCCAGCAGTGGCGCCAACAATACCAGCGCCAGGCCGGAAAAGATCCAGTGCGCCAGGACCTTGGCCAGCACAAGCAGCGCCAGTGGGTGCGGCGACAGCACCCACTGCTCCAGCGAGCCGTCCTCGAAGTCGCTGCGAAACAGCCCGTCCAGCGACAGCAACACCGCCAGCAACGCCGCGACCCAGACCAGTCCCGGCGACAAGGTTTGCAACAATTGTGTCTCGGGCCCCACCGCCAGTGGGAACAGCGCGACCACTATGGCAAAGAACACCAGCGGGTTTGCCAGTTCCGCCGGGCGGCGGAACAACAGGCGCGCTTCGCGGCGCAACAGCAAAAGGAATACGCTCATGCCGCCCATTGCCCCAAGTTCAGTTCACGGTAACCGGCAGGCTTTTGCGCCAAGGTGTGGTGGGTGGTCAGTACCACCGTGCCGCCCTGTTCGCAGTGCGCCGCCAGGTGCGCCTCGAGTTGGGCGACGCCCTGCTTGTCGAGGGCGGTGAACGGTTCGTCGAGAATCCACAGCGGCGGGCTGTCCAGGTACAACCGCGCCAGCGCCACGCGCCGTTGCTGGCCGGCTGACAGGGTGTGGCACGGCACATCCTCGAAACCGCGCAGGCCGACGGCCTCCAGCGCGCGCCAGATGGCTTCGCGGCCCGCCGGCTGGTGCAGCGCGCAGAGCCAGGCGAGGTTTTCTTCGGCGGTGAGCAAGTCCTTGATGCCGGCGGCGTGGCCGATCCAGATAAGGATGCTGGCCAGGGCGTGGCGCTGCTCGGCCAATGGCTGGCCGCCGAGCAGGATCTGCCCGGCGGTGGGCTGCATCAGCCCGGCCAGCAGGCGCAACAGGCTGGTCTTGCCGCTGCCGTTGGGGCCGGCGATCTGCAGCATGTCGCCGGGGCGCAGTTCGAAGTCCAGGTGCTCGAACAGCAGTCGCCAGTCGCGCTCGCAGGCCAGGCCTGCGGCTTGGAGGTGAAGGGTCACGGTTTCGCCTTATTCAGGTTGGGCTCATGATCTGCGCCGTGCGCTTCGCGGGTAAACCCGCTCCCACAAGGACCAACGCAATCCTTGTGGGAGCGGGTTTTCCCGCGAAGCAGACGACACCGGTCTCGAGCCCTGTGTCTCAAGTCGCCCCCTGCCCTGCCGTTATACTGGCAGGCGGGCGGCCGGCATTATTACACGCGCTGCCCAGCTGCCAAGAGGGCGGGTTCGACAGGTTGTATACAATCATGACTGAAATCAATAGTCTCGGCGCACAAACTGCGCCAAACCCCCAGGCGATCAGGGCCGCCATGACCGGCGAACTGCTGCGCCTGCTGCAATCGCAGCCCGGGCTGCTGGCACCGGGCGAGACGGCGCGCGCCGAAGTCATGTCGCTGCGCCAGGTCGGCCAGGACTTCCAGCTGCTGCTGCGCCTGACCCAGACCAACGGCAACCAGACCCAACTGCAGGCCAGCGCCAGCCAGCCACTGCCCCAGGGCAGCCTGATCACCGTCACCCAAACCGACAGCAACCGCCTGGCGGTGCTGGTGCAGCAGGTCAACGCCAACAACATCGCCACCCTCACCCGCCTCGACACCCGCCAGGTGCCGGTCGGCACCTTGCTGCAAGGCAAAGTGCTGACCAGCCAGGCCTTGCCGCAGCCCCCCGGCGAAGCGGCCAGTTTCCGTTCGCTGGTGAGCCTGCTCAACAGCAGCCAGGCCGGTGCCACCCTGACCATCGACAGCCCACGCCCTTTACCGGTCGGCAGCCTGCTCAGCGCCCTGGTGCAAGGCGACCAGTCGCTGCGTTTCGTGCCCTTGAGTGGCCGCCAGGATCAACTGGCGATCGCCCAGCACCTGGTCACCCAGCAAGGGCTGCAGGCGTCACTGCCGGGGCTGCTCAGCGGCCTGCAGCAGATCGCCCGCTCGCCGGACGCCGGTGTCGAACTGCGTGCCAGCGCTGAGCGCCTGCTGGCCAGCCTGCCGGACGCGCGGCAACTGGGCGACCCAAAGCAACTGGCCCAGGCGCTGAACAACAGCGGCGCGTTCCTGGAGACCAAGCTGCTCGGCGGGCTCGCCAGCGGCGTGGCACCCGACCTCAAGGCCCAGCTGGTGCGCCTGATCGCCCAGTTGCCGCCGCCAGCGGCCAGCCCGACACCCAGCCCGATGCTGACCAGCGCCTCCCTGGCCCAGGCACTGCCTGGTTTTGCCCGCAGCGCACTGGGTATGCTCGGCCAAGTCAGCCCACGCCCACAGGCGGGGCCCTTCCCGCTGCCCGTACGCCTGCTGCAGAAGCTGGAGCAAGAAGGCGATCTGCAGCAACTGCTGCGCCTGGCCGCCGGCGCCGTGTCGCGCCTGCAGAGCCACGCGCTGTCCAGCCTGCAGCAATCCGGTCAACTGGAAAACGGCAACCTGCAGACCACCTGGCAGACTGAAATCCCCATTCGCCACGGCCAGGAATTCATCCCCCTGCAGGTCAAGCTGCAACGCGAGGAAACCCCACAACAGCAAGCCGACCGGGAACGCGAACAGCACGAACAGCGTGATCCGATGGCCGCACTATGGCGCATCGAGCTGGCCTTCGACCTGGCCCCCCTTGGCCCTTTGCAAGTTCAGGCTCAACTGTCTCAAGGGCGCCTGTCGGGCCAGCTCTGGGCCGAGCAGGAGCGCACGGCACGGCTGATCGACAGCCAGCTCGGCGCCCTGCGCGAACGCCTGCTGGCCCGCGGCCTCGACGTCGGCGACCTGGAATGTCACCCTGGCACCCCGCCACAGGGCCCACGTACACGCCTGGAACAACGTTGGGTGGACGAGAACGCATGAAGCAGCAACCACCGCGCCAGGCCATTGCCCTGAGCTACGACGGCCAGCAGGCCCCTACCCTGAGTGCCAAGGGCGACGACGAACTGGCCGAAGCCATCCTCGCGCTGGCCCGCGAGCATGAAGTGCCGATCTACGAGAATGCCGAACTGGTACGCCTGCTGGCGCGCCTGGAACTGGGCGAGCAGATCCCCGAAGCGCTGTACCTGACCATCGCCGAGATCATCGCCTTTGCCTGGCAGCTGCGCGGCAAGGTGCCAGTGAACTTCGACGACACCCCACCAGGCGAGCGCGACATCACCCCGCCCGTGCTCGCCCTGCCCGATTCGCAACGGTAATTAAGTAGCGCCCCGCAACTGCCGGCACCTGCCACCTTTGCCGCCCCTCACAACGGCAAAGGTGATCCACCATGGATACTCCCATCGTCAACTCTGCGGGCGTGCAGTTCGTTCGCGACCATCTGGTCCAATTCCCCCGCCCCGACCATGCCGCGGCCGACGCCATCAGGGCCTGGGCCAGCGAGCGCGGTCTGCACCTGGATCCCAACCAGGTCGAGGTAGTGACCCTGCACTACCAGTCCGGCGCCGACTTCGGCTGGGACGGCAAGGTCATGCAGCGCCAAAGCTTGACCCAGGCCTTGCTGTCCAACTGGCAGGGCGAATCGAACAACAACCTGGTCGGCGGCCTGTTCGGCGCGCCTTGGGCGGGCCGCTTTCCCGGCCCCATCCGCCTGGTCGAAACCTTGCGCGAGCGTGAATGGCCCAGCAACGGCGCAGCCTACGAGGTCTTCAACGGGCTGTTCAGGCGCTCGCAACCCCAGGAATACAGCCACAAGACCCTGATCGATATCCCTGCCGAAGACTTCCAGCAATTCGTCTGGAACATGGATTTCCATACAGGCTACAAGGCGATGCTCGACACCTATTGGGCGAAGCATCTGCTCGACTACGGCAACTGCGCACGCATCAACTTCCTTGCGGCCTGCAACAAACAGGCGGCGCAAGGCAGCCTCAGCCGTGCCGGCGTGCACCTCGCCTGGCAGGCAGCCGGGGTGCTGGAGAAACCGGGCAGCGTGCAGACCAGGCCCTTGAACGTGTACGGTTATACCGCGACCGACCTGCTGTGCATCAAGGACCGAGCCAGCGGCCTGACCCTGCTGTATGTGCCGGGCAACGCCTCGCCGCTGCACGAGTTCGCCAGGGAGGAGTTGCTCAAGGACTGGTTCGCCCAGCAGTGCAAGGACCTCGACAAGCGTCAGGCATTGGTCCAGCATTTTGCCCGCGCAGATGCCCCAGACGGCCTCAGCTACAGTGGCCTGGCTACTGCGCTCGATGGCCTGGCGGCCTATCCCCACAGCAACACCCTCAACCCCGAGCGCCCCGGCTTCACCACCGAGGGGCATTGGCCGGCCCAGGACTACGTCAACTACAAGGTCCAGGCGTATAGCCCACTCATCGCGGGCGATTTGTTCCTGGCCTTGGCGCAACGCCACAAGCGGCGCAGCTATCAGGACGCCGACTACATCGTCACCGACCGCAGCGAAGTGCTCAAAGCGCGTTGGCGCGGCTACCTGGACTCGGCCATCGGCTACCTGGCGCCGCTGGCGCTAGTGGTCCCTGAGCTGGCGCCATTGTTCGCCCTGGGCGGTGTCGCCCAGTTCGGTCTCGGTCTGGACCAGGCCATCAACGGCAAGCACCAGCAGGAACAGGCCGCAGGTGTCGGCGAGGCCACGTTCGGCCTGCTCAACGCGGCGCCACTGGCCCACGCACTCGCCAACGAGACGCCGCTGCTGTTGCGTATGCGCGATGAACGCTTCGTCATGCCCAGCCGCGTCAACGGCCAGCTCGGCTACCCCATGGGGCCGGTCACACCGCCGCACTTTCCCGAGGCGCTCGCCGACTACTTCCACTTCCCCGAACCCGTGGCTGCGCTACCCGATGCGGATGAAGTCGTCAGCAGCCGGGTCAGCCGAATCCCGCGCTTCGACGGCACCCCAGACAGCCTGCTTGGCAAAGTCGAGGGCTATATCACTGAGCTGGTCTATGACCTGGAGTTTGATGCGTTCATCCGCGAGGACGAACTCAATCATGTCCACCCAACGTTCTATGTACCGGACCCGTCGGCCGAACAGCTCATCACGGCCGATGTCAGCTTACGCCCTGTCACACACGACATGCGCATGCGCTCCTTGCGCGCCATGGGCGTGAACCTGCGCCTGCCATTCGAGTATCCGCCCGTGGACGCCGGCATGGCATTGCCGATACCCAAGCAAGTCTCCAGCATCTGGGTGGGCGACAAACTGATCAGCCCCACCCTGCTTGGCAACCTTGGCAGCAACGCGCGACGCCTGATGGACAGCCAGTATGCCTACCGCCTGTTCCTGTCCAATGCCACGCCAAGCGTCTACGAGGAAAACCTGCGCCTGCTGGCCGAACATGCGCCGCACCTGCAAGTGCTGCCGCTTGAAGAGCAACCCTTCTATGCCAACTTCCAGCAGAGTCGCTATTTTGCCCAGTTCCAGGCGGCGATCGACGGCAACGGCGGCGTGGCCACCAACTTCTCCTCGGCTTCGGACGTCTTGCGCTACCCGCTGCTAAACCACGAGGGCGGCCTGTACATGGACGTGGACGATACCTTGCTCGAACCTGGCAAGGCGCCGCATCTGTTCAGGGGTGTTCCGGCAGGCGAGCCCGGCGAAGCCATTGATGACGTCGAGCTGCTCGCCCCGCAGGACGGCCTGGTGCTGTTCCCGCCGGTGTCCAACGAGCAGCTCGGCATGCATTGCCTTTACAACACCACGCCCATCGGCAGCCATCCGGGCAATCCGCTGCTGGAAGCGATTTCCGAGGAAATGCATGGCCGATACGCCGCGGACCCGGACTTCTACAACAGCCGGCCAGACCCACAGCAAGACCCGGAGGCGACCCATCGGTACGCCACCCGGCTCAACCGGCTGACCGGCCCCGCCATGCTCAACAGCGTGATCGATCGCCATCTTGCCCTGGCGGCAGCACTGCGCCAGGTCACCAACCTGTACGGCATGACTCGGGTGAACGCCGGGCGATTCGTCGATCTTGAGCGATATCGGCAGCTGCAACACCAGTGGCAACCACTGAACCGCGTCATCAGGATCGGCGGCAGCCACTCCTGGGCCACCACCTGAGCATCGCGTCAAGCAAACGGCAAGCAGCTGGGGCCGCTCTGCGGCCCCAGCGATCACTCGCCGCGGTGCAGCATGCTCATCAGTTGCGCTTCAGCCTGGGTCAGGCCGCAGGTCTGCGTCAGCTCCTCGACGCTCGCCCCCATCCCCACCAGCTTGGCCGCCTGGGTGAAGGTCACGCTGTTGGGGTCGCGTTGCTCCAGTTGCTGGAGCTTCTCGGGCAACGGCGCCACCACCGCGCGCAGTTCGTGAATGGCCTCACCCATGCGCACGGTGCCGTTCTGGTAGTCGTCCAGGCGCTTGGCCAGGTCCTTGATGCGCTGGTCACGCAGCGCATCGCCCTGGGCCTGCTGGGCGGCCAGCTCACGCTGGCGCTTGCTGTAATTGAGGAAGAACCACAGGCTCAGCGCCCACAGCAGCGCCAGGAGGATGACAGCAGCCTCGAAAATCAACTCAGATGCTCTCCAGCTCGGACCACTCTTCCTCGGTCATCATCTTGTCCAGCTCGACCAGGATCAGCAGCTCGCCGTTCTTGTTGCAGACGCCCTGGATGAACTTGGCCGACTCTTCGTTGCCGACATTCGGCGCGGTCTCGATTTCCGACTGACGCAGGTACACCACTTCAGCGACGCTGTCGACGAGGATGCCGACCACCTGCTTGTCCGCCTCGATGATGACGATGCGGGTATTGTCGGTGATGTCCGAAGGCATCAGGCCAAAGCGCTGGCGAGTATCGATCACCGTCACCACGTTGCCGCGCAGGTTGATGATGCCCAGCACGTAGCTGGGTGCGCCCGGCACCGGAGCGATCTCGGTGTAGCGCAGCACTTCCTGAACCTGCATGACGTTGATGCCGTAGGACTCATTGTCCAGACGGAAAGTAACCCACTGCAGGATCGGATCTTCGGAACCTTGTGCAGACGACTTCTTCATTCCCCTAGCCCTCTTAATCCGCCCTCGGCGGTGTGCTCTGTATAGCCGCGGCAGTAGCGGCGTTGATTCAGTTGTGTTTGGTGTTCATCTGCTTGACCGCGCCACTGGCGATCAGCTCGGCCAGCTCGGCGACGTCGAGCAACGCGCACATGTGTTCGATCACCGTGCCGGCCAGCCACGGACGCTGGCCGCGCTGGCTGCGCCACTTGATCTCGTTCGGGTCCAGGCGCAACGAACGGCTGACCTGGTGTACCGCCAGCCCCCATTCGTAGCCCTGCACCGAAATCACGTATTGCAGGCCCTGGCGGAAGTCCTCGCGGTAGCGGTCGGGCATGACCCAACGCGCGGTATCGAGGACTTTCAGGTTGCCCGCCTGGCAGCTGAGGATGCCGAGGAACCAGTCCGGCTGGCCGAACAGCGGCGTCAGCTCCTGGCCGGCCAGCGAGTAGATCGAGCCCAGGCATACCAACGGCACCGCCAGGGTAAGGCCGGCGACGTCGAATAGCAGGCATTCGAACGGCTCGGCCGCCCAGGCCGGGCGACCATCGGCCGTGGCCGGTGGCACAGGCGCGGCGGGTGCCGGCAGGTGCACCTCGACCAGGGGTGCGACCGGCTCGGCGGCCTGGACCTCGGTCAGCAGCGGGATACTGGCTTCGGCCAGCACCTGCTCCTCGACCACGCTGACCACGGGCTGGGCCGGCGGCAGGACGGTCGGCAGCACCTTGACCTGCGGCTCGGCAAAAGGCCGCGCTGCTGCGGCTGCCGGCTCGGCCCGGCGGCGGGCGTCAGCGGCCTGTTCTTCGCGAACAGCCGCCTCGAATTCGTCACTGGGTGCCTGGCTGGCCGGCTGCGCGGCTGGCGCAGGCTCCGGCAGCTCGAACGACTCGGTGGCTTCCTGCAGCAGGCCATCCAGGTACGACTGCAGGGCCATTTGCGGTTTGCTGGCGATATGCCGGGCTTGGTTCATCAGGCCACCTGCAGCGCGGAGCGGTAAGTGAGCAGGTGCTTGAGCAGCGCCCGGTAGGCAATGACGCCACGGCTCTTGCCGTCGAACTGCGAGGGCGTGACACCATTGCGGCTGGCATCGCGCAGGCGCGTGTCAACCGGGATATAGCCCTGCCAGACCTGCTCGCCATAGGTGTCGCGCAGCACTTTCAAGGTGCCCAGCGATGCCTGGGTGCGGCGGTCGAACAGGGTCGGGACGATCTGGTAGGGCAGTGCCTGTTTACGCGAACGGTTGACCATGGCCAGGGTCCCGACCATGCGTTCCAGGCCCTTGACCGCGAGGAACTCGGTCTGCACCGGGATCACCAGCTGCTGGCAGGCGGCCAGGGCATTGACCATCAGCACGCCGAGCAACGGCGGGCTGTCGATCAGGGCGAAGTCGAAGTCCTGCCACAGCTGCGCCAGACTCTTGGCGATCACCAGGCCCAGGCCACTCTGCCCCGGCGACTGGCGCTCCAGCACCGCCAGCGCGGTGCTCGACGGCAGCAGCGAGATACGCTCGTCGCTGGTGGGCAGCAGCAACTGGCCCGGCAGCCCTTCGGGCACCGTGCCTTTATGCAGGAACAGGTCGTAGCAGCTGTGCTCGAGCGCGTCGGGGTTGTGCCCGAAATAGCTGGTCATCGAGCCGTGCGGGTCGAGGTCGACAACGACCACGCGCTTGCCCGCCTCGGCCAACAGGCCGGCCAGGGCGATGGTGGTGGTGGTCTTGCCAACACCACCCTTTTGATTGGCTACTGCCCAGACTCTCATAGGACAAATTCTATCTCGTTGATTTGGCGCGAGACTCTGTAGGAGCGGGCTTGACCCGCGAACACCGGCAAAGCCGGTGCCACTACCGCGCAGCCTGTTTCGCGGGACAAGCCCGCTCCTACAGAGGCCGCGCAAGACCACTCACCTGTATGGCCATCAGCGTCGGGGAATTGACGAATCATTGCCCCGTCAGCGTTGCAGGCGTGACTGGTGCACTTTGTGTGCCAGCCCGGCGCAAGGCCGCATCCGGCGTGGCGTTGGCACTGCCGCTGCCGGTCAGGCTGCGACGCACCTCGAGGTTGCGTGAAATCACCAGCACCACCCGGCGGTTGCGCGCGCGCCCTTCGGCAGTGTCGTTGCCGGCCACCGGCTGGTACTCGCCATAGCCCACCGAGGCCATGCGCGCCGGATTGACGCCTTCCATCGCCAGCAGGCGGACGATGCTCGCCGCGCGCGCCGAAGACAGCTCCCAGTTGGTCGGGTACTGCGCCGTGCGGATCGGCAGGTTGTCGGTAAAGCCTTCGACGTGCACCGGGTTGGCGAACGGCTTGAGGATCTTCGCCACCTTTTCGACGATCGAGAACGCAACATCGCTGGGCATGGCGTCACCGCTGCCGAACAGCAGCGAGGAGTTGAGCTCGATCTCGATCCACAGCTCGTTGCCGCGCACGGTCATCTGGTCGGACTTGATCAGGTCGCCGAACGCATCGCGCACATCGTCGGCAATGCTCTTGAGCGGATCGATACTGGCCTGGGCCAGGCCGGCGTCGGTCTGTTCGCTGTCCTTGACCAGCGGCTCGGCGGGTTTGACCGTGAGCGGGCGCTCATCGCCGATGGGGATCGGCTTCATGCTGCGCTCAGGGTCGTTGAACACCCCGATCAGCGCCTGCGAGATCTGCTTGTACTTGCCCTCGTTGATCGAGGAAATCGAGTACATGACCACGAAAAAGGCGAACAGCAAGGTGATGAAGTCGGCGTACGACACCAGCCAGCGCTCGTGGTTTTCATGTTCCTCGGTATGACGACGACGGGCCATGGGTTACTCCATGAAGCCTTGCAGCTTGAGCTCGATCGAACGCGGGTTCTCGCCTTCGGCGATCGACAGCAGGCCCTCGAGCAGCATCTCGCGGTAACGCGACTGGCGCAGGGTGACGGCCTTGAGCTTGTTGGCGATCGGCAGCAGGATCAGGTTGGCACTGGCGACACCATAAATGGTGGCGACGAACGCCACGGCAATGCCGTTACCCAGCTGCGAAGGGTCGGCGAGGTTGCCCATCACGTGGATCAAGCCCATCACCGCACCGATGATACCGATGGTCGGCGCATAGCCGCCCATGCTCTCGAACACCTTGGCCGCCTGGATATCGCGGGCCTCCTGGGTCAGGAAATCCACCTCGAGGACGCTGCGAATGGCTTCCGGTTCGGCACCGTCGACCAGCAGTTGCAAGCCCTTGCGCGCATAGGGGTCGGGCTCGGCATCCGCCACGCCTTCCAGGCCCAGCAGGCCTTCCTTGCGGGCGGTCAGGCTCCAGTTGACGACACGGTCGATACCGCCGGCCAGGTCCACCCGTGGCGGGAAGAAGATCCAGCGCACGATCTGCAGCGCCCGTTTGAACGACGACAGCGGCGACTGCAGCAGCGCCGCCGCCAGGGTGCCGCCCAGCACGATCAGCGCCGCCGGGCCGTTGAGCAGCGCACCGACATGCCCACCCTCGAGGAAGTTACCGCCGACGATGGCGACGAAAGCGAGGATCAGGCCGATCAGGCTCAAGACATCCATCAGACGCACGCCTCGACCAGGTGCTTGCCGATCTCGTCCAGGCTGTACACCGCGTCGGCGAGGTTGGCCTTGACGATCGCCATGGGCATGCCATAGATCACGCAGCTGGCCTCATCCTGCGCCCATACGGTGCTGCCGCCCTGCTTGAGCAGGCGCGCACCTTCGCGGCCATCGGCGCCCATGCCGGTGAGCACCACCGACAGCACCTTGTCGCCATAGGACTTGGCGGCGGAGCCAAAGGTGATGTCGACACACGGCTTGTAGTTAAGGCGCTCGTCGCCCGGCAGGATTTTCACCGTGCCACGGCCGTCGACCATCATCTGCTTGCCGCCAGGCGCCAACAGGGCCAGGCCCGGGCGCAGCACGTCGCCGTCCTCGGCTTCCTTGACGCTGATCTTGCACAGTTTGTCCAGGCGCTCGGCGAAGGCCTTGGTAAAGGCTGCCGGCATGTGCTGGATCAGCACGATCGGCGCCGGGAAGTTGGCTGGCAACTGGGTGAGCACACGCTGCAGCGCCACCGGGCCACCGGTGGAGGTGCCGATGGCCACCAGCTTGTAAGGCTTGCGCTTGGGGGCTGGCGAATGAGCTGGCGCAGGCGCCGCAGCGCGCGCCGGTACCACCGGGCGCGCAGGCGCGGTGCCGGCAAAACTGCTGGCAGGCGTGTGGCTGCTGGTCGGTGCCGGCGCTGCGGCCGGCGCTGGGCTTGCGTAACCGCTGAAACGGCGGTTGCTGCGCGAGATGGTATGGACCTTCTCGCACAGCATCTGCTTGACCTTCTCGGGGTTGCGCGAGATGTCTTCGAAATTCTTCGGGAGGTAATCCACCGCACCGGCATCCAGCGCATCCAGCGTAACGCGGGCGCCTTCATGGGTCAGCGACGAGAACATCAACACCGGCGTCGGGCAGCGCTGCATGATGTGCCGCACCGCAGTGATGCCGTCCATCATGGGCATTTCATAGTCCATGGTGATGACATCGGGCTTGAGCGACAGCGCCTGGTCGATAGCTTCCTTGCCATTGGTCGCGGTGCCCACGACCTGGATCGTCGGGTCGGCCGAGAGAATTTCCGAGACACGGCGGCGGAAGAAACCGGAATCATCCACCACCAGGACCTTGACTGCCATAAACACTCCATTAGGTGGCGCACCCGCCAGGGCGCGCCACCGAAATCAAATACGCCGGGCGGCGTAACGCTTGAGCATGCTCGGAACGTCGAGGATCAACGCGATACGGCCGTCACCGGTGATGGTGGCGCCGGACATGCCCGGGGTACCCTGCAGCATCTTGCCCAGCGGCTTGATCACAACTTCTTCCTGCCCCACCAACTGGTCGACCACGAAGCCGATGCGCTGGGTACCCACCGACAGAATCACCACGTGACCTTCGTGCTGCTCCTCGTGCGCCTGGTCCTGGACCAGCCAGCGCTTGAGGTAGAACAGCGGCAGCGCCTTGTCGCGGACGATCACCACTTCCTGGCCGTCGACCACGTTGGTGCGCGACAGGTCGAGGTGGAAGATCTCGTTGACGTTGACCAGCGGGAAGGCGAACGCCTGGTTGGCCAGCATCACCATCAGGGTCGGCATGATCGCCAGGGTCAGCGGCACCTTGATGACGATCTTCGAGCCCTGGCCCTTGGCCGAGAAGATGTTGATCGAGCCGTTGAGCTGGGAAATCTTGGTCTTCACCACGTCCATGCCGACACCGCGGCCGGACACGTCGGAGATCTCGGTCTTGGTCGAGAAGCCCGGGGCGAAGATCAGGTTGTAGCAGTCCGACTCGCTCAGGCGGTCGGCGGCGTCCTTGTCCATCAGGCCCTTCTCGACGGCCTTGGCCCGCAGCACGCTCGGGTCCATGCCCTTGCCGTCGTCGGAGATCGACAGCAGGATGTGGTCGCCTTCCTGTTCCGCCGACAGCACCACGCGACCGGTACGGGCCTTGCCCGAAGCTTCGCGCTCGTCGGGCATCTCGACACCATGGTCGACGGCGTTGCGCACCAAGTGCACCAGCGGGTCGGCCAGGGCCTCGACGAGGTTCTTGTCGAGATCGGTCTCTTCACCGACCAGTTCCAGGTTGATCTCTTTCTTGAGCTGACGCGCCAGGTCACGGACCAGGCGCGGGAAGCGACCGAAGACCTTCTTGATCGGCTGCATGCGGGTCTTCATGACCGCGGTCTGCAGGTCGGCGGTGACCACGTCGAGGTTGGACACGGCCTTGGACATGGCCTCGTCGCCGCTGTTCAGGCCCAGGCGCACCAGGCGGTTACGCACCAGTACCAGTTCGCCGACCATGTTCATGATCTCGTCCAGGCGCGCAGTGTCGACCCGCACCGTGGTTTCCGCTTCGCTGGCGCCGTGCTTCTCGGCCGCCGGTGCCGGGGCACGGGCAGGAGCCGCAGCGGCTGGCTTGGCGGCCGCAGCCGGGGCCGGCGCGGCAGCTGGCGTTGGAGCAGGAGCAGGCTTGGCCACAGGCTTTGCTTCTGCCTTGGGCGCGGCCGCCACAGCGGCAGCGGGTGCCTCGGCAACTACCGCATCGCCAGAGAACTTGCCCTTGCCATGCAACTGGTCAAGCAGCGCTTCGAATTCATGCTCGCTGATGTCATCGCCCGCAGCAGCAGGCGCGGCACTTGCAGCCGGCGCGGCAGCGCCCGGCAGTGCATCGACGGCGAAGGTGCCCTTGCCGTGCAACTGGTCAAGCAACGACTCGAACTCGTCGTCGGTAATCTCGTCGCTGGCGGCAGCGGGCGCGGCGGTTGCCGGTTCGCTGGCCGCCACTTCGCTCGAAAACTGGCCTTTGCCGTGCAACTGGTCGAGCAGGTTTTCGAACTCGGCGTCGGTGATCTCGTCACCGCCGGTGACCGGCGCCTCGCCTTGCATCTGCTCGTCCAGCTCGGCCTCAGCCTCGGCCTTGACCGCATCGAGCGAGTTGAGCAGTTGCTCGAACTCAGTGTCGGTGATGTCCGGCTCGGCGCTGGCCTCGACCACTGGCTCGGCCTCGACCACAGCGGCCGGTGCCTGGGCGGAACCTGGTTCGGCCAGGCGCGACAGCGCCGCCAGCAGCTCTGGGGTGGCCGGGGTGACATCGGTGCGCTCACGTACCTGGCCGAACATGCTGTTGACCGTGTCGAGCGCTTCGAGCACCACGTCCATCAGTTCCGCGTCGACCCGGCGCTCACCTTTGCGCAGGATGTCGAACACGTTTTCGGCGATGTGGCAGCACTCCACCAGTTCGTTGAGCTGAAGGAAGCCGGCGCCCCCTTTTACAGTGTGGAAACCGCGGAAAATCGCATTGAGCAGGTCCGCGTCATCGGGCCGGCTTTCCAGCTCGACCAGTTGCTCGGACAACAACTCTAGGATTTCGCCGGCCTCTACCAGGAAATCCTGGAGGATTTCTTCATCGGCGCCGAAGCTCATTAAACGTGCTCCTTAAAAACCCAGGCTGGACAGCAGATCATCGACATCGTCCTGACCGGACACGACGTCTTCACGCTTATCGGCATGAATCTGCGGACCTTCACCCCGAGTCGGATGTTTTTCTTCATCTTTTTCAGCGCGCAGCTGCTGGTGGTCATGTTCGATACCGGCGAAGCGGTCGACCTGGCTGGCCATCAGCACGAGCTTGAGCAGATTGCTTTCTACTTCGGTGACCAGCGCGGTAACCCGCTTGATCACCTGGCCGGTCAGGTCCTGATAGTCCTGAGCCAGCAAGATATCGTTGAGATGCCCGGCGACCTTGCGGTTACCTTCGGCACTGTGCGTCAGGAAACTGTCGACACGCTTGACCAGCTCACGGAATTCCGGCGCCGCCACTTCGCGGCGCATGAAGCGCTGCCAGTCGGCGGACAGGTCCTGGGCTTCGCTGGCCAGGCTGTTGAGCACCGGCGTGCTCTCCTCCACCAGGTCCATGGTGCGGTTGGCCGCGCCTTCGGTGAGGCGCACCACGTAGGAAAGGCGCTCGGTGGCATCGGTGATCTGCGAGACCTCCTCGGCCTGCGGCATCGCCGGGTCGATCTGGAAACTGACGATCGCACTGTGCAGTTCACGGGTGAGTTTGCCGACTTCCTGATACAAGCCACGGTCGCGGGTCTGGTTCAGCTGATGAATCAGCTGCACCGCATCGCCGAACCGGCCGCGCTCGAGGCTCTCGACCAGTTCCTGGGCATGTTTTTTCAGGGTTGATTCGAACTCACCCAGCGAGTTGTTGGTTGACTCCATGGCGCCCCCTGAGGTGACTCAGCCGTTGACGCGTTCGAAGATCTTCTCGATCTTTTCTTTGAGCACCTGGGCGGTGAAAGGCTTGACCACATAGCCGTTTACCCCGGCCTGGGCCGCTTCGATGATCTGCTCACGCTTGGCTTCGGCGGTCACCATCAGCACCGGCAGGTGCTTCAGACGCTCGTCGGCGCGGACTTTGCGCAGCAGTTCGATACCGGACATGCCCGGCATGTTCCAGTCGGTCACCAGAAAATCGAAGTGGCCGCTTTCCAGCATCGGCAACGCGGTGTTGCCGTCGTCAGCTTCCGAGGTATTGGTGAACCCCAGATCACGCAACAGGTTCTTGATGATCCGCCGCATCGTCGAAAAGTCGTCAACGATGAGGATTTTCATGTCTTTGTTCAAGTAGACCTCCAAGCAGTCTTAAACGCGCTCGGCGCCGAGCGCGCAGTCAATCAATTCGGTAGAGCAAAAAACGACTGCATCGAACCCGGGCTCAACGTGCCCGCCATTCCCCCAGGCGGCCGCGCAAACGCGCCGCGCACTGGCTATGCAACTGGCTGACACGCGACTCGCTGACCCCCAGCACCTCACCGATTTCCTTGAGGTTCAGCTCTTCGTCGTAGTACAGCGCGAGCACCAGGCGCTCACGCTCCGGCAGGTTGGCGATCGCCTCGGCCAGGGCGCGCTGGAAGCGCTCGTCTTCCAGATCACGCGATGGCTCCAGCTGGCCGCTGGCCCCGTCCTCGTGCAAGCCTTCGTGTTCACCGTCCTGCAACAGGTCGTCAAAACTGAACAGGCGGCTGCCCAAGGTGTCGTTCAGAATCCCGTAGTAATCATCGAGACTCAATTGGAGTTCGGCAGCAACCTCGTGATCTTTAGCGTCGCGACCGGTTCTTGCTTCAACCGAGCGCATTGCGTCACTGACCATGCGCGTATTGCGGTGCACCGAACGTGGTGCCCAGTCGCCCTTGCGCACCTCGTCGAGCATCGCGCCGCGGATGCGGATGCCGGCGTAGGTCTCGAAGCTGGCGCCCTTGCTGGCGTCGTACTTGTTGGCGACTTCCAGCAGGCCGATCATGCCGGCCTGGATCAGGTCCTCGACCTGCACGTTGGCCGGCAGGCGCGCCAGCAGGTGGTAGGCGATGCGCTTGACCAGCGGCGCGTAGCGCTCTACCAGCTCGTACTGGGCGTCCTTCGACGCCTTGCTGTACATCTTGAAGCCGCTCGCACTCATAGCACTGGCCCCGCGCTGGTGGGCTGCACCAGACGCTCGACGAAAAACTCCAGGTGCCCGCGCGGGTTGGCTGGCAGCGGCCAGCTGTCGACCTTCTGCGCGATGGCCTTGAAGGCCAGCGCACACTTGGACCGTGGGAAGGCCTCATAGACCGCCCGCTGCTTCTGCACCGCCTTGCGCACACATTCGTCGTAAGGCACGGCGCCGACGTATTGTAGGGCGACGTCGAGGAAGCGATCCGTGACCTTGGTCAACTTGGCGAACAGGTTGCGCCCTTCCTGCGGGCTCTGCGCCATGTTGGCCAGCACGCGGAAGCGGTTCATGCCGTAGTCGCGGTTGAGCAGCTTGATCAGGGCGTAGGCATCGGTGATCGAGGTGGGCTCGTCACAGACCACCAGCAACACCTCTTGCGCGGCCCGCACGAAGCTGACCACCGACTCACCGATACCGGCGGCGGTGTCGATCACCAGCACATCGAGGTTGTCGCCGATTTCACTGAACGCCTGGATCAGGCCGGCGTGCTGGGCCGGCGCCAGGTGCACCATGCTCTGGGTGCCCGAGGCAGCCGGCACGATGCGTACCCCGCCCGGCCCCTGCAGAAGCACATCACGCAGCTCGCAACGGCCTTCGATGACGTCGGCCAGGGTGCGCTTGGGCGTCAGGCCCAGCAGTACGTCAACATTGGCCAGGCCCAGGTCGGCGTCGAGCAGCATGACCCGGCGGCCGAGCTCGGCCAGCGCCAGGGACAGGTTCACTGAAACGTTGGTCTTGCCGACGCCACCTTTGCCACCAGTGACGGCGATCACCTGTACGGGATGCATGCTACCCATGTCTGTTGGTTACCTTGTCTTGCTTGGACCCAGGCCACATGAGGGGCTTGATGCTCAGCGCCGCGGCCAGGCCGGGCAACCCCATGATGTAGGTACTTTGCACAGTGTTCACCTTTACCCCGCCCGCTTGCCGGGGTTGTGGTAGAGATCAGCGAACATGTCGGCCATGGCCTCTTCGCTGGGCTCGTCCTGCATCTGTACGCTCACCGCGCGGCTCACCAGCTGGTGTTTGCGCGGCAATTGCAGGTCATCCGGAATACGTGGCCCGTCGGTCAGGTAGGCAATCGGCAACTCGTGGCCGATGGCCAGGCTCAGCACTTCACCGAGGCAGGCGGTTTCATCGAGCTTGGTCAGGATGCAACCGGCCAGGCCACAGCGCTTGTAGCTGTGGTAAGCGGCGGTGAGCACCTGTTTCTGGCTGGTGGTGGCCAGTACCAGATAGTTCTTCGAGGCGATGCCGCGCCCGGCCAGCGTCTCCAGCTGCATGCGCAGCGCCGGGTCGCTGGCCTGAAGGCCCGCGGTATCGATCAGCACCACGCGCTTGCGCAGCAGCGGCTCGAGCGCCTGGGCCAGGGACTCACCCGGGTCGACGTAGGTGACCGGCACATTGAGGATGCGCCCCAGGGTTTTCAGCTGTTCCTGGGCGCCGATGCGGAAGCTGTCCATGCTCACCAGGGCGATATTGCTCGCGCCGTACTTGAGCACATAGCGTGCGGCCAGTTTCGCCAAGGTAGTGGTCTTGCCCATGCCGGCCGGGCCGACCATGGCGATCACCCCACCCTCCTCGATCGGCTCGACCTCGGGCACGTCGATCATCCGCGCCAGGTGCGCCAGGACCATGCGCCAGGCGTGGCGCGGCTCTTCGATTTCGGCGGTCTGCTCCAGCAACTCGCGGGCCAGCCCGCCCGACAAGCCCAGGCGCTGCAGGCGGCGCCAGAGGTTGGCCTGCTGTGGCTTGTTGCCTTGCAACTGGCTCCAGGCCAGCGAACCAAGCTGCACTTCGAGCAGCTCGCGCAGGCCGGTGAGCTCCGAGCGCATGGCGTCGAACAGGCGCGGATCGACCGGCGCGGCAGCCGGTGCGGCAGGTGCCGCCGGCGCGTCGACATGCGGTTCGACCAGCGGTTCGGATGCGGTCAGCGACTGGCCGGCGAACAACTGCCGGTTACCCTCGCCGATTTCGCTGCGCCCGCTGATTTCAGCCTGGGCGGTGACGATGCGCGACTGGGTCTTGCGCAACTCGTCCTCGAGCTCGGCATTCGGCACGCGTGGGGCCAGGGCGGACAGCTTGTAGTCCAGCGCGGCCGTCAACTCGACACCGCCAGCGATGCGCCGGTTGCCGATGATGGCGGCATCGGAGCCAAGCTCATCACGAACCAGCTTCATGGCCTGACGCATATCGGCGGCGAAAAAACGCTTAACTTGCATAACCCACTACCTCAGCCGTTGGGGCCCACGGTGGCAACAATGGTGACTTGCTTGTTGTCAGGTATTTCCTGATACGCCAAAACATGCAAATTCGGTACAGCCAGGCGACCGAAGCGCGACAGCATGGCGCGGATCGGGCCGGCAACCAGGAGGATGGCCGGCTGGCCCTGCATTTCCTGACGCTGGGCCGCCTCGATCAACGAGCGCTGAAGCTTTTCGGCCATGCTCGGCTCAAGAAGAACACCGTCTTCCTGACCTTGCCCGGCCCTTTGCAAACTATTGAGCAAGATCTGTTCCAACCTTGGCTCCAGGGTGATCACAGGCAGCTCGGACTCAACGCCGACAATGCTTTGAACGATAGCGCGGGACAAACCAACCCGCACCACTGCCACCAGCGCGGCGGTATCTTGACTCTTCACCGCGTTGTTCGCGATGGCTTCGGCAATGCTGCGGATGTCGCGCACCGGCACCTGCTCGGAGAGCAACGCCTGCAGAACCTTGAGCAAGCCCGACAAGGAAATGACACCCGGCACCAGCTCCTCGGCCAATTTCGGCGACGCCTTGGCCAGCACCTGCAGCAATTGCTGGACCTCTTCATGGCCGATCAGCTCGTGGCAGTGCTTCTGCAGGATCTGGTTGAGGTGGGTGGCGACCACGGTACTGGCATCCACCACCGTGTAGCCCAGCGACTGCGCCTGGGCGCGCTGGCCCACATCGATCCACACCGCCTCCAGGCCGAACGCCGGGTCGCGCGAGGCGATACCGTTGAGCGTGCCGAACACCTGGCCGGGGTTGATCGCCAGTTCACGGTCCGGATAGATCTCGGCCTCCGCCAGGATCACCCCCATCAGCGTCAGGCGATAGGCGCTGGGCTGCAGGTCGAGGTTGTCGCGAATGTGCACGGTGGGCATGAGGAACCCCAGGTCCTGGGACAGCTTCTTGCGCACGCCCTTGATCCGCGCCAGCAATTGGCCACCCTGGTTGCGATCGACCAGCGGAATCAGGCGGTAACCCACCTCTAGGCCGATCATGTCGATAGGGGTGACGTCATCCCAGCCCAGCTCCTTGGTGTCCATGGCACGCTGCGGCGATGGCAGCAGGTCCTGCTGGCGCTGCATCTCTTCCAGAGCCTGGGCCTTGGCCTTCTGCTGCTTCTTCCACACCAGGTAAGCGGCGCCAGCGGCCACCCCGCCCAGGCTGAGGAAGGCCATGTGCGGCATTCCTGGCACCAGACCCATGACGATCATCAGCGCGCCGGAAACCGCCAGGGCCTTGGGCGAGTCGAACATCTGCCGATTGATCAGCTTGCCCATGTCCTCGGAGCCCGAAGCACGGGTCACCATGATCGCAGCTGCGGTGGACAGCAGCAGTGATGGCAATTGCGCCACCAAACCGTCACCGATTGTCAGCAGCGCGTAGACCTTGCCGGCATCACTGAAGGTCATGCCGTGCTGCAGCATGCCGATCAGCATGCCACCAATGAGGTTGATGAACAGGATCAGCAGGCCGGCGATGGCATCGCCACGGACGAACTTGCTGGCACCGTCCATCGAACCGTAGAACTCGGCCTCCTGGGCCACTTCGCTACGGCGCGCCTTGGCCTGGGCCTGATCGATCAGGCCGGCATTGAGGTCGGCGTCGATGGCCATCTGCTTGCCTGGCATGGCGTCGAGGGTGAAACGCGCGCTCACCTCGGAGATGCGCCCGGCACCCTTGGTCACCACCACGAAGTTGATGATCATGAGGATGGCGAACACCACCGCACCGACGACGTAGTTGCCGCCGATCACCACTTCACCGAAGGCCTGGATCACCTTGCCCGCGGCGCCATGCCCTTCCTGGCCATGCAGCATGACCACCCGGGTGGACGCGACGTTCAGCGCCAGGCGCAGCAGCGTGGCCACCAGCAGGATGGTCGGGAAGGCGGCGAAGTCGAGCGGGCGCAGGGCATAGACGCACACCAGCAGGACCACGATCGACAGGGCGATGTTGAAGGTGAAGAACACGTCGAGCAGGAACGGCGGTATCGGCAACATCATCATTGCCAACATCACCAGCAGTAACAGCGGCACGCCGAGGTTGCCCCGACCGAGACCGGCCAGGTTGTTGCGTGCGTTGCTGATTAACTGAGTGCGATCCACCGCGAGTCCTCTTGAAGCAAAACTTTGACGCCTGGGTGGCGCCTGGCGCTGGCTTTGCAAGAAGCTTTCCAACTTTGCGGGAAGGGTGAAGATGTGTTCGCCTTGAGAGGTGTTGTGCCTGTGAAATCGAGCGCCGCCCGCGCGGCGCTCGATTTGTGCCCCAGCCCAAAACCCAAGGCGAACACCTGCCAGCCCCGACGCAAACCCTGCCCCACCCTTACCCCCATCTTTTCAAGATTTTTACCCCCACCCATTAGTCCCCCAACCCCCGGATAGATTAAAGTATCCCCCCGCCCGGCAACCGCGCCCCAGCGCACCCCAGGCCCACCCCCAGGAACCGTCGACGATGGAACACCGTGAGGCGCTGAACGCGCTGCGCACCTTTCTCTCTTCCCAGATCCTCGGCCAGGAGAAACTGGTCGAGCGCCTGCTGATCGTGCTGCTGGCCGACGGCCACATGCTGGTGGAAGGGGCTCCGGGCCTGGCCAAGACCAAGGCCATCAAAGAGCTCGCCGAGGGCATCGAAGCCGAGTTCCATCGCATCCAGTTCACCCCCGACCTGCTCCCCGCCGACATCACCGGCACCGAAATCTACCGCCCGGAAACCGGCAGCTTCGTGTTCCAGCAGGGGCCGATCTTCCACAACCTGGTGCTGGCCGACGAAATCAACCGCGCCCCGGCCAAGGTCCAATCGGCATTGCTCGAAGCCATGGCCGAGCGCCAGGTCAGCGTCGGACGCAGCACCTACGAGCTGTCGCCGCTGTTCCTGGTGATGGCCACGCAGAACCCGATCGAGCAGGAAGGCACCTACCCGCTGCCCGAAGCCCAGCTCGACCGTTTCCTGATGCACGTGAAGATCGGCTTCCCCGACGCCGCGGTCGAGCGGCGCATCCTTCAGCAGGCCCGCGGCGAAGCACTGGGCGGCGAAGTAAAACCCGAGCGGCGTGTCAGCCAGCAGGCCATCTTCGCCGCACGCAAGGAAATCCTCGGCCTGTACATGGCCGACGCCGTGGAGGAATACCTGGTGCAACTGGTCATGGCCACGCGCACCCCGGCCAAGTTCGACAGCGAGCTGGCCGACTGGATCGCCTATGGCGCCAGCCCGCGTGGCTCGATCGCCCTGGACCGCTGCGCACGCGCCCACGCCTGGCTGGCCGGGCGCGACTTCGTCAGCCCCGAGGACATCCAGGCAGTGCTGTTCGACGTGCTGCGCCACCGCATCATCCTGTCGTTCGAGGCCGAGGCCGCGGGGGTCGACCAGGACCGCGTGGTGCAGCGCATCCTCGACGTCGTCGCCGTCGCCTGAACCCATGCCCACCCGTTCGCTGGCCGACTCCGGCATCCGCATCGGCCTCGCCGAGCTGATCGACATGCGCCACCGCGTGCGCGAGATCCAGCTGTTCTCGCGGCCCGGGCAACGCAGCCCGCTGGTGGGCCTGCACCACTCCAAGCTGCGCGGGCGCGGAGTGGACTTCGACCAGGTGCGGGTCTACCAGGCCGGCGACGATGTGCGCAATATCGACTGGCGCGTCACCGCGCGCACCCAGGAGCCGCACACCAAGCTGTTCCATGAAGAGCGCGAGCGACCGATCTTCATCATGGTCGAACAGAGCCAGCGCCTGTTCTTCGGCTCGGGGCTGATGTTCAAGTCGGTGCTGGCGGCCCAGGCCGCGGCCCTGTTCGGCTGGGCCGCACTGGGCCATAACGACCGTATCGGCGGGCTGGTGTTCGGTGACAACGAACATCTGGAGATCAAGCCACGACGCAGCAAACAAAGCCTGCTGCAGTTGCTCAACCGCCTGGCGAAGGTCAACCAGGCCCTGCACACCGAGGCCCTGCCCCAGGCCGACAGCCTGGGCCTGGCCCTGCGCCGGGCGCGCGAGGTGCTGCGCCCGGGCAGCCTGGCCATCGTCATCTGCGACGAACGCGCCCTCAGCGCCAGCGTCGAACAACACCTGGCGATGCTCTCGCGCCATTGCGACGTACTGCTGTTGCCGGTCAGCGATCCGCTGGACCACGCCCTGCCTGCCGCCGGCCTGTTGCGCTTCGCCCAGCGCAGTGCGCAACTGGAACTCGACACCCTCGACGCCAGCCTGCGCCAGGCTTACCGCCAGCAGGCCGAAGCACGCATCGAGCGCTGGGAGTTGCTGGCGCAAAAACTGCGGGTGGTGCTGATGCCACTGAGCACCCAGAGCGAAATGATCGAGCAACTGCGCGAATACCTGAATGCCCAGCGCTCCGGGAGCCGCCAATGAACCCGCTGGATCAACTGCAGCCACTGATCGCCCCGGCGCCGATCGGCCTGTGGCCACCGGCGCCGGGCTGGTGGCTGCTGCTGGCCCTGCTGCCGTTGCTGGCCTGGGGCGCCTGGCGCCTGCGCCGCTGGCGCCCGGGCAAGCGCAAGGTGGTGCGCGCCGAACTGCCGCTGGACCCGGTGCGCGTCGAAGCGCTGGCGGAACTGGCGCGCCTGCCGCGCCCCTACGACGGCGTGCCGGCCGGTGCCTGGCTGCAGCAGATCAACGCCCTGCTCAAGCGCCTGTGCCGCAACCACTACCCCGGCGCCAACAGCCATACCCTCAATGGCCGGCAATGGCTGGCCTTCCTCGACAACCGCTGCCCGGCCGCCGGCCTGACGCGCTGGATGGTGCTGGTCGAAGGCGCCTACAAGCCCGAGTGCAAGCTCGACGACAAAGCCATCGCCGGGCTCGCCCAGGCGGTCGAAACCTGGATCCGCAAGCATGTTTGAACTGGCCTGGCCGTGGCTCCTGGCGCTGTTCCCGCTGCCCTGGCTGGCGCGCCTGGTGCTGCCCGCCGCCGACAGTGGCGAGCCGGTGCTCAAGGTCGGCTTCCTCGACGAGCTCGAAGGCCTGGCCGGGCGCCGCGCACGCCTGAACCTGCCGACCTGGCGCCAGCAGGCGCCGTTCATCCTGATCTGGTTGGTGTTGCTGCTGGCCGCCGCCCGCCCGCAATGGCTGGGCGACCCGGTGCCGGTGTCGGCCAGTGGCCGCGACCTGCTGGTGGCAGTGGATGTGTCCGGTTCCATGGACTTCCCCGACATGCAATGGCAGGGCGATGAGATCAGCCGGCTGGACCTGGTCAAGGCATTGATGGGCGACTTCCTCCAGGACCGCCAGGGCGACCGGGTCGGGCTGATCCTGTTCGGCAGCCAGGCCTACCTGCAGGCCCCGCTGACCTTCGACCGGCGTACCGTGCGCACCTTCCTCGACGAAGCGCAGATCGGCATCGCCGGCAAGAATACCGCCGTCGGCGACGCCATCGGCCTGGCGGTCAAGCGCCTGCGCCAGCGCCCGGCACAAAGCCGGGTGCTGGTGCTGATCACCGACGGTGCCAACAATGGCGGGCAGATCCACCCGCTGACCGCTGCCCGCCTGGCAGCCCAGGAAGGCGTGCGCATCTATACCATCGGCATCGGCGCCAACCCCGAGGCCAGCGGCACCCCCGGCCTGCTCGGGCTGAACCCGAGCCTGGACCTGGACGAAGCCTCGCTCAAGGAGATTGCCGACATCACCCACGGCAGCTACTTCCGCGCCCATGACGGCGCCGAGCTCAACGCCATCGGCGACACCCTCGACCAGCTGGAACCGGTGGCCCAGCAACCCACCCAGGCCCGCACCGCCAGTGAGCTGTACGCCTGGCCGCTGGCCCTGGCCCTGCTGCTCAGCGTACTGCTGGTGGTGGCCGTGCAGTGGCCGGACAACCTGCTGCAACGCATGCTGCGCAAACCGCGCTTCCTGCAGCCGCACCCCGAATGGCGCCAGCGCCTCAAGCGCCTGCGCCTGAGGAGGCGGCGATGATCGAACTCTGGCCGCAATGGCTGCGCCCACTCTGGCTGCTGGTAGTGCCCCTGCTCGGCTGGCTGCTGTTCAAGCTCTGGCACCGGCGCAAGCGCGCCGGGCGCTGGCAACTGATCCTGCCCCAGCAGTTCCACGCCGTGCTGCTCGGCGGCGGCAGCGGCAGCACCAGCAAACTGCCCTGGGTCGCCCTGGGCCTGGCCTGGCTATTGGTGGTGCTGGCCCTGCTCGGGCCAAGCTGGCAGCGCCTTGAAGAAACCCGCCAGCGGCCCGCCGATCCGCTGGTGATCATGCTCGAACTCACCCCGCAGATGCTCGCCGAAGACACCGCGCCCAACCGCCTGGAGCAGGCCCGGCGCAAGATCCTCGACCTGCTCGAGCACCGCCGTGACAGCCAGACCGCGCTGGTGGTCTACGCCGGCTCCGCACACACCCTGGTGCCGCTGTCCGACGACCTGGGCACCACGCGCAACCTGCTCGAATCGATCGACCCGTCGATCATGCCGCAGCCCGGCCAGCGCGCCGACCTGGCCGTGCAGAAAGGCCTCTCGCTGCTGGCCCAGAGCGGCCTTGGCCAGGGCCGCCTGCTGCTGATCGGCTCGGCCCTGAGCGAACAGGAGCGCGACGGCATCACCAAGGCCCTGGGCCGCCAGGGCCCAAGCCTGCTGATGCTGGGCATCGGTAGCAGCGAAGGCGCGCCCGTGCGTCAGGCCAACGGCGAGTACCTCAAGGACGACCAGGGCGGCATCCTGCTGCCGCGCTTGGACAGCGCCGCGCTCAAGAGCTTCATCAATGGCACCGGCGGGCGTTACCGCCACGCCCGTATCGATGACCTCGACCTGCGCGGCCTGGGCCTGTTCGACAACCCGCGCCTGCTGCGCAACGACGGCCAGACCGTGCAACTGGACAGCTGGGCCGACCAGGGTTATTGGCTGTTGCTGCCCCTGCTGCTGCTGGCCGCCTGCGCCGGGCGACGCGGTTGGCTGTTCTGCCTGCCGCTGCTGCTGGCCCTGCCGCAACCGAGCCAGGCCTTCGAGCTCAACGACCTGTGGCTAAGGCCAGACCAGCAGGGCCAGCAGTTGCTCCAGCGCCAGCAACCGGCGGCGGCCGCGCGCCACTTCCAGGACCCGCAATGGCGCGGCATGGCCCTGTACCAGGCCGGCGACTTCGCGGGTGCCGCCGCCGCCTTTGCCCAAGGCAGCGACGCCGCCGCCCACTACAATCGAGGCAATGCCCTGGCCCGCGCCGGCGAGCTGGAAGCGGCGCTGGACGCCTACGAACAGGCGCTGGAGCGCCAGCCCGACCTGAAGCCGGCGCTGGATAACCAGGCACTGGTCCAGCAACTGCTGCAACAGCGCGAGGCCAAGGCCGAGGAACCGCCGGCCAATGCCGATGCCCAGGACACACCCGGCACCGACAACGAAGGCAACAGCAGCTCATCCAGCCCCCAGGGAACCCCTGGCGCCGATGAGCAGGCCCAGCCGGAGCAGTCCGCCGAAAATGCCAACGGCAACACCAGCCAGGCACCGCCCGGCACTGCCGGGGGCGACGACGACAGTGTCACCCAGCCGCCACAGCGGCCGGTCTCCACCAGCCTCGACGCCGAACAGCGCCAGGCCCTGGAACAATGGCTGCGCGAAATCCCCGACAACCCGGCGGAGCTGTTGCGGCGCAAATTCTGGTATGAACAGCAATTGCATCAGGAAACCTCACGATGAGTCGCCTCGGCGTCTTGATTTTCACCCTGCTGTGGGCCCTGGCGGCCCAGGCCGAGCTCACCCTCAAGGCCAGCGTCGACCGCACGCGCCTGGAAGCCGGCGAAACCCTCGAGCTCACCCTCGAGAGCCAGGACGTCACCCAGTTCGGCAAGCCCGACCTGCATGCCCTCGACGCCGACTTCGAGGTGCGCGGCACGCGCCAGCTCAACAGCCTGCACAGCCTTGACGGCGAAACCCGCGCCAGCACCCGCTGGATCATTACCCTGCTGCCGCGGCGCAGCGGCAGCCTGCGCATCCCCGAACTGCAACTGGGGCAGTCCCACAGCCAGGCCATCGACCTGCAGGTGCAGCAGGCCGACAGCCAGCGCCCGGACGTAGCCTCCCAGGTGTTCGTCGAAACCACCCTGGACAGCAACGAGGTGTATGTGCAGGCCCAGGCCGTGCTCACCCTGCGCATCTATCATTCGGTGGCGCTGTACGACGACAGCAGCCTCAGCCCGCTGCAGCTGGACAACGCCAAGGTCGACCCATTGGGTGAGTCGCGCACCTATGAAAAAGACATCAACGGCGTGCGCCATGGGGTAATCGAAACCCGCTACGCGGTCTACCCGCAGCAAAGTGGCGAGCTCCAGATCCCACCACTGCAGTTCACCGCCACCGCCGCCGACAACGGCACCCAGGCGGCCGGCGGCTCCCGGGTCGGCCGCCAGGTGCAGGTCAGCTCGCTGCCGTTGCGCCTGACCGTCAAGCCGATCCCCGCCAACTACCCGAAAGACCGCCCCTGGCTGCCGGCCCGCAACCTGACCCTGGAAGAGCACTGGTACCCCGACCCGGCCAGCCAGCCCACCCAGATCGGCGACTCGCTGACGCGCAATGTCACCCTGCGCGCCGACGGGCTATCGAGCACCCAACTGCCGCCACTGCCGGCCACCGAGGCCGTCGGCCTGCGCCGCTACCCGGACCAGCCGCTGCTGCGCAACGAGATCAGCGAACGCGGCATGGTCGCCAACCGCGAAGAGCGCGAGGCGCTGGTGCCCACCCACAGTGGCGAACTGGCCCTGCCGGCGCTGGAGGTTACCTGGTGGAACACCCTCGAAGACCACCTGCAGCAGACCAGCCTGCCGGCGCGCACCCTCAGCGTGCAGGACAACCCGGCGCTCAGCGCCGACACCCCGGTCGGCGACAGCAGCAGCGCCAGCCGCCTGCTGTGGCCCTGGCAGCTGGCCACGCTGATCCTGGCCCTGACCACCCTGCTCGGTTTCACCCTGTGGTGGCGCGCCCGCTCGCAACCGGCGGTACTGCGCGCCGCGCAGACCGGCCCGAGCCCGCGCACACTGCTCGACGACCTCAAGCGCGCCTGCCAGGCCAACGACCCCCAGGCCACGCGTCAGGCGCTCGACGCCTGGGCGCGCCAGCAGCCGGAAACCCTGGCCGAGATGGCGGCGCGGTTCGTGCCGTTGTCGGATGCGCTGGATGGTTTGAACGGGGCGTTGTACAGCGAGAGCGGCCAGTATTGGCACGGGGATGAGCTGTGGCGGGCAATCGGGACCATCCCGCCCGCCGAGCAGGTGCAGGCACCGTCGGCAGAGAGCGGCAACCTGCCACCGCTGTATCCGAAGTAGGCCGCGTGACCTGCCCCGGCCTCGTCATCGGCTGCCGACGACGCGACCGGGACGCGAGCGACCCGACGGTATTACTTCTCGAACGGGTTCCAACCTTGCTGGCCTTTCACCTCTTTGAGGTAGTAGGCATAGTTGGTCACTGTGGCCCACAGCGCCGCCAGGCCGCAGTTCACGCCCGTGTCCACGGCCCGGGGCAAATCTGTCCCGGTAAGCCCTTCATAGAAACCCAGCACCAGGCCCACGGCCAGGGAGATCCCCAGCAGCGCCAGGTTCTTCTTCCACAGGCCGAGGACGAACAGGTAGATCGGGCCGAAGAAGAACGCAATGAAGTTCATGTTGATCAGCAGGCGCTTGCCCATCGGCAAGGCCTTGAACGCCGCCTTGAACGCCGGGCTCAGCGGGCTACCGTGCTGGGCGAAGAAGGCGAAACGCTCCTGCCACTTCGGCTTGTAGCGGGTCAGGTCGGCTTGGATCTGGGGAATACTTTCCATAATCGTTCCTTAAGGACTTTCAGTAGGGCTATCAGCCGAGTACCGCGTGGCGGCCGCGTCCGTGTCGCCATTCACGTGGAAGATGAAGCGCTTTTCCGTCGCCCACGCGCGAGCCTCGGACGACAAGGTCCGGGACGGCAATGGCGAAAAGGCTCAATGGAGGGGGTTGTGAGGGCTTCATAAAACATCCTTGTTTCAAAATATTAAAACACTCGGGTAAGAACCGGACAAGCCAGGCATGGGGAGACCGATCCAAAGCCGCGAGTTGGGTTACCATACCCGCCCTTTCGAGAGCCCATTCAGGCCGCCCGACTCGACAACCTACAGGTCACCCATGCGTCTGTTTCACACCTCCGACTGGCACCTTGGCCAGAGCCTGCATGGCCAGGAACGCGACTTATTACATGCCTGCTTCCTCGACTGGCTACTCGGCCAAGAGATCCCCCGACGCAGGTCCTCGTGCTACCCCAAGCTCAAACCACAGACTACTGCAAGGCATCAAAGCCTTACCTGAATTATCACTTACTCAAGGTACAACCCTCACAAATGACACCAAGAGAAAAAGCATTCCCAGCCCTATGAATAAACAATAGCTACTCACTTTCATGCAGCATTTCAAATACTCAGGGAAATCTTGCCAGTCATTAGCGTCCAACCACCCACGGCGGAACCCGTGTGATGGCCAAACCGCAGCAAGGCTCATAGCACTAACGATCAACATCCGAGACCGCAACCTCGTCGCTCCCCAAAGAACAAGCTCATCCTGCAGGCCACTGCTGCGCCCAAAGCCGCGACACATGACGTAAAAGTGGCGTGAGCCCGCAATATATGCATTAACGATGAGCCCGACAATCAACAAAAGAAATGGAGTCACCAGCAACAGCAGCTTTACAACAACAGAGCCCCCACTGACATCAATCATATTCAGCATTATAAATAACCCCCATCGAGCTGCTAGCGTTCGGCGTTTTCTGCGCACAAGGAAAGCCCGCATGACCAGCAACCGCTTCAAGGTCATTGCCGCAGGTGATCGCTATGGTCTATCGCATCGTGATCTACCGCAAGGGCCAAGTCCTCGACGGTGACCGCATCACCACAACCTCCATTAATAGCCGAGATGATTGACCCCGCAACTATTATGTCCGTTTCAGCTCAACAAATAGTTCAAGGACGGCCGCCCAAGCCAAAGAAACATAGACACAGACAATAGCAGCTCTTATACGCCTCTTGAGGTAGGCAGGAAAGTTTTGATAGTCCTCCGAATCCAGATCACCCCGCCTAATCGATAACCCTGGCCAGATTAGCACTCCCGCAATAGCACCCACCGTCATGAATCGAAGCTTTAATGTAACCCCCCCTCCTCGCCTCAACTCATCATGCAAACATTTACTTCTCTGAAGCGCTTCACACATCAAATCAAAGTGCCTCGAGGAAGCGATATGCGCACTGATTCCTATGCCTGTGAGCCCAGTTAAAAAGGGTGTAATCAATAATGCTATTTTCACACCTGCCGGCCAATCACTCAGATCAATCATAGAATGTCTCGTAAATTGTCTCTCCAACATACTCAGCGGCTTGCCCCAAGGACGAACTGCCTGCAAAAGAACCTGCCCCAACTGTTGCTATTCCGCAGACTGCTCGCCCCCACGGGCCGAAGTAGCAAACGTACTTGATTGCCGACTGCCCGGCCAAAGCGCCAGCTGCTCCTCCGGCCAACCCTCCAGCAAAGCTACCTGTCTCAGTGAACCGAATCCGTTTGCACTCTTCGGTCTCCCCCGCCCGGCACGCCTCGTAGATCTTCATGTACGACGAAGTCGCCCCCACCCCCACCGCCACATGCCCGCCGTACTTCAGGTACTTGGTCATCTTCGCCACTTCATCCAAGTGCGTCGCATACCCAGGAATCGCCCCCGGCGCGCCGGCCTTCGACCAGTGATGCACCAGGCTCTTGGTCGAGATCCCCAGCCCCCGGCGCAGGTCCTCGTGCTGCCCCAGGTTCAGGTACTTGCCGAGAAACGCGCTGCGTAGCTGTGCGTTCAGCTGGCCATACAGCGCCTTGCGCTCGGCGAAGAACTGCGGGCTGTTCAGGTGCCGATGCGCAATGAACTCG